>CAXHNU010000024.1:0-32535 GCA_964017555.1 uncultured Butyricicoccus sp. | reverse complement strand
GCCGCAATTTCTTTTGCGGAAAGGATTTTGCGGTAGTGGTCGGGCCAAATATTGCAAGGGGATTTCACCAGCCATAAATCAATATCATTTTGCTGGCAAATTTCAATAAATTCCCGCAAATAATGCTCATTTTTCTCACTAATCGGCAGGCTGCCATGCGCGTCGCTTAAATCCGGATGCACAATTTCCGGACCGCCGAATTTGGGCGGCAGAATCACAAACCCTTTGCTGTTATCCTTTACCTGACTGCGCCGGAATGTAAAGTCAGTTTTGGTCAGCGTTGACCACCGGGAATGGTACATCAGGAAATTGATAACCAGCGGCAACTGATCTTGTTTTTCGGCAGAAATCTGCGCAAGTTCCAGTTTATTGATACTCAATGGGATATCATCCATGAAGGAATGATTTGTTGCTTCATCCATATATTCGGCATCGTCATACAACATATTACATTCTAAAATAGCAAGCTTTGGCGATTGCGTTTTCAGCGCCTCTTTCAGATAGGAAACACTTGCCCACATTGGCTGCTTCTGGGTTGCAAAAACATAACTTTTCACGCCTGTATTTTTCCAAATTTGCAAAGGAGAAAAGGAAGCATAGGCATGGGAGGAACCAAAATATATCACAGAAAATTCATTTTCTGGTTCATGATAGAAACCGGAAATTTTATTGGTCATATCCCAAGGTGTCACCAGCGATTTGCGCACAAAGATTTCTTGAATCGGGAAAAAAGTAAGGAGGAACAACAGGCAGAAAGCAATTGCCTGCAAAAGGAATTTTTTATTTCTGCTCATGCAAACCCTCCTTAGAATTGGAAATAGATAAAGGCGGCGGCGTCAAAACCGGGACCATATGCACCAAAAATCAGGATAACATAAAGGGAGATCAAATAAAAAGCCCAGCGCGGAACAAGCGGTAATTTTGTAATATATGGACGCATTGGGCGTTTTTCTTTGATCAAATCAACAATGATCAGGATCAATATTGCAGTGATTGCCAACCAAAATTCGGCAATATCCAGTCCCAAGGTATAAAGCCCAAGCGATGTCACCGAGCCATCCGGGCCAGGCGTCAACAAAGATTCGGGATATAATCCAGTAATTGTGCGGCGGATCATCGACATTGCCGTCATAAAACTTGGCGCACGGAAAAATAACCATGCAAAATCAATGAAACAAAATGTCATTAAAATACGCACGGCAGACCAAAGTTTAGAATGCTGTGGAATATGCAGGGTACGGATCATTTTTTGCCGGAAAGGTTTCAAAATATCGCCGATAATTTGATAAATCCCGTTTAAACCGCCCCAAACGACATAACTCCATTGCGAACCATGCCATAACCCGGACACGAGGAACGTGATGAAATTGTTAAGATGTTTGCGGGTTTTCCCTTTGCGGTTGCCGCCCAAAGGGATATATAGGTAATCCCGAAACCAGGAACTAAGCGAAATATGCCAGCGCCGCCAAAATTCGCCGCAGGATTTGGATAGGTATGGTTGCCGGAAGTTTTCCATCAGACGGAAGCCCAGAATTTGGGCGGCGCCAATAGCGATATCAGAATAGCCGCCAAAATCGCAGTAAATTTGCACAGCAAATAAAATAGTTGCCAAAACGATAGAAATGCCGGCGACCTCATTCCAATTATTATAAACATGGTCGACTAAAGTGGCAATGCGGTCAGCAATCACAACTTTTTGAAAAAAGCCCCAAAGCATCAGCAGCATCCCATCACGGGCGCGGTCAGGGTCAAAGATATGGGGCTGGTTGACCTGTACCAGTAAATTTTTAGAACGTTCAATCGGCCCGGCAACAAGCTGTGGAAAAAAAGAAACAAACAGCGCATATTTGAAGAAATTTTTCTCGGCATAAATTTCGCCGCGATAAACATCCATCGTATAGCTAAGTGCCTGGAAGGTATAGAAGGAAATGCCAACGGGCAGCAGGATATCAAATTGCGGCATTTGGATTTGAATATCAAACAGACCGCCAAGTGCAATCACATTTTGGGAGAAAAAGCCCCAATATTTAAAGAAAAATAAGATTGCAAGGTTTAATAGGAAACTGAGCACGACCCAACGTTTTTTTCGCTGTGCTTCTGGTGGTTTCCGGGTTTCGCGCTGGATGAGTAAGCCGCTGCAAAACGTAATGGCTGTACTGGCAGCAATCAAAGCGGCATAGCGTGGGTTCCAGCACATATAAAAATAATAACTGCTGACAAGCAGCCAAACCCAGCGGCAGCGCAGCGGGAAAGCAAAATAAAGCACAGTGACAATTGGGAAAAATATCAGGAACTGAACGGAATTAAAAATCATAATCTTCACCGGGGTTAATTCAAATTTCGCGTTTTGCCATCGGCTGATTTTATTATTTTATCATATTGCCAGGATTCTTGCAAGAAAAATCCCCTTTTCTGGCATAACCCGAAAAAGGGGATTTACAAAATGAAGTTATGTATCCCAAGGGGTTGTGTTTTTTGCGGAAAGCAATTGGAAACGTGCAGCGGAATATAAGCAATAATCCTGCAATTTCGATCCCCTCCAAGTTGTTTAAGAAAGCAGATTTTTATAATAGAGCGGCGTAGAAAGCTGCCCAACCACAGAAATGGATATTTTATTAAAATCAAGCACTTCCCGCGCTAGCGCCATGATTTGTTCCGAAGTGACAGCATCATACTGCTGAATGAGTTCATCCGATTGCACCACACGCCCAAGCATCAGTTCCCCTTGCCCAAGCTGGTGCATCCGTGTGCTGGTATTTTCCATGCCCATCAAAATATTTGCTTTTAGCTGTTCACGGCAGCGGCTCAGCTCATCGCCAATGGGGCCTTCTTTACAGAAATCGCGCAGCACCTGGCAAATGAGTGGGATTGCTTTTTCCTCTGTGGTTTTGCCCAAAGCGGTATAAATGGATAACATCCCAGCATCCTGATAGCTGGAGCGGAACGAATAAATGGAATAGCACAAACCATTTTGCTCACGCACGGTTTGGAACAGCCGGGAGGACATCCCGCCGCCAATAATAGAACATAAAATCTGCAAGGCATATTTATCCTTAGATCCACATGGAAGACCAGGGAAGCCCAAGCAGATATGGTTTTGTTCGATATCCTTTGGACGCAGTATAATCCGTGGGCGGTAAGCGGCAGAGTTGGTTTGGTTGTGTCCACTGCCCCGCATCGGTTCAAACAATGTGCAGATATAATCCAAATCCGCTTGATTAAAGTGACCGGATATTGCAATCACCGTATCAGTAGGGCGGTAATGGGTGCTGACATATTGATGCAGCACATTGTTGTTAAATGCGGCAAGTGTTTGTTCAGTGCCCAGGACAGGCAGTCCCAGGGAGCCATCTGAAAAGCAGCGTTCAAATAATTTTTCGGTGACAGTATCTTCAGGGTTGTCCTCATACATATCAATTTCTTCCAAAACAACGCCGCGTTCCAATTCAATATCGCTGTCAGCAAATTGTGAATGCAGGAACATATCTGCCAGGATTGATATGCCGGTTTGGATATGACTATCCAGCACTTTCATATAATAGCAGGTACATTCTTTGGTTGTGAAAGCATTAAACTGTCCGCCTAAGGCATCCATTGCAATGGCAAGGTGCTGTGCGGAGCGTTTATCTGTGCCTTTGAAAATCATATGTTCAATAAAGTGGGAGATACCATTCAAATGAACAGGTTCGTGGCGGCTGCCATTGCCCACCCAAATCCCGACAGATGCAGAGCGCACCTGTTCCACATATTCTGTCAGGACACGAATCCCATTTGATAAGGTAATTTTTTCATACATTTACATTCCACCATCCTGGATTTATCTTTGTTTTACTGTTGCTATTATACCACTGAAAGGCAGGGAATAGCAATCGCAAAAGGCAGGAAAAAAACAGCCTGTCAAGGAGCAGGGAGGAATATCTTGTCCTTTGCTTAAAAAGGTTTTTTATGCCTGCTGCATCTGTATATTCATAAAAATACAGGATATAGATTTGTGCAGCTTTTTTCATTTAGCAATCAATATCCCCGGAAAACAGTTCTTGACATAGGAGTCCCCGCATACAATGAAAACAGACCACCAACGAAAAGGGGGAGCAGCGTGAAGGGCTTGCCGGAGGAACGGGCGATCAGCCTGGCACAATATATCATTGAAAATGAGGCAACAGTACGTCAGGCGGCGGCACGGTTTGGCGTCAGCAAATCAACGGTACATAAAGATATCACATCCCGGCTGGAGCATTTAAACCGGATTTTATATATACAAGTACAGCAGGTGCTCAGCAAAAATAAAAACGAACGACACATTCGCGGCGGGATGGCAACCCGTGAAAAGTACCGGAAAAAATAAAAAAACGGCATATCCATCAAGATACACCGTTTTATTCGCATTCATTTGAAATTGGATGCTATGCGGGGTCAGCAGCCCAGTAAGTAGCAAATTATTGGCCGACGCCTTTTGCAGCCATTTCTGCCAGGCATTCGCGGCAGATATTCTTGCCTTTGTAGTTGATAACGTCTTTTGCATTGCTGCAGAAGATGCAGGCAGGCTCATACTTCTTGAGGATAATCTGCGCGCCATCAACATAAATTTCCAGTGCGTCTTTCACTTCGATATCCAGTGTGCGGCGCAGTTCGATAGGCAGTACGATGCGGCCGAGTTCGTCAACTTTTCTTACGATACCAGTAGATTTCATAGTAAATTCCTTACCTTTCTGTGCATATTGCATATATTATGATTGATAATTGTCAGCCCAGGCTTTGGGGAGGATGGGATTTTGATGTGAGGGGGGATACACATTGCTTTCAAGAGTATGGGTAGGATTTTTAGCGCTCAGCCTGATTTGCGGGCTGCTGACCGGCAGAGTTGATGCAGTGTCGGCTGCGGCGGCGGAAGGTGCTGCGGCAGCGGTGAAACTGATCATTGACATAACAGGGCTGATGTGCTTTTGGTCCGGCATCATGGAGCTGGTATCCGCTTCCGGCATTGCGGGGAGGATAGAAGGGCTGCTCCGCCCAGCGCTTCGCGCATTGTTTGGCAAAGCGGCTGCCGATCAAGAAGCCATGGAACTGGTCAGCGCCAATGTTACAGCAAATCTGCTTGGTTTAAGCAATGCTGCAACACCGATTGGGCTGCGGGCAGCATCCCGGCTTTATGATACGGCAGGGCGGCGCGGTACGCCGGATGCGGTGCTGGCACTGGTTGTGCTCAATACAGCATCCATACAGCTTATCCCATCCACGGTGGCAGCCATTCGCGCGGGCTTTGGCGCCGCCCAGCCGTTTGACATTATGCCAGCGGTCTGGTGCGCGTCAGCCAGCTCTGTGGCAGCCGTGCTGGTTATGGCGCATGTGCTGCGCCCGGTTTTCCCTGACATCGGGAAATAGGGGGAAAGGGAGTCATATGTTGTAAAACCAGTTTACAATCAGTATTATCCACGATTTTGGGAGCGAATGCTGTCGCAACCTGTCGGGTGCGCAAAAAAAGTTTTCAAATTCGCCCCAAAACAGCGTCCAGCACCCATCTAAAGAAGGAGGCTGCCAATGCTGATACCTGCAATCCTCGCTGGGGTTGGGCTTTACGCTCTGTATAATGGCGTGGACGTGTTCCCCACTTTCCTTGCGGGCGCCAAAAAGGGTTTGGCAACCGCAGTCAGCATCCTGCCGACGCTGGTGGGCCTGCTCGCGGCAGTTTATATGCTGCGCGCTTCAGGCTGCATTGACATCGCAGGCAAGCTGTTATCCCCATATATGGCCTTATTGGGCATCCCAGAGGAATGCACAGCGCTTGTCCTGTTAAAGCCGGTAAGCGGCGGGGGAGGGCTTGCGCTGGGCAGTGAGATTATCCGCTTGTCCGGTGTGGACAGCTACCCTGGGCGGGTAGCCGCAGTGATGCTGGGCGCATCGGAAACAAGCCTTTATACGATAAGCTTATACTGTGGGCACCTTGGGATGAAGGGCACACGCTATGCGGTACCAGCGGCGCTTGCGGGGGATCTTGTTGCATTTGCCGCGGCAGCGTTTTTTGTGCGCCTATTCTTCTAAGACAATATATCTACCTAATATTATACATGATTTGCGAAAGAAATCCAGCATTTTTCAAAAAATCGTTGTTTTCGTCAAAAACACCTTTGTTTTTTTGGGAGTAATTACAGTAATTATGACAAATTTCGCATATTTGCGCCCAATTATGAAAGGAAATCAATATTTTTTTGTGCAAAATGACAAAAGCGTCAATTCGGATTTTCACCAATTTGGTGCCAATAAACGGGAAGTAAAGAAATTTGATGCTGTGTTTTTTTGACGTTTAAAATATTGTGCATAAAATTTTATGATTTATGATGGATAATGCGATAAAAGAAAAAATGGAAACATATATGTTTTTGTAGTAAACATAAAGGTATGCAGCATCGCTTAGGGCTTACGCATGGAATTTCCTGCATGAGTCCTGTTTTTTTTACCCTTGACATGGTTTAGCGGATGTGTTAATCTATTATAGTAAATAAATTGACCGTATTGGAATTGACTTTTTGAAGGTGAGTAAAATAACCAGAGAAGATAAGAAAAATGCTTATCTGTACTGTAAATTTAGGGATGCGCAGTTTGCGCTGTATGATGAGTACGCTAAGCAGAATGGAATGTTAATGAAAACGCTGCTGGTAGTTAATGTTCTTTATTATGACGATTTCTATGCCAAAGGTGGAATAACGCAAAGGGAAATTTGCCAACGAACTTTTCAGTCTAAGCAAACCGTAAATCTAATTATCAAAAATCTTTTGGCAGACGGTTATGTTACCGTCACTGAAGTGCCGGAAAACAAGCGGACTAAAATAGTCCGAATGACTGATGCAGGCAAGGCTTACTGTGAAAGCGTGGTTCGTCATATCACATGGGCGGAAGAAACTGCGATGTCCATGTTTTCACCAGAAGAACAAGAACAGTTGATTGACCTGTCACGGGCATTTACAAAGAATTTAACAAGATTAATGCATCAGCAAACGGAGGAACCATAATCATGGAATTTTACGAAGTTGTGAATAAAAGGAGAAGCATTCGGCAATTTGATGATATAAAAATTCCAAGGGAGGCGTTGGAGCGGATTTTGGATGCTGGGCTGAAAGCTCCGTCCTCCAACCATCAACGGCGGTGGGAGCTAGTAACGCTGACGGATAAAACCATTATTCATGACCTTGCGCAGATTGTTCGTCCCTATCCATGCCGTATCACAGAACCCAAGACGCCTCAGCAGGAAATGTTTAAAATTGCTTATCCACGCCAGCGCAGTATGATTGAGGAATGTGCGTGTGTCGTCCTACCGTTTTTTAAACAGAAATATCCGATGACTGAAGATAAGAACGGTTATGGTCTGATGGATTATGGTGCCACATGGGCATTGGTCGAAAATATGCTTCTTGCCGCAACTGCGGAGGGGCTGGGGTCTGTGGTACACATTCCAGTCAAAAAAGAACCAGAACAAATCAAAGCGTTTTTGAAAATCCCAGATGGCTGGTATCTTCCCACTCTGGTCATTCTCGGTTATCCGCATAAGGATGCAGAGCTGCCCGCACAAGTCAAAGCAACCGTAGAAAACAAAGTCCACTGGAATAAATGGTAACCGCAGTTTCATGACGAATGATATTTCAGGTAAAAAAGAACCGGGGCAAAAAGCCCCGGTTTTCCTGCATACTTTAAGTGGGAAGTTATTTCTTTTTACCAGCGGCTTCTTTTTCGCTGTCCGGCAAAACTTCCTTGCCGCCCAGGTCATATTCAAAGAAGCCCTTACCGGTCTTAATGCCCAGCCAGCCAGGGCATTTTACGTAGCAGCGGATGTGGACGGTAACGCGGGTCACCGGTTTCATTATGAACCCTCTCCATGGTGATTAAGGACTTGGATATCTGCCCGGCTTTTCTGCATATCAGCGGATTAACAGAGTTCATGATGAATGGATATTTCGGGTAAAAAAGAACCGGGGCAAAAGCCCCGGTTTTCCTGCATACTTTAAGTGGGAAGTTATTTCTTTTTACCAGCAGCTTCTTTTTCGCTGTCCGGCAAAACTTCCTTGCCGTTGCGGTCATATTCAAAGAAGCCCTTACCGGTCTTAATGCCCAGCCAGCCAGCACGTACCATTTTACGCAGCAGCGGATGTGGACGGTAACGCGGGTCACCAGTTTCGTTATGGATCGTTTCCATGATTGCCAGGTTGACGTCATGCCCAACCAGGTCAGCGGTGTGCAGCGGGCCGGATTTCATGCCGGCGCCAAGCTGCATGGCGCGGTCAATATCATGGGCAGATGCCAGGCCGTCGGCATAAATGCTGATGGCTTCGTTCATCATTGGGATCAGCATACGGTTTACAACGAAACCAGGGCCTTCTTCGACCTTGATTGGGGTCTTGCCAACCGATTTCATCAGGTCAAATGCAAAATTGAAAGTTTCATCCGAGGTCTGAATCGCGCGGACAACTTCAACCAGTTTCATAACTGGTGCCGGGTTGAAGAAGTGGCAGCCGACAAACTTTGTTGCACGGTGTGGGATCGCGGCAGCCATTTCGGTGATGGACATCGCAGAAGTGTTGGAAGCAAAGATGGTTTTGTCCGGGCAGATTTTGTCCAGCTCTTTGAGCAGGGATTTTTTGATATCCATGCGTTCAACGATAACTTCCATCACAAAGTCGGCGTCAGCAGCCAGATCCTTGTCAATGGTTGTTACCAAACGGCGTTGGCAATCCTTGCGGAAATCCGCGTCAATCTTGCCGCGTTCCAGCAAAAAGTCCAAGCCTTTGTAAATGCGCAGCTCACCCGAATCAACAAATGGCTGCTGCACGTCCGCCAGCACAACGTCATGCCCTGCGGTCAAAAATACCTGCGCAATACCGGCACCCATCATGCCAGCGCCAAAAACACAAACTTTCATGTTGTTCTCCTCAATCTCTCTGATGTTTTCTTTGATTCTTTTACGCCGTGGTGATTTTACAGATTACTTGTTCTTAAATTCTTTTGCGGGCTTGTCGCGGTTCTTGTCGAGGAACCATGCCATGCCATATTTCTGGTCTTCGGTTGCAAAGCACTGACCAAAGCAGTTGCCTTCAAACTTCAGCGCGGAATTGAGGTCAGTCTGCATGCCAACGTTGACAGCTTCCTTCACCAGCGCAACCGCAATCGGTGCCTGTGCGGCAATTTCATTTGCCAGTTTCAGTGCTTCATCCATCAGGCTTTCCAGCGGATAGACATAGTTGACAAGACCCATTGCCAGCGCATCCTGTGCCGAGTAGTTGCCGCGTGCGGTATAGAGCATTTCCTTTGCCTTGCCAAGGCCCACCAGACGCGCCAGACGCTGTGTTCCGCCGCAGCCAGGGGTAATGCCTAGGCCGACCTCTGGCTGACCAAATACGGCGTTCTCAGAGGCAAGACGGATATCACAAGACATAGCCAGTTCACAGCCGCCGCCCAGGCAGAAGCCGTTGATGGCAGCAATGACCGGGCGCTTGAAGTTTTCAATCTTCCAGCATACACGGTTGGATTCATTGCCGAACAGTTTGCCTTCTGCACAGGTTTTGGTAGACATTTCCGCAATATCAGCGCCTGCAACAAAAGAGTTTACGGTTTTGCCCTTCTTGTTGACGGTGGAAGAACCGGTCAGGACAACACAGTATACATCATCCATGCCTGCAACCTGGTCGAAAGCTTCTTCCAGTTGTGCATACATATCGGTGGACAGTGCATTCATTGCTTTCATGTGCTCGATTTTGACAACGGCAACATGGCCCTGTTTTTCGACGATTACATCGGTCATTGGTAAGACTTCCCTTCCATATTAAAATTGTCAGATTTATCGGCCCGCCAAAGCAAGCCAAAACCCCCGCAGCAGGTTTCCCTGCTGCGGGAAAGTTTACGGGGGTTTTCAGCGCCCGAAAATGAGGCGCATTGGTTTTATTTGCACAGTTCGTCGCGTTCTACGATGAGCGCTTCGCCCATGCCGCCGCCGATGCACATGGTTGCAAGACCCAAAGTTGCATCGCGTTTAATCATTTCATAAATGAGGGTGGTGGAGATACGGCAGCCAGCCGCGCCAATTGGGTGACCAAGTGCGATAGCGCCGCCATTGACATTGACAACGTCCATATTGAAGCCGAGTTCACGGTTGACAGCGGCAGCCTGTGCGGCAAATGCTTCGTTGGATTCAACCAGATCAAGGTCAGCAACGGTGAGTCCTGCGCGCTTGAGTGCCTGGCGGGTGGATTCAATCGGGCCAACACCCATGATGGATGGGTCGCAGCCGACAGAACCGAACGCACGGATTTTTGCCAGCGGCTTGAGGCCATGTGCCTTGACAAAATCTTCAGAAGCAATAATCATAGCAGCGCCTGCGTCGTTGATGCCGGAAGCGTTGCCAGCGGTAACGGTGCCGCCATCCTTTTTGAATGCCGGGCGCAGTTTTGCCAGACCTTCGAGGGTGGTCTGTGGACGGCAGTGTTCGTCAGTGTCAAAGATAACGGTTTCTTTCTTTTTCTTGACTTCAACTGGAACAATTTCGTCCTTGAAGCGACCAGAGGAAATTGCCTTGGCAGCCTTCATCTGGGATTCGTAGCCGATCTGATCCTGCATTTCGCGGGTGATGCCATATTTTTCAGCAACATTTTCCGCGGTGATGCCCATATGATACTGGTTGAATACGTCAAATACGCCGTCATAAACCATCATATCGACCATTTTCACGTCGTTCATACGTGCGCCCCAGCGCATGTTCCGGGAAATATAGGGTGCGCCAGACATGGATTCGCAGCCGCCAACCAGCATAACCTGGTCTTCGCCCGAACGGATAATCTGGGAACCGAGGGAAATCGCGCGCATAGAAGAAGCGCAAACCTTGTTGAGGGTCATTGCCGGGGTAGTAATTGGCAAGCCAGCGCCAACCAGCACCTGACGTGCCACGTTCTGACCAACGCCGCCCTGCAATACCTGACCGAACATCACTTCATCAATAATTTCCTTATCAATGCCAGCGCGGGCAATGGCAGCTTCTGCGGCAACGGTGCCGAGCTTTGCAGCGGGAACGTCGCGCAGGGTACCGCCATAGGTACCGATTGCAGTACGGGCAGCAGAACAGATGTAAACATTCATAGGATTCTTCTCCTTTTCTTTCCGGCGGCGTGAAAACGCCTTGGTATATATCGGCAAGCGGGGGAGGGAGGACGCCTCCCCCAACTTCGTTATTATTTTATCAAAGAGCGGAGCGGTTGAAAAGACCGGTGCGGCAAATTTGTTATTTATTTAACAATTTCAGCACCATGCACAATAAAACTTGCTAAAAATTATATATAATGCTTAGTCCTTATCCAAACCCATCAGCTCATCGCGGAAAATGCGGGCATCCATCAGCTTAATGGTGCCGTCTTCCTGATAAGCGATTTCTGGGGTGAACTCCATCTGGTCAAGCACCTGGGTTTGGAGGTCAATGCCCGGTGCGATTTCGATGAGGGTAACGCCCTTTTCACGCAGCTCAAACACAGCGCGTTCAGTGACATACAAAACTGGCTGATGTACTTTGTTGGCATAAACGCCGGAGAAAGTGATATGTTCAACCTGGTTGACGAACTTCTTCTTGCCGCCTTCCTGGGTGATGACCAGTTTGCCGTCACGGCATTCGGTTTTCAGCCCCTTTGCGGTGAAGGTGCCGCAGTAAACAACCTTTTTCGCGTTTTGGGTGATATCGATAAAGCCGCCGGCGCCAGCCAGACGGGTGCCGAACTTGGAAACGTTCAGGTCGCCGTTTGGTGCGGTTTCTGCCAGACCAAGGAACGCGACATCCAAACCGCCGCCCTGATAGAAGTCAAACTGCACATTATGGTCGAGGATTGCCATAGAGTTTGCAGCAGCGCCAAACTGGGTGCCGCCATACGGTACGCCAGCGATAGAACCGGCTTCGACGGTCAGCGTCATATTGTCGGAAATGCCTTCTTCCGCGGCAACATTCGCGATTTTTTCGGGTGCGCCGGTGCCGAGGTTGACAATTGCATCCTTTGGCAGCTCCATTGCGGCACGGCGGGCAAGGATCTTCTTCGCATCCAGCGGGATTGGTGGGATTGCGTCAACCGGGATACGGAATTCGCCGGTCAGTGCGCCGTCATACGGCATACCCAAGCACTGCATATTGTCTTCCACAGAGCCGACAACAATCGCGTCAACATAAATGCCGGGGATTTTAACCAGTTTCGGGTCAAGCGAGCCGCCCTGTACAATCTTTTCGACCTGTACAATAACCTTGCCGCCAGAGTTCTTGGTTGCCTGGCACTGCGCGGTAACGTCCAGCGGGCCGATTTCACGGTGAACGGTGCAGTTGCCATATTCGTCAGCATAGGAGCCGCGGACAAAGCATACGTCAATCGGGAAGCCCTTATACAGCAGGCGTTCTTCGCCTTCAATGTTAATCAGCTTAACGAGGTCTTCTTTGGTGCAGGAATTGAGCTTGCCGCCGCCGTTGCGGGGGTCAGCAAAGGTATACAGCCCAACATGGGTAATGGTGCCGATGTTATGCGCCGCAATATCGCGGTACATATGGGTAATAACACCCTGCGGCAGGTTATACGCTTCAATTTTGTTGGCAAGCGCCAAATCACCAAGCTTGGGGGCACGGTCCCAGTGACCGCCGACAACACGTTTTGTCATGCCTTCATGACCGTAATGGTCGCCGCCGGTGCCGTCGCGGTGACCCTGACCTGCTGCAAAGAACAGGGTCAGGTCTTTTGGATGACCGGTTTCAAGGAAACGTTTTTCCAAAGCGATGGAAAGCGCTTCCGGGCAGGCACAGCTAACAAAGCCGCCAGTGGAAATGGTATCGCCATCATTGACCAGCAGGGCAGCCTCATCGGCGGTCAGAACTTTTACTTTCTTCATGTCAATCAATCCTCTTTTGTTGTATTTATAGGGCGGGATGCAATTTCCCGCACCGTTTTGATGATGCCGTCCATATCCCCGGTGCAGGTGCAGACCAGCCGGTGGGCAGCAGGGATATCTTCATAAAGGTATTCACAGCCGGTGCAGCCGCGGAGGATGAGCAGCACATCATAATGCTGTCCTGCCTCCGGCAGGGAAAACTGCGCCGTGCCGGACAGTGCTTCGCGGATTTGGCGGTAAGCTTCGCCGCGGTCATACCGCGGGTTGCAGCCGCCGCAGAATTTCACAGTGCATTGCAGCATGGGCGCGCCTCCGGCAAACCTTGTCATAGCCAGGTGCAGGCGCCCGGCAAAAGGCGCCTGCAAACCCTGGGTGACAATTTGGTTTTTTTAGCTAATGCGGGCGATTTTCTTAGCCAGTTCTTTCTTCATTGCCATGTTGGACTGACGGGAAATCATAATGCGCTGTGCCTGCGGGGAACCTGCGCCGTGCATGGATTCCGGCAGATAGCCGACAGCGGCGGTGCCCATGGTCATGTTTTCGATGAGGCGCAGCACACGCATACGGTCTTCGGTCGGCACAGAGTCTACGCCGCGGAAATATTTGTCGATGTAATCATGCAGTTCCGGATGGCGGAAATCTGCTTCAGAAGGCAGGGTAACCATTGCGCCGCCAGCGAGGTCTTGTGCCAGCCGTGCAATGTCATATGGGAAACGGGTAACATTCTGCTTGCAGACATTTGCCAGCAGCAGGTCGATGAGATAGTTACCGGATTTGGTCTTGCTGCCCTGGGATGAGCAGGCAATGCCGCAGCAGTAAAGGGTTTCGTTCAGATGGGTCATTTCGATGAGCTTATCCTTGACATGGGAAGCTTTTGCGGCGCCAGCCATTTCAACGGCCAGGGCGGTAGCGCCGATCAGTACGTCACCCACGCCAACTTTGCAGCCGCCATAGCTCTGACGGTGATAGCCAGCGAAACGTTCAACAATCATACCGGCAAACTGCACTTCACCATTGAGGAAAATGCGGTCGTTCGGCACAAATACGCGGTCAAAGATAACCAGGACTTCATGCCCGCCATAAACCTTGTTGCCAACGTCAATGTCGTTGTATTCTTCCAGCTTGCGGGTGTCGCAGGACTGGCGGCCATAGATGAGGGTAATGCCTTCGGCATCGGTCGGCACGGCAAAAGAAATCGCATAATCTTCGTCGCCTTCACGCATTGCGATGGTCGGCATAACCAGCACTTCATGGGAATTGACAAAACCGGTCTGGTGTGCCTTTGCACCGGTCACATAAACACCGTCCGGGGTGCGTTCCACAACGTGCAGGAACAGGTCTGGGTCAGCCTGCTTGGAAGGCGCCAAGCCGCGGTCGCCCTTGACGTCGGTCATTGCGCCGTCAACGGCAAGGTCTTCATCCTGTACACGGGTCAGGAACTTGACAAAGTTTTCATGGTACTTGGTACCGCAGGCTTCGTCAATTTCGTATGTAGAGGAGAAAACAGCGTTCATAGCGTCCATGCCGACACAGCGCTGGAAGCAAGCGGCAGTTTTCTGACCAAGCAGACGCTGCATTTTTACCTTTTTGATGAGGTCGTCTGTAGACTGGTGCATATGGGTGAAACGATTGATTTTTTTGCCGGAAATATGGGATGTAGCGGTCATCAGGTCTTCATACTGAGGGTCTTCAGCCAGCTCATAAGTTGCGGCAAAGGAATTGAGGGATGGGCGGATCACCGGGTCATCCACCGGATTTTCGATTTTCTTGCCGAACATCCACAGGTTCATGTTGAGCTTGCGAAGGCTCTCAATATACTGTTCTTTGGTCATCATAATTCAGGTACCTCCAAGAATTTTTTGCAGGGCATGAAAACACCTGCTTTTTTTGAGGATATCAGCGGCGCGCGGCGCGCCGCTTCCGGGAATGGGTGCCACAGAGCTGGGCTGTTTGGAAAGAAAAAAACCAAAAAGGGCTGTCGTTAGACCCTTACCGGCAACAGATCCCCTCCCTTTCCATATGGCGTTTGCCTGTTGGCATGAACAAAGGGGCGGACGGAAATCGTCCGCCCCCGAAGCCCATGCTAGTTTACAGGGTTAAAAGCAGTCCATTCGGAAATTAGTAGCACTCACGGTAGATGCGTTCCATCAAATCCTTGGTCATTGGAACGTAGGAGTTGGTGATGAGGCGCTGCTGGTTAATCATAACAGATTCTGGGAAGTCGACAATGTCGGATTCCTTGAAGCCATACTCGCGCAGCGGCTTGAGCGGCAGCACTTTTTCAAGCAGTTCGTTGAGCACCTTGATAGCGTCCTTTGCGTCGCAGCCAAGGATGCGGGCAACCAGCTTCTTGAAGTTCATCAGTTCGCCGTCCGGGTTCTTTTCGTCGTAGATTTCAAGGATTTTGCCAAACAGAGCATAGTTAGATTCGCCATGCGGTACATGGTAGGTGCCGCCGAGCGGGAAGGACATACCGTGTACGGTAGCGCAGCCAGCTTTCAGGAATGCGATGCCGGCATAGAGGGACGCGGTAACATATTCGTCGAGATATTCAAGGCGTGCATCTGGGCCTTTTTCGCCGATCTGGCGGAAACCTTCCAGAATCATTTCCATTGCCTTGATGGAATACATTTCAGAAGTGGTGGTCTTACGCATTGGGGAAAGGTAAGATTCGGTTGCATGAATCAGCGCGTCGATGGCAGAAGAAGCAAAAGGCTTATACGGCAGGGTCTTGAGCAGGTCAGGAATCAGGCAGACCTTGTTCGGGATGATGTCGTCAGAAACCAGACCGAGTTTGGTTTCGCCGCCGGTCAGCTTGCCGTCTTTTTCGTCCTTGACGATGGCAACAGAAATGTTGGTCACTTCAGAGCCGGTGCCGCAGGTTGTCGGGATGGCGATAACTTCTTTTTCATGCACGATGGGTTCGCGCTTGAAGTACAGTTCATGCACAGAAGACGGGCGCTTGCAGCCAAGCAGCTTGCACAGATCCATGATAGCGCCGCCGCCGATGGCGATAACGCGGTCATAGGATTCATACGGAATCTTCTCGTACATGGTTTCAATCATGGCCTCGGAAGGCTCGCCTGCGCCGAACTTCTCCTGGAACACATAAGTGCAGGACAGGTTGTACTGTTCCATGAAGGGCTTGTAGATGAACTCGTTGGTCAGGACAACGTCACGGTCGCCAAGTGCAAATTCCTGCGCAAATTCGCCAAAGTTTGCAAACTTATAAATGGTGGGGGCGATGATGATTTCTCTTTTGTCCTTCATCAGGGACGCGCTGAAAGAATCCATAGCCATAGTAAACATCTCCAGTATTAAAAAATTTTGTTGTATAAAATGCCCTGGCCGGGCGTTTTAACCATGATGTCAGGCGCAGTGCGAATGAATTGCGCCGCACTACTTTTATTGTAACAAAACTTCACCGAAACTTCAACAGGAAATAACAAAAATATTCCCAAAAAATTTTGGCATAAAAATAAGGGGCGCATACAGCTACACTGTATATGCCCCTATTTTACCGTAAAACCGGCGTTTTGTAAACTAAAAATCCGTGATTCTATCCAAAATTTTTTTGGATCGCCTGCGGAAACTAGGCGTTTTGTGAAAACCTGTGCAAGAATGCACGGGTACGGTCGTTTTGGGTATGTTCAAAAACCTCAGCCGGGGTACCCTGTTCCACGATCACGCCGCCATCCATAAAAATAATGCGGTCGGCAACGTCGCGGGCAAATGCCATTTCATGGGTAACAATAACCATTGTGGTATGTTTTTCTGCCAACGTGCGGATGACTTTGAGCACCTCGCCGGTCAGTTCCGGGTCAAGGGCAGAAGTTGGTTCGTCAAAACACAGGATATCCGGATGCAGAGCAAGTGCGCGGGCAATGGCGACGCGTTGCTGCTGTCCGCCGGAAAGCTGGTGGGGATAATGGCTCATGCGCCCTTCCAGGCTCATTTGTTCGAGCAAGTCCATAGCTTGGTGTTCGATTTTTTCCAAAACAGCGCGTTTATTTTTTTTGAAATCCGGCTGTTTTTTGGCAAGCAGCAAATTGGCAAGCATCACATTTTCCAGCGCGGTATATTGCGGGAACAGGTTGAAGGACTGGAACACCATGCCAAAATGCAGGCGTTTTTTGCGGATTTCCGCATCACTGACCGCGGCATGGTTTGCCGCGTCAAAAATCTGTTCATCATTGACGGAAATCGTGCCGCCGTCAGGCGTTTCCAAAAAGTTCAGACAGCGCAGCAGGGTGGTTTTGCCCGACCCGCTTGACCCGATAATGGCAAGCGCCTGTCCGCGTTCCAAAGAAAAGCTGATATCTTTCAGCACTTGGGTGCCGCCAAAACTTTTGTTGATATGGTTCACTTCCAAAACTGGCATAAAGCTGCATCCTCCTTTTACACGCGGAAATAGTCCATTTTCTTTTCAAACCAGCCAAACAGCAGGGTTAGGATGCCGTTGAATGCCAGATAAAAGACAGCGGTATAGAATAATGGCCAGATCAGCCCGGCACTTTTGATGTACTTTTCACCCATCCACAGCACTTCATACACAGCGATAGTGCGGGCAAGGGCGGTATCTTTGACAAGGGTAATAAATTCATTGCCCATCGGCGGGATGACTCGCTTGATGACCTGCAAAAGCGTGACGCGGAAAAAAATCTGTGGACGGGTCATGCCAAGCACCAACCCGGCTTCATATTGCCCGCGTGGGATGGATTGAATGCCGCCGCGGAAGATTTCGGAAAAATAACAGGCATAGTTGATGGAAAACGCGACAAGTGCAGCAGTAAAACGGGGCAGCAGGCTGCCGCCCCATAAAATGCCGGGGCCATAATAAATCGCGATAATTTGCAGCATCAGCGGGGTGCCGCGGATTGCCCAGACAATGGTTTTAACAAGCCCGCGCAGCGGGGCAAAGCGGTTCATGGTACCAAAGCTGATGAGCAGCCCCAACGGCAGGGCAAACAGCAGCGTCAGCAGGAACAGTTTGATGGTGGTGGCAAAGCCGCCAAGCAGGGAAATCGTAACAGAACCTAACATGGGTGCAGACCTTCCTTGTGATAAATTGGGCAAAAGGCAGAGGGGAAAACTGCCCTCTGCCTTGATAAAAAGACGTCGTTTACTGTGGGTCGATCAGCGATTCCTGTACGCCGTAAGTGGTCGCGATTTCTGTTACTTTGCCAGCGGCAAAAGCATCTTTGTAGAAGCTGTTGAACGCATCGGTCAGGTCACTGCCTTTGCGGAAGCCAACGCCATATTCTTCACTTTCTTCATTGTTTGCCTCGTTGAGGTTGACGGTATAAGTGAGATCCGGATAGCTGGTGCCTTCACCGACCATTGCGCCTGCCATTAGCAGGTCAATGACACAGGCATCCGAAGCGCCGGAGGAAACTTCCATAACAGCGTTAGCCTGCGTTTGTACAGAAGTTGCGTTAAAGTTCATCGCCTGCGCAGCTTTTTCGCCAGCCGAGCCGGATTCTACCGCAAAGGATAAATCCTTCAGCGAATCCGCGTTTTTATATTGGTCAGCCTTATCCTTTGGCACAACAACAACTTGTGCGTTGCGGCAATAAGGCGTAGAACAGTTCATGCTGTTTTTAACTTCATCAGTTAGTGTCATACCGTTCCAAACCGCGTCAATCGCTTTGGTTTCCAGCTCCATGATTTTGTTATCCCAGTTGATTTCGATGAACTCAGCTTCTACGCCAAGGGTTTTTGCAAATTCTTTTGCCATATCCGCATCAAAACCAATCCATTCATCACTGCCGGATTCCTGATAGTCCATGGGGTTAAAGTCGGTAATGCCGACAATCAGTGTGCCTTTATCTTTGACATAAGCCACAT
The DNA here is from genome assembly GCA_964017555.1 of uncultured Butyricicoccus sp. Classification (GTDB taxonomy): domain Bacteria; phylum Bacillota; class Clostridia; order Oscillospirales; family Butyricicoccaceae; genus Butyricicoccus_B. The sequence continues at coordinate 13,800 of CAXHNU010000024.1, read as the reverse complement.
CGCTGTCCGCGTTTGCGCCTGAGGACGCCGCGCCTGAAGCACCCGCGCCGGAACCAGAAGCCGCACCGCCATTATCCTTGTTTCCGCTGCCGCAGCCGGTGAGCGCCATGGTTAGCGCCGCGCCTGCCAGCAGCAGGCTGAGGAATCTTTTTTTCATGTAATGAAACATCCTTTCAGTTCAGTTTATAAATTGCAGCGTTATCACTGTGCCGCGTTTTTATTGTAGCGCATTAAAGCTGTGCTGTCAATATAATTGTCAGATAAACCGGATATTTGATATCATTTGCGGTTTTTCATGACTTTTTCTGTTTGCCGCCAAAAGAGCCGCAGCGCGGATAAAAATAACATGGATCGGGTAGAATTGCGTTCCAAATGAAAAAGCTCCGCCTTGACTGGGGCAGAACTTGTATGGTATAATAAGCATAGAAAAAGGCGCTGCCGGTGGCGGCTAGCCCTCAAAGGTATTGCGAATAACCGCTCACTGTGTCAGAGGGAAGCGGTTATTTCGCGTTTATGGTAAATATGTACAGCCAAAAGGCAATACACAGCAAAAATCGAACGATTTTGCAATCCAAACGCATGGCTTTTCCCTCCCTCCGTCATGGATTTCGGGGAAATAAAACCTCCCTTCTATCTGGGATTCGGGGAGAGCCAACCGCCTGCCGCCAAAGCGGGTATATAAAAAAACCCGACAGCGCCTGCCCTTCCTTGTTTGGAAGGGCATTTTTATTTTATCCGAAAGATTGTAATTTGTCAAATTCCGTCTGACTTTTCAGCATTTCATCAAATTCATATGCAAATTGCTGATTTATGAAAATATATGTTTAAGATGGCGGCACGGCGTTGCGGAAGGACGGCAGATTGTGGTATACTAAAACTGTATCAGCCAGCAAAAAGGCTGTAAATTCATGCAAAACCAGGCATATATATTTTTGGAGAAAAAGATATGAAAATATTATCAATACAAGGGCATTTCGGCAATATGAATGGGCAGAAAATTGATTTTTCTGATAAATTATGCTGCCGTGTCCTGCCGAATGGCTGGGGGAAAACAACATTATGCGCATTTATCCGGGTGATGCTGTATGGGCTGAATACTGCCCGGCGGGATACGGCAAATGCGCTATCTGACAAAACAAAATATTTCCCGCAGGATGGCAAAGCCATGAGCGGGCGCATGACTGTGGAATTTACCGGGCGTCCGGTGACAATTATCCGGGAAAGCAACCGTGGCGGCATTATGCAGGGCTTTCAGGCATTTTATGAGGATACCGGCGAAATATGCCCATTGCTGACAGCCCATAACTGTGGTCATGTGCTGCTTGGCATGGGCGAGGATGCGTTTTTATCTAGTGCAATGGTTGATGGGCTGGATATGTCGCGCCCGTCTTCCGAACTCAGCGAACTGATTGTCAGCATGGCACAAACTGGGGATACCAATGCGCGCTGTGGCACAGCGCTGAAAACGCTTGCGCGGTGGCGGCTGGACTTAAATTCCGGCAATGGACATGGCGAACAGCCCCGGCTGGAGGAAGAATGCCGTGCCGTTGGCAAGCGTCTTGCCGATATTGCGGCGCTGGAAAAACAGGTTGCCGCACAGCAGGCGGAAACTGACCGCCTTTTTGCGGAAGCCGAACGGCTGCGCAGTCAATATGAAAAAATTTATTTGGTTTATGCGGGCAAAATGATTGGCGAAGAAAAACAGCTCCGCATTCTGAAAGAAGAAAGTGAAAAGCATATCCGCAACTTAAAAGATGGTTTGCCGGATGAAATCTTATTGCGGGAAGCAGAAGAAGCCTTATTTGGTTATGAAGGTGCTGTCCGGTTGGAACGCGAAAAACGGTCGGATATGCCTTATGTGGATTCTAACTTTAAACACGCGCTGAAAGAAGTGGATGAACGCAAACTGGATGAGGAAGTTAAGCGCAATAAAGTGACACGTCCGCGCATCCGTTGGGTTGCTTTGTTGTTTGCGCTGCTGATGGCAGTTTCCGCGGCGGGCACAGCACTTTCACAAGCCGATTTCGGCGAACTGACGCCATGGATGCCCTATATTTTATCCGGCATGGCGCTGATTGCGCTGATTGCGGCATTCCTTGGCAGTGTGCCGCGGTTAGGCGAACCGGATGAGGATTATGATGAATCCCGACAGAAATTATCCCTCAAGCATCAGCGCACCATGGATGACCAGAAAATGGCTGCCTCTGTTTTGCAGGATGAATATGATGTGGTGATTCGGGCAGCGCGCAAATTATGGCCGCAGGCGGAAACCATTGAACAAGCTGGCGAATGGATTCGTTCCGCGCGGGAAGATTGGCAGGCATTGCGCCGGGAACAAAGCCGTTTACAGGATATTTTAATCCAATTAAGCCGGGTAAAAGATGTTTCCAACATTGATGAAGCCCATCGTGGTGAAGTGGAAGCCGCGCGGGCACAGGCGGCGCAGGCACGTCAATTAGCAGAACAGGCGAAAAATGAACTCGCGCGGCTGCAGGGGCGGCAGCAGGTATTTGGCAGCAAGGAAGAATGGCTTTCCGCGCAGGCAAGCGCACAGGCGGAGTTAAAACGCATTATGGTGCAGCTTGATGCCATCCGGCTGGCAGAAGAAACGATAAAATCAGAAAATGCCGCGCTTAGCGCGCGCATTTCCCCACAGATTACCGAACTGGCTGAACAATATCTCACCTATTTGACAAATGAAAGTTATACAGAAGTCAAGTTGGATTCTTCTTTACGGGCACGCTGCGCGGGCAATGATGGTACATTGTTAGATGCGCTCCGGCTGTCCTCCGGCACACGGGATCAGTTATATTTTGCGCTGCGGCTGGCAGTGTGTCAGGTGTTAAGCGGCAAAGAAAGTGTGCCGCTGATACTCGATGACCCTTTCCTGACATGGGACAGCAAACGGATGGAACGCGGGTTATGGTTATTACAATCATTGGCAAAAGAGCGGCAGATTATTTTATTTACCTGTCGGCAAGCGGGCAGGCTTGCCATGATGAATCAGGATGATAATGAAAATAAAGACAGCAGGGGATGAAAAGATGGAACAACGGGTTTGGGGCATTCATACACAGGATGATGCGTTATTCTTAGAAAAAAATGTGATTGCGATTGGCTGGGAAGCCTTTGGCGATATGACAGATATGGAAAATGACCGTGAAGCCTTCAAAGCAAGATATACTGATGTTTATGGAGATGAAGCGAAAAGGGCAGTTGCCATCAGCGCTGGGATGCTGTATCGGTTCCGGTATGAAATGCAGGTTGGCGATTATGTGGTATTTCCATCCAAAAGCAATTATGAGATCAATATTGGTATCGTTGAAGGGGAATATCAATATCAAGCGGATGCGTCCTATGTGCAGCAGCGCAAAGTAAAATGGCTGAAACATTTGCCGCGGACAGCATTTTCCCAAGGGGCATTGTATGAAGCTGGTTCGTTTTTGACGTTATTTACCGTAAAAAATTATGCAGATGAATTTCTTTCTGCATTGGACAAGGGATTCAAAAAAACAGCCCTGGAAACAGAAGATGAAACCATTGGCGCAACCGCAGAAGAAATTAAACAAAGCACCAAGGATTTTATTTTGAAAGAACTTAGCCACCGCTTAAAAGGCTATGCGTTGGAAACATTTGTCGCTGATCTTTTGAATGCTATGGGTTATCGGACGCAGTTATCCCCGCAGGGCGGTGACAGTGGGATTGATATCACAGCATATAAAGATGAATTGCCGCCCCGCATTCTGGTGCAAGTTAAGAGTCAGGACAGTGATATCAAAGAAAGTTTAATTCAATCGCTGAAAGGCGCAATGCGGGAAGGCGATTATGGATTATTTGTATCCTTATCCGGCTACACAAAAAATGCACAGCGGTATTTAGATCATACGCCGATTATCCGTGGGATAGATGGGCAGGAACTTGCCGCGCTGATTCTCAAATATTATGAAGGATTAAGCCCTAAATATAAAGAAATCATCCCGCTGGAGCGGGTATATATCCCTGTGCCGGCAGAGGATTAATGCGCCCGGCTTCAAAAGCAACTGGAATTTGGAGGGGATGCTTGTGAAAAAATATGAATATAAAGTGATAACAACGCCAGTAGCATTAACGTTGAGTGCAAAGCAATATCAAAAAACTGCGCAGGAATTTGAAGCGGAATTGAATCAATTAGGTGCGAAAGGTTGGGAATTGATACAGCGTATGGATGGTTTCTTTTTCTTCAAACGGGAAGCGGAATAAGAGCCTATCCCAAAATAGAAGCATCTGTGGATAGCAGCTCGCCAAATTCATTTAGTATTATTGTTACAGAAACAATTCCACACACAGGAGGGTGAGTGTAGTATGAAAAATTTCGTTATTCAAAACCGTAAAATCTTTGTCGTGGCATGTGTCGCAGTGATGTTATGCGTCGTAACAGTCCTGCATTTTGCAGAACCGCAGGATGAGCAAATTCCCAAGTTAAATCTCCCTGTAGTTGGAAACACCACAACAGCGAATACCCGTGTATCTATCGAAGATACTACCAAATCGGAGATCGACAACGTGAGCCAATCGTTGACTGTATATCGTTTGAAACCGGTCAACCTTAATCAGGAAAAGCAAAAAATTGGAGAGTTGTTTCAGGTTTCCTCATCTGATATCGGAACTTTTCCAACCGGCAATACATTATCTGATGGAACTACAGTTGGAATTGATGCGCAAACCGGCAGATGGTTTTATCAAAAACCAATCGACTTTGATGCAAAGGGAGGCGCACTGTCGGACGCCGATGCCATCCAAATCGCTGAGCAGTTTATTGCAGACAACAATCTGTACCCACTGCAGGAACTAGGCGACGCTAAGGTTGGTACGACCTCAACCGGGAGTGCAACACAAGGGACAGAAGAAATTCTCAAAAAAAAATGTGTATTTCTACCCTGAAATTGCCGGAAAACCTGTATATGGAACATTTCGTATCTGCATTTCCGTATCAGGGAGCGGAGAAATCGTTGGCGTTGACAAGTTTGCAAATGAATATACCTTGGTTGATGCTTATGTCGAAGGTAAGAACTATCATGAAGTAGCAACATCGCTGAGCGAAAATGAGTACACCCTAAATGCCGAAGTCGCTCCAAACAATATTTTAGTCGATTCCGTTTCTGATGCTTTCTACGCAGATCCAGAAAGTGAATATATCCAGCCCATTTATGTATTAGAGGGTTCCGGAGAAAACCAGACAGAAAAATACGACATTTGGATGGATGCACGATCAAACTGATTTTAAGTTTCGGTTGGTGTTTCAGCGGGAGGAGAATACAAATGACGAATACGGAAAAGATACAAGTTTGTCAGCGCATTGTGAACCAAATACAGGCGGAAAACAGACGCCCAGTATGCCGCCTGCATTTAAGCCGGCAGCCGTTTGGTGTGGCGGACAGCCATTTAGGCGGAACGCCTTATGTGCCGCATCATGAGCAAATCCCCACAGATATCAAAGGCAGTCAGCTTTGGTTGTGTGCGCAAATAAATTTTGCACAAATGCCCCCAATGGAAGGATTCCCGGAAACCGGACTGCTGCAAATTTTTTTGGAGGACTGGCATTTTGGTGATTTCGGGCTGGAAGGTGATACTTTTCCGCCGCAGGATTATTGGCGAATGGTCTATTATCCGGAAATTGACAGCACAGTAACCATGGCGGAATGTGAAGCAAAAATGGCAGTGCCTTGGGCACAGGCGAAGCGCAGTCATATGCCCCGTCCAGCTAACCGGTTTGATTTAGACGATATACAGCGCGGGAATGACCGGTTATGGCGCTGTCCGGATGTGCCGTTAAAGGTGGATTTCCAGCCGGTGGAACAGGAAGCGATTAACGATGAGGATTTCCGGTTTGACCAGCTTTTTGCCGACGCGGTAAAAGCCTGTTTGCCGGATGCAGACCCGGAAGAATTGATGCCTTACCGGCTGCGCGATGATACGCCGGAAGAACGGGAAACGCTGCAAAAAATACGGGAACAGATTAAAAATGGCGGCTGCAAGTTAGGGGGATATCCCAATTATCTGCAAGATGATCCACGGTTATATGATGATAAGGATGAAGGTTGGGCACAATGTGACACATTGTTGTTACAGCTTTATGATGATACTTATGCGTATCCGCAAGAGGACATTCGCGGCATGGATCTGGATTTGAATGGCGGGCCAATCAATTTTGTCATTCGGGCAGAAGATTTGCGGAAACGGGATTTTTCCCGTGTATTAGCGCAATGGGCTTGCACATAAAGGGAGAAAAAACCCGCAGTCGGCAGACTGCGGGTTTTGCATTTATGAGGTATGGTTTTGATAGGCTTTGCGGTGGCTGGCAAGCGGCATTTGCTGCCGCACAGCCGCTAAGCGGCTTAAATCAAAGGAAACAATATGGTTTTCCGGGCGGGTACCGAGCTGGGCGAGCACATCGCCCCATGGGGACACGGCAATAGAATGGGCATAAGAATGGTAAGTTGCCTGCCAATCTAATGCGCTGGAAACGCCAGCCATAAATACCTGGTTATCCGCGGCACGGGCACGGAATAATAATTCCCAATGTGCGGGACCGGTACGCTGGTTAAAGCAAGCGGGGACAAAAATGACATCTGCGCCAGCTTCCGCAGTTTCCAAAGCATATTCTGGGAAGCGGATATCATAACAAATCATCAGTCCGCACCGGCAAAAGGGAGTATCAAAGGTAGTGATGCCATGCCCAGGGCAAAAGGAATCCGATTCACGGAAAGCGGGTTTGCCTTCAAATGCAACGTCAAAAAGGTGGGCTTTACGATGGCGGGCAATCTGTGCGCCATCCGGCGCAAAGACAAAGGAAGTATTATAGAGATGTTCCCCTTCACATTCGGGCACCGAACCGGCAACCAGGTAAAGGTTATGTGCCCGCGCAAGGGCAGATAATTGCTGCCAGCGTTTGCCGCCCTGTGGCTGCGCATATTGTGCAAACACACGCGGGTCATAAGGGCAGCAGAACATTTCCGGCAAAACGGCAATATCTGCGCCCTGCTGGGCAGCCCAGCGGATACAGCTTGCAGCAGTACGCATATTTGTGGTTTCATCCGCACAAACCGCGGTTTGCAGCAAAGCAACGTGCATAATGATCGCATCTCCCTTCCTTTGCGGGGCTTCGCCCCACACCGCCTTTTGCAGTATGGTGCAGTTATGTACAACGGATGCTTCGGGCTTTTGTGTCCGGCTTGCAGGTCTGGTTTAAACAAGGGAAACCAGACCTGCAAGCCCCCGTAACCGTTACGCAAACTGTTCTCATGGCAAAATGGGCTTGCTGCCCCGGCGCAGTTCTGTTCATACGGCGCAGTTTTAATTCATGCGTTTATTTTTATCGTTCCCGTGTCGGCTGGTTGTTCTGGCTTGAACAAGGGAAGCCAGAACAACCAGCCCCTTGCCCTTCATGCAGCAAATCAGTCCACCAAAGAAAGCAATTCTTCCAGCGGAACCATACCCACACTGCGGCTAGCTTCTTTGCCGTTTTTCAGCACAACAACCGTCGGGATAGACATCACCCGGAAGCGTTCCGCAAGGGCAGGCTGTTCATCAATATTGAGTTTTGCAACAATGGCACGTCCTTCCAATTTTTTTGCGGCTTGTTCGACAATGGGCGAAAACATGGTGCATGGCATACACCAGACTGCCCAGAAATCAATCAGCACAGGTAAACCAGCGTTGACGGTTTCGTCAAAATTTTCCTTAGTTAAATGGATAATCATTTTTTAGATTTCCTCCTTTTCATACATTTAATAATCGGGGTCTAAGATACGGACCCGTCTGGGATGCTCCCGCAAAGACATGGGGAACATACTGTCAAAATCATAGTTTTCCGCAAGGTTGCGGAAAAATGCGTGCATCGCAGGGCGGATTTCTTCCGTCACACCAGGGTTTTGCGCCATATATTCAGCAAGATAACGGCTGATTTCCCCGGAAAAATGCACTTCATCGGTATAATTGCCAAGCGGGATGGTCACTTCATCTATCGCGAAACAATAATAATGGATATTTTCATATGGCGGCAGTTCGGTCAGCAGCCGGTCATATAATGCCATGACAGCGGCATAGGTGCCGTCACGGAATACCCTGTCCCAATAAAGCATACTGTATGGCGGCGTAAACAGGTAAAATTCTGTATCAGGGTGGGCTTTGACAAAATCCAGCACACAGGTTAAATTGCGGTCAATGATTGCGTCATAAGCGTCAGCGGGTTCCGGGGTTTCGTTCCAATCTGGGCGCACATAGCTCCATAATGAATGTTCATGTGAAAATTCATATTTGGTGTCCCAAGTGAAAGCGTCATCCAAAATTTCCCCCGTGCCGCGTAGTGTGGCAAGCATACTTTCCCCGCATTGTTCCAGCAAAACATCTTTGTTAAACAGATATTTGACATCGTCAAAGGGGTTTTCGTTGTATAAATATTGCGGCAGCGGCGTTGGTTCTTTGTCATATGGACTCATCAGCAAATTGGGGTCAAGGCTCCAGAAAACCCGTTTCACATCATTGCGGGAAAAACACAAATCCAGTGCGGTTTGGAAATCTGAAAAACAACCGCCAGGAAATGTTAATTTCACCGTTTGGGCGTCAAAAAGTGCATTAAACTGTGACGGGCGAAAATTTGCCGTGACCGATGAACCGATAATCACAGTATCATAGTCCAAATTGCGTGCCAGCCCGGCGTTTTGATATCGTTCATTTAAATAAACTGCTTTGACCGGTTCAAATGGCATATGATAATGGAACGATGGGTCAATGACAGCCACAAGCGCGCCGGACAGCAAAAGCAAAGACAAAAGACCGGCAAGCATACCGGTGAGGTATTTTTTATACATAAAGCCACCTCAGAAGGTAAAATAAAGGAAGGTACTGACGCCGGATAATGAAAGAATTGACCAGAATAAAAGTAGCGTTGCAACAGCACACAGTGAAGGTTTTGGCTGAAAATTTTTCAGGCGCTGCTGCATATTCTGTGGGAAAACAGCACCGGCAAGTGCTGCCAGCACAAAAAAGATACAAACCACTGTGACAAAGGCTTCCTTATCAAAGGGCAGAAGCTGCTGCAAACAGGAAAATTCCGTAATCATAAAGCAGTCGGTCAAATCGGCAGGCAATGCGCCAAATCCACCCATCACCGTGCGGGATAAAAGCTGTCCGGCAGCGGCGATACTTGGTGCGCGGAAAAAGACCCAACAGAGATTGACAAACAGAAACGTCAGCAGCCATGCCGGGAAAAGCGGTAAATGGCGTTTGGTATGTGCTTTCAGCACACGGCAAACCACCATGGCAATGCCATGCAGCGCACCCCATAACACAAATGTCCAAGCCGCGCCATGCCATAAGCCGGAAAGCAAAAAGATGATTAGCGTATTCAGGCAGGTGCGTGCCAGCCCATGCCGGCTTCCGCCAAGCGGAATATAGACATATTGGGTGAAAAAGCGGGTCATGGTCATATGCCAGCGTTTCCAGAAATCCGCGATATCACGGGCGCGGTATGGCGAATCAAAGTTCATGGGCAATTCGATGTTAAAACAAAGGGCAACGCCGGATGCCATATCGCTGTACCCAGCGAAATCAAAATAAAGCTGCAAACTATAAGCAAGAATGACAAGGATTGCAGCAGGGATATTCAGGTCATTCAGGTGGTTCCAGCCCCAGTCAGCGGCTGCACCAAGCGTATCCGCAACCAGCACTTTTTTGAAAAGCCCAAAGGAAAAAGCAGTCAGCCCACGGGACAAATTGCGCGCAGAAGGCGCCCAGTTTGCCCGGCTTTGGATTTGCGGCAGGATTTCTGAATGAAACGCAATCGGCCCGCTGGTGACATATGAAAAAAACGAAGCATACAGCGCATATTCCGGCAAGGTGTAAGTTGGGGCAGTGCCGCGGCGGGTGTCAACCAGATAAGAAATTTGCTGGAATGTGAAAAAACTGATGCCAAGCGGCAAAAGCAGTTGTATTGGGTCATAGCTTTGCCCGGTAAGCAGCGCGATATTTTCCATGAAAAAGTTCATGTATTTAAAAATACCCAGCGCCAAAAGGTTTAAAAAGATCCCGCAAACCAGCAAAATGCTTTTGGTGCGGCGGTATGGCGTTGCTGAAATTGCGGTGCTGAACAAATAGTTCAGCAAAATGCTGCCCAGCAGCACCGGCACAGAACGCAAATCATTTGCGGCATAAAACCAAAATGACATGGCAAGCAGCAAATACTGCGCGTAACGTGGGCGGGTAAAATGATGCAGCACAAAATAACCCGTGATGCTGAGAGGCAGAAATATAAAAATAAAGAAATAAGAGTTAAATAGCATAATGAATACCGATCCGAAGTTTGGTGCTTTCACCTATTATAGCACATTTGCCGCGGGTTGACAAACAACATGAACAGGCGTTATCATAAACGATAGCGAAAACTGATTTTTACTTTGCAGGAGGAATCATAAAAATGACCCGTGAGCAGGCTTGGGAGCTACTGACAAATTATAATAAAGAAGCGTTTCATTTGCGCCATGCTGTCACTGTAGAAGGTGTGATGCGTTATTTTGCCGAAACGCTTGGTTATGCTGATGAAGCGGATTTTTGGGCAAATGTCGGTTTGCTGCATGATTTGGATTTTGAAATGTATCCGGAACAGCACTGTGTCAAATCACAGCAGATCATGCGGGAACATGGTGTGGATGAAAAAACCATCCATGCAACCGCAAGCCATGGCTGGAGCATTGCCGTGGAAATAAAACCCGAACATCAAATGGAGAAAATATTATTTGCCTGTGATGAACTCACCGGGCTAATTGGTGCGGCAGCACTGATGCGCCCATCCAAAAGTGTGCAGGATATGGAGCTGAAAAGCCTGAAAAAGAAATATAAAGATAAAAAATTTGCGGCAGGTTGTTCCCGTGAAGTGATTGCGAAAGGCGCGGAGCTGCTTGGTTGGCAGTTGGATGAACTGCTTGCCAAAACACTTGAAGCCATGCGCAGTGACGAAGCCCGCGTGCAGGAAATCTGTGGATGAGAATATGCAGGATTTCGCCGAAAACGTCAATTATGCAGCCTTTTGCGCATAAATATTCAGCACGATGGGCATATGAACAAAAATATATGCGGAAATCCTGATAGTTTTCGCAAGTCATGACTTGATATTCGTCTGGAAGCGTGTATAATAATACCTGTAACCAAAAAGAAGGGCATGATGTTTTGTTTTTTTGCCCTTTTACAGGAGGAAAGTAAATAATGAAAAAGAAATTCTCATTGGCACTGGCTGCCATGATGCTCGCTGGCGTATTGACCGCCTGCGGCGGCAATGGCGGCGGGAATGCTGCAACAGGTTCCAACCCATCGTCAGGCGGCGGCGCGGCTTCCAGCGCGGCGTCCGGCAGTGAAACCCCAACCATTGACGCAATCAAAGCAAAAGGCGAAATCATCATGCTGACCAATGCACAGTTCCCGCCGTTTGAATATCTTGGCGACGACGGTTCGGTGCAGGGTGTTGATCCGGATATTGCGCAGGCAGTTGCGGATAAAATCGGCGTGGAATTAAAGATTGTCGATATGGATTTTGACGGCATCATTGACGCGCTGAAAGCGGGCAAGGGTGACTTTGCCGCGGCTGGCATGACCATTACCGAAGAACGCCTCAAGGAAGTTGATTTCTCGGATGAATATGTTACATCTTCCCAGATGGTGGTTGTCCCGGCAGGTTCCGACCTGAAAGCCGATGACGCGGCGCTTTCCGGCAAGAATATTACAGTGCAGGAAGGCACCACCGGCGACTGGTACGCTTCCGGCGATACCGAAACCACAGGTTCCGAAATTAAAGACGCCAATGTATTCAAGTACAAATCTGCGGTAGAAGCAGGTATGATGCTGGCGCAGGGCAAAGCAGATGCAATGATTGTTGACCAGAAGCCGGCTGAAGCTATTGTTGCGGCGCAGGGCGGCAAGCTGGTATTATTGCCGGAAAAACTGACCGATGAACATTATGCGTTTGCAATCCAGAAGGGTCAGGAAGATTTGCAGGCTGTCATCAATGAAGTGCTGAAAGAATATAACGGCGAAAAAGTTGACGAACTGATCACCCAGCATATGGGCGTTGAGTAAAAATTTTAAAACAGCAGGAGCGTATCGCGTCCCTGCTGTTTTGCTATCAAAATAAAGAAAAGGGGAGATATACCTGTGTTCACCCGACTTGCGGCAGCACCAGAGGAATTAACCGGTTTTGCAAAGCTATGGGATCAATTTGATGCGGCATTTTTAACCAATGGCAGGTGGCAGCTTTACTTCAAAGGTTTGCTGAAAACATTGGAACTGGCAGCAGGCGCTGTCATTTTAGGCATTGTCATCGGCATTATTATTGCGATCATTAAAGTCAGCGCCCAGCAGAGCCGTGACAATGGCAAACATAACTTGGTGCTGATGATTGCGGAAAAAATCTGCAATTTATACTTAACCATTATCCGCGGCACACCGGTTATGCTGCAATTGCTGATTATTTATGGCGGCGTATTTGTCAGCATGACCGATGGTACGCTGGCTGGTATTGTCGGTTTTGGTATCAATTCAGGCGCATATGTTGCCGAAATTATCCGTGCGGGCATCCAGTCGATTGACCGCGGGCAGACCGAAGCAGGGCGTTCGCTTGGGCTGACTTCCGGCATGACCATGCGGCTGATTATTATGCCGCAAGCCATCCGGAATATCCTGCCTGCGCTGTTTAATGAATTTATTACACTGCTGAAAGAAACTTCTGTGGCGGGATATATCGCGGTTAATGAAGTGGTCAAAATGGCAAATGGCATCAAGGCAAAGATATTTAATATTATGCCGCTGATCATTACCGCTGTGTTTTATCTTGTGATGGTCATTGGACTGACCCAGCTGCAAAAAGTGATTGAAAGGAGGCTGCACGAAAGTGATCGACGTTAAAGGTCTGCGTAAATCGTTTGGCGACCATGAAGTGCTGAAAGGGATTGACGAACATATCAGCAAGGGTGAAAAGGTGGTTATCATCGGGGCATCCGGTTCGGGCAAATCGACATTTTTGCGGTGCCTCAACCTGCTGGAGCAGCCAACCGCAGGGACAATCACATTTGAAGGCACAGATATTACCGATCCCAAAACCGATGTCAACAAACTGCGGCAGAAAATGGGCATGGTATTCCAGCAGTTTAACTTGTTTCCGCATTTATCGGTGCGGGAGAATATTAAGCTGGCGCCAGTGAAACTGGGGCTGATGAGTGAAGCAGAAGCCGATAAACGGGCAATGGAATTATTAGAGCGTGTCGGGTTGCCGGATAAAGCGGATTCTTATCCGCGGCAGTTATCCGGCGGACAGCAGCAGCGCATTGCCATTGCGCGGGCGCTTGCCATGAATCCGGATGTGATGCTGTTTGATGAGCCAACTTCCGCGCTTGACCCGGAAATGGTTGGCGAAGTGCTGGAGATTATGAAAGAACTTGCGCTGGAAGGCATGACCATGGTGGTTGTGACCCATGAAATGGGGTTTGCACGGTCAGTGGCAACCCGTGTGCTGTTTGTTGACCAGGGTGTCATTGCGGAGCAGAATGAACCCGGTGAATTTTTCAGCAACCCACAACATCCGCGCTTGCGCGAGTTTTTATCCAAAGTGTTGTAATATTACAGCAAAAGAAAACCTCCTGCGGGGAAAATCCCCTTGCAGGAGGCTTTTTTCATTTTATGCGGCATGGAATAATTTGCGGCAGAATCTTGCCGTATAATATTTTGCAGCCTGCGCCATCTCGCGGGATGCAACAATTTTGTCTGCCAGTGTGATAA
>CAXHNU010000023.1:12765-33455 GCA_964017555.1 uncultured Butyricicoccus sp. | reverse complement strand
TGCATTGCGGTGGCAGAGCTGCCATTGTAGCTAAAGCGTACAGTTAAAGAAACGCTGCCGATTTTGGAACCAAGATAGCTGATATCCCAATTACGGTAGCCGTCAACATAAGAAGTGCGTGCCATAGGATGGGAAACAGTTGTTGTTACCACAGCAGTGAACCCATTGCCCAAGTCTTCGGTTACAACAGATACGGTTTCAGCAGGTTCAGCAGCATAAGCAACACAGGTGAAAGAGAATAAAAGTGTTAAAAGTGTCAGCATGGAAAAAATACGTTTTTTCATTATGAATTTCCTTTCGTGTCTTGTATTATTTTTGCAACGTCCTCTAATGGCGGCAAATCGTCTTCATTCGTGCCATCAGGGTATTGAACTGTAATCGTTTCTTCTTTGTGTGTTATAATAAGCGGGTTGCGGCTAAGATATATAGCCAAACAAGCAATGGCAATTGCAGCAATTGCAAGAACAACCAAAGCAATTTTCACGCCGATCCGTTTGGTATAGGTTTTTTGTATTTCCGCTTCGTCTAACCGTTCCATGATAAACGCGGCAAAGTCTGCTGGTTCGCCAAACAGTTCCTGTGGGCGGGCATCTTCTTTCGGGCATTCTTCCAGGTAATTCAAATAAGACTGATATGCTTCCGAACGGAAATGCTTTGCGGTTTGGCGGGAACAGGTCAGGCAAGGCATCACCTGCTTCCAATAAAGATTAAAGGTATTTTTAACCTTATTCATCTTCTTTTCCTCCTTCTGCGAACAAAATCCCATTGATTGCATTGCATACCGTAGAATATTCGTCTATCATTTTGGGCAACACTTCCTTGCCTTTGTCTGTGATAGCGAAATAGACACGGGTGCGGTTATCTTCTGTGATATCCTTGCGGGATTCGACCACATACCCCAAATCTTTCAGGCGATAGATGGCTTGGTAAAGTGTGGTGAAAACCAACACACCCCCGCTGCGTTCCTTAATAATTTGGGTAAGTTCATAGGTATACATTTCACGTTTTTCCAGCAAATGCAGCACCAGCACTTCGGCGGCGGATTTGCGCACAGCGTCTGTAACGCTGAATACCTTTAGAGCACGGGTACGGGAGGTTTTGGGTTCGTTCGCCATAGAAAGTCCCTCGCCTTCTTTCATTGATTGCTGAAAACAAGCCGGCTATTTTCAGTAAAATTATAATAACACAGGAACACTAACTCCGCAAGAATAATTTATTTTTATAATATCGATAAATAACGCTTGACAAAAACAAAGAAGGCTAGTATAATTAAAACATCGAAAGGAAAAACACGAAAATGCACGAAATAAAGCCTAATTTGGTATCAAATGCGCAATTGCATTTTGATATAAAAAATTTTTTTAAAGGAGGTTTTGCCATATGAAATTGGCAAAGAAACTCACGTGTACCGCCTTGGCGGCGTGTACAGCACTGTCTGTAACGGCAGTAGCGGGTGCGGCTTACCAGCCGGAGCAGTTTGAGGAATTTGTAATTCCGGGGCTGCAAGCAATTGACGTCACGCATGATGCCGATGCGCAGGCGTGGTTTAGCGCTCCAATTATGTATGAGTACGATTATGACACAACCCTGAATGATGTGGATCCTGATCCGTTGGTCATTCCGGGGTTGGAAGCGATTGATTGTACGAACGATGCGGATGCGCAGGCATGGTTTAATACACCATTGTCTGTATATTCCATGAATGGCTCTCATATTTTTGATGGCTATGTTATGGGTAACAGAAGTGATCCAGATGGTTATGCGGAATGCCAAAACATGGATTACGCTTCCAGAATTCGTACCTATGTAGAAAGCTATACAGGCACCCCTGTAACGGCACGGCTTCAAGTATGGAATGGTTCACGTTGGCAAGATGTTCAAGGGATGAGCATGACCTTGAATTCCCAAAACTCATTCCAGGGTGTAATGGAATCTAATAATGCTTTGGCAGCAGGTGCATATCGCGTGCATATTTATGACGCATCAGGCGCAGGCATTCCTGTAAACTGCAAAGTTGCAGTTCGCCCTCTTGACTAAGTCTGATGCGGAGTACCGACATTGAGTGCGGCAATCCGTAAATGACAACATGACATACCCACCGCTGGATTTTCTCTGGTGGTGGGTAAGGTGGGTTACAAAAAAGTGGGAGGTTGTTTGATGAAAAAAGCATTGGTATGCACAGCGGTGCTGGCGGGCATGACGCTTTCTGGTGCGGCAGGTGTTGCGGCGGCAGCAAACAGCATAGTAGGGCTGGACGCATATGGCGCAATTGACTATACTGCGACAGCGAAAAACATTCAGTTTGGCGCATCTCAGACGGCTAGAAATGATTATATTACACATTCAGGGTTTCCAGCAGGGGCGCATTGGAAACTGTGGGTAAAAAGCACTTCTGCCGAACCTGCAACTGCAATGATTATAGAAACTTTAACTGGTAAGATTATGGCAGCCTGCCCGATTCCGGCATATGGCAATATGGTTTATTATGACCGTGATTTTGCCAATCCGCCGCTGCTGAAAAATGATAAGACATATCATGTGCAGTTAATTACAGGCGGCGGCAATCTGACAGGCAGTTCAGTTGCCCTGCGCACGGCGGATTTTGAAATTGACAAGCTGTATGAGCAGAACCCATTGATTGATGATTATGGTACAGACTGGTCAAAAGTAGATACTTCCATGTGTGTACCTGGAACAGAGTATTATAAAATCCCGGAAGATGGCATCACTCGACCAATATTCAGTGGTTTTGTTTACGGTGTGCCACAGGGCATTCCAACCCAGGATATTCTGGGCAAAAATTTGATGGCAATCAGCAATTACCGGTTTATTACAGATCTTATATTCCAGCCAGGCGAAGCTGGCAAAGTACAGTTTACCCTGAATGATTCACAGGATTACGCAAAATCAGATATATATGTTACGGTTTATGACAAAACAACACAAACGGTGCTTGTTTATTATAAGCTGGAAAACACAGCGCCAACACCATCATCTATGAGCTGCCGTATTGACCCAACCCATACATACAGCTTATATATCAGCCATGGCGGCACAGGGCTTCAAAATGAAAGCCTGAATATTTTGGCTGGATAAAAGATACACATCCCTGCTGTCGGATAGATTTCCGGCAGCAGGGATGTTTTTTCGGTTTGCCCTTTGCACCCGCTTATGGTATGATGGAGAAAAAGTAAAGGAGGGAGGAAAAACCATGCGCTGTGAAGACCCAGGGATTGGTTCGGGTTCAGAAATGTTTGTTGACACACCGTCTGAATTTGCGCGGCAAGCTTTATATTATATCACATCCTGCGGGCGGTTTTTCACCGAATATGGGTATGAAATCCAGCGGGAAAATTATCATAACCATATGTTATTTTACATTTTGAACGGGCGGCTTTCTGTCACTTGTGAGGGGCGTACTATGGTAGCGGAAAAAGATGAAATCGGATTTATCAACTGCCATGTGCCGCATGAATATCATACCATTGGCAATACAGAATTTTTATGGGTGCATTTAGAGGGCGGCAATACCAACCGGTTTTATCAGCATATTTTATCCCGTTATGGCGGATTTGTGTTTCAGCACCCATGCAAAGCGGAATTTCAAACCATGCTGCTGCAATTGCTCAGCAGTTATCAGACGGGGCAGTTTTTCACCGAAGCAGAAAAATCCCAACGGCTTTATACCATGCTGATGCGCCTGTTAGATGGCGCGGCAAATGGCAACAAAGAACAATCTGTTTTAGAAACCGCGGCGCAGTTTATGCGGACGAACATCAGCAAACCGGTTACATTGCAGGAGATTGCAGCATCCGTCAATATGAGCCATTATCATTTTTCGCGTCTGTTTAAAAAGGCATATGGCTATTCGCCATATGAATATTTGCTGTTGGCGCGCATCAATAAGGCAAAACATTTGCTGAAAACCACCGATTTGCCGATAAAAACCGTTGCGCAGCAAGTGGGTTATTTGAATGCGTCTACCTTTTCTTCCGTATTTACGGCAAAAGTCGGCTTGCCGCCAAAAACCTTCCGCAGTTGTCCGCTATAATAAGGTTGACTTTTGCCGCGGGAATGGTTATGCTGGAATTATCACAAAGAAAACGGATCTCATCCGTTTTTGCACTTGGAAGGGAGCAGCAGTATGAAACTAAAATTTGGAATGGTTGGCGGCGGAGGCGGCGGCATTGGGCCATGTCATTATGCTGGCGCAATCATGGATCACAAAGCGGAGCTGGTCGCGGGATGTTTCAGCCGCGATGCGGCGAAAAACCAAGCATATGGGCAGTTATGGGGCGTTGCGGAACCAGGCAGGCTGTATGCGGATTACCGCGCCATGGCAGAAGGGGAAGCAGCGCGCGAGGATGGCATTGATTTTGTATCCATCGTGACGCCAAACGACACCCATTATGAAATCGCGAAATGTTTTATGGAACATGGCATCCATATTATGTGTGACAAGCCGCTTGCCTTTTCATTGGAACAAGGGGAGGAACTCGCACAAATTGCCAAAGAAAAAGGGTTATTATTTGGGCTGACCTATACCTATGCAGGTTATGCCATGGTACGGCAGGCACGCGAACTGGTTGAACGCGGCGAACTGGGCGACTTATTATATGTACGTGCCCAATATCCGCAGGAATGGTTAGCGGTTGCCTTGGTTGCACAAAAATCTGATCAGTCACTTTGGCGGCTGGACCCATCGCGGACAGGACCATCCCTTGCAACGGCTGACATCGGGACACATTGTGAACATCTAATCCATGCGGCAACAGGGTTAGTGCCACAGCGTGTACTTGCAAAGTTTGACACATATCCAAGGGATTTGCCGCTTGAAACGAACACAACAATTTTACTGGAATATCCAAACGGCGTCACAGGGACAATCTGGGCATCCCAAATTGCAATAGGGCATGAATGTGATGTATATGTTGCGGCATATGGCACAAAGGGTGCGATTGAATGGTCACATAGTGCGCCAGGGCAGCTTCGTTTTACCCGTCTGAACCAGCCCACACAGATTTTAACCGCAAACCGTGAATGTGATGATGAAGCGGCAAACCGGCTATGCCGTTTGCCTTCCGGGCATCCGGAGGGGTATTTTGAAGCGTTCGGCAATTTGTACCGTTCGTTCTGTGAACATCTGCTTGCCAAGAAAAATGGACAGCAGCCAGAATCATTCACTTATCCAACTGTAGACGATGGTGTTGTCGGGTTGAAATTCATCAAAGCGTGTGTCGAAAGCAACCAAAACGGGAATACATGGGTTTCATTATAATAGGATAAAAAATACCGCCTGCCAGCCCACCCCATAGAAGGGCGGACAGCAGGCGGTTTCTTTTTTATTGTGAAACGGATATAATCAGTAAGCTAAGTTGTGCGCTGTCATCAGTAATGCCAATATCCGAACGCTGTGCGGTTTCATAACCGGCTTTTTGCAATTGTTCGCGCAGTTTTTCCATACCGCTCATACTGTTTTCAATGCTGAAATAATAAAGGTTGCCATCTTTTTCAATCAAGCTGGCTTGTTCCAGTGCAGGCGGATCATCGCTGCCGACCGCGACATAACAGAACCCAAAATGGTATGCCTGCAATTCCTCTGGCAGGCTGACCGCAAGACTTGCGGCTGCGTTTTCTGGTATGGCACGCATACTATAGTCTTCTGCGGCTGCTTTTTCTTGTTCGGCGGGAGCAGTATCGCTGCCAGCTTCTGCATCCGCGGCAGAAGGGGCATTTTTCATACTGTACGGTTCTGGCGCACCGCCATCTAAAGCGGCATTGCCAGAAGCCGCAGGCTGGCTGATTTCCAGCCCGCCAAACAAATCCCCAAATGCGCCAGACAACGCCAGCAGCACGCAGGCGGCTGCCGCGGCAATAATCGTAAAAACAGGCGGTGTGCGTTTGCGCGGCGGCGCGGGCGCGGGTATAGCATCTATGATATGCTCCATAATTTTTTCGTGGAGTTCTTCAGGCAGGGGCGCTTTGATATCCCCCCATGCAGTACGCATCAGTTTCAAATCTTCCAGCCAGGCAGCGCAGGCAGGGCATTCGGCTAAATGCTTATCAAGTTCTCGTTTTTCTGCCCGGGTCAATTCGCCGTCCAAGCTTGCAGAACAGAGTTCCTCAAAATATTTACAATCAGGCATCCCTACGCCCCCTTTCTGTCTGTTTAGACGCAGAAGGCAATGAAATGTTCCCACGTTCAAGCAATATTTTTCGCAGGGCAGCACGTGCCCGTGCCAAGCGGGATTTTACCGTCCCTTCACTAAGCCCTAATGCCGCACCAATATCCGCATAACTCATGCCGGCAACATCACGCAGGATAACAATTTTCCGATGTTCTTCGGATACCATATTCAGTGCAGCATCCAGTTCCCGGCGCAATTCACTGTTGGCAAGCGCGGTTTCCGGCTGGCTTGCCGGATGGGTTTCCTCAATTTGGTCGGCGGTTTGCTGGTCTAAGGACTGGGGTTGGGCAGTATTTTTTCGGGCAAAATCCACACATAAATTCATGGTAATGCGGTAAAGCCAGGTAGAAAACCCACTGTCCCCACGGAAGGAATCCAAGGAACGGTAAGCATGTAAAAATACTTCCTGGGCAATATCGGCTGCATCTTCCGGGGAACCTGTGGAACGGAGTGCCAGCGAATAAACCCTTCGTTCATATGCTGTTACCAGTGATTCAAAGGCAGCAATTTCCCCTTTTTTTGCCCGTTGGATCAATATTTTTTCCCCAGTCATACGCAGCCCTCCTTTCTTTGCCCAATCAGGCATTCGGTAAACGTGATTTCAGTTCCGCAGCAAGTTGATATAGTTCTGCCATTGTAGATAATGCACTGACACGTTTTTTATATTCTTTCAGCCCAGCTTGCCCCTTTAAATACCAATTTACATGCTTACGGGCTTCCAGCAAGGCAATATGTTCTCCTTTATCCTCCATAGCAAGTTCTATTTGCCGTACAGCCATATCAATGCGGGCGCTGAAAGATGGGGCAGGAGGCAGGACGCCAGTTTCCAGCAGTGCATTTGCCTGCGAGAATATCCAAGGATTTCCCAGACAACCGCGCCCAATCATCACGAAATCCGCGCCGGTATGCGTCAGAATACGTACTGCATCTTCTGGTGAAGTCACATCGCCATTTGCAGCAACTGGAATATGCACAGCTGCTTTGACCGCGCGAATTGCATCCCAATCGGCTTTGCCTTCGTACTGTTGGGCGCGGGTGCGCCCGTGCAGCGTGACCATATCCGCCCCGGCGGCTTCGCACATCTGTGCAAATTCCACACAGTTGACGCTTGCGGCATCCCAGCCTTTACGAAATTTCACAGTAACTGGACAGTTTACAGCCGCTTTGACCGCGCGGATAATCGCTTCCGCTCTAGGCAAATCTTTCATTAAGGCGCAGCCATCGCCGTTGCCAGCGATTTTAGGGGCAGGGCATCCCATATTGATATCAATGATATCACAGTTAGAAAGCTTGTGTGCTAAAACGGCGCCTTCTGCCATGGTTTTTGGGTCAGAACCAAAAATTTGTGCCGCTGCGGGATGTTCCCCTTCATTCAGGGCAAGCAGACGGGCAGTTTTTTTGTCACCAAAATGCAATGCTTTTGCAGAAACCATCTCGGTAACGGTCAACGCGGCACCTTGTTCCCGGCATATCTGCCGGAATGCGCGGTCGGTGACACCAGCCATTGGGGCAAGGAAAATCCGCCCACGCAAGCTAATATTTGAAATGCTCATCTGTGCCCGCCTCCCGAAAAGGTTTTTCTACAAAGTGATGCAGTATATTTTACCACACTTCGCCTGCTATTGCAAATTTCAAAGCGGTGACAAAATAAATACCGCCCAGATTTATCTAGGCGGCATATTCAAAAAAGGGGGCTAAGGGCAAGAAAATTCAAGGAAATTGCAAGGTTCTTCAGTTTGAAGGGAAACAGACAGCTTGCCAGATGTCAAATCAAATCCAAAATTCTGGTTATCAAATGCCAGCCCTGGGCAGGGCACCAGCACTGCGGATTGGCTGGTAAAATCCAAGGAACTGTCTGACACGGAAATGACTTCTAGCCTGGAAATATTGCCTGGGCGAACTGAAAGGGTTTTGCTGCCTGAAAACACAATTTTGGCGCTGCTACCAGCAGGAATTGTGTTTTTTTTCATATCAGCAGGACGGAGCGGTACGCCGTTGGCGGTGATAGACACTTGTTCTGCATCTGAATATAGAAGCGAAATCGTGCGGTCGAAGGATTCTGTATTTTCCAATGTATAGCAGTCCTGATATTGCAGCGTACCGGTTTCTGGATAAGCAGATAAATCAATGGTGATCTCGCGTGCAGCAGATAACCGGCCTTCTGCCAAGGACAGTAGGGGAATAGTAGGATAATATTGTATATCTGCCTGTGGCAAGGCGTTGGATGCAGCTTGAGCACCTGCGCTTTCTGCGGCACCTGCGGAATAAGATTTTGCTGTTTGTAATGCAGCATCATCGTTTTCTGTTTCGGTTTGAGTGCTTTCTTTTGGGGTGCTTTGGGTTTCATCATATGAATATGGGGCAGATTGCTCTGCTGGGAGTTGGGGTAAGATGATTTTTGGTTGTACGCTGCTGGAAGCCCTGCTGCCCGCTGCATTTTGCGGAGCGCTGGCAGCAGGGCGCGGCGCTGGAGGCGCCGTTTCTGTGCCGCCCACAGGCGGCACAAGGTTTGCAGGCGCGCCCGCATCCTGCGGCGCCGCCGCAGGGCTGTCAGGCGCTTCACTGGGCAAAACGCCTCCTTCGGCGGCTGTGCCGCCTTCCCAAGCAGCGTCATCATGCAGCAGCGGTGCATCCTCCGCACTCACGTTGTCATGTGTGCCGGAAACCACATCAGGCGGCATGGCATTGCCGCCGCCTGTCGCGCCGCAGCCGCGCAGGCTTAATCCACCCAAGCCGCATACCAGCAGCAAAGATGCTGCCAATACGCCATACCGTAAGTAAACTTGCCGGTTCGGTTTGGGGATGCCGCCAGCGGCTTCTTCAATAAAACGGTCATGGATGCCGGTAAGGGCATAAAAAAGCTGTTCTGATTTCATAGCAGGATTCCCTCCTGTTCAAGATAATGCCGGAGCTGTTCCCGCAGGCGGTACATTTTGCCGGAAAGCTGCCCTTGTGTCATCCCGGCTGCCCGTGCCAAATCCCGCGCCGCATCCCCATACCAATAGCGCCGTACAAATAAAATACGGTCACGGGCATCAAGGTTTTCCAGCCAGCGGTTTAGGGCTTCTGTAATCTCCTGGTTTTCTAAAACGGATTCTGTGGAATTATTGTCTGGGATGCAGTCATCCAGTTCACTCAGCAAGGTTTCCATACCAGAAAAGCGTTTTTGCGCATGGAGTTTACGATAAAGGCTGATGGATAAATTACGGGCAATGCGTCCAAGGTAAGCGCGCAGGGAATCGGGTTTTTCTGGCGGCATGGTATCCCAGGCACGCAGCCAAGTATCACTGACGCATTCTTCAGCGTCCTCACGGCTTGTTAATATGTTCATGGAAATTTTGAAACAATAGGCACCATATTTACGGTCTGTTTCTTGGATAGCGGATTCATCCCGCGCCCAATACAGCGCGATAAGCTGGTTATCCTTCATTTCCTATCCCCCTTTTTCTCTTTCATAAAGTATAGACGCAAATCCTGGCATATGGTTCGGCAAGACCTGCAAAATGCAAAAAAACTTTGCCAGGATTTTTGCGGGGCTTTGTATTTTGTATGTATCCAAAATACAAAGCAATGGAAACTGATATAATGTTCACGGATTTGGCTGACAGGTTGAATTATGGCATTTTAACAATAAAAATCTATTCCTTTCGGCTGAAAAAACAATGATTTGGGTAAGGAGTAAAACAAATGAAAAACGCAACAAAACGTTTGCTGACAATCCTGCTGGCAGCAGGCATGGCATTTTCTCTGGCTGCCTGCGGTGACAAAAAAGAGGATGCTGGCAATAGCGGTGCAGCTTCTTCTGTACCGGAAAACAGTGGGGTTTCTTCAACACCAAAAGCTTTGACCGAAGAAGAATATAAAACCCATCTTGAAGAAACTCTTTCTAAGCTGGAACGCGTTAACAACGCAGATATAACTGATGCTGATATTGAAAAGCTTGTGATGGAAGATGTGGAATATGTCAGCCGTGCGGATGCGGATGCTGTAAAGAAAGAACTGGAAAATATGAAAGCCGAAATGAATGGGTTTATTGCGCTCAATCCGCCGCAGTCCTATAAAGATGGTCATGACAAGCTGTCTTCTGGCTGTCAGGCGATGATTGATTACATTGACACAGCATTGCGTATTATCGGCGAAGCCGATCAGGATAAAATAAGCGATGCGAGTGCAAAGATGATGAAAAACATCAAAAATGCCGTAACTGATATAACCGAAGGTGCAGCCCTGCTGGATGAAGCGCTGAACAAATAAGCGATTGCATATAAAAAATCCTTAAAGTGGGAATATCGCTCGACAGGGTTTGCAAAATGGATGAAAATCTATATAAAAAATTTTTTATAGGACTTTGGCTTGCATTTTGCATATGACCAAAATACAGAGCGCTAAGAGCTGATATAATATCTGGGAATTTGGCTGGCAGGTCGGATTATGGCATGATGGCAATAAAAATCCTTTCCTTCTGGCTGAGAAAACCAATTATTTTTGGTAAGGAGTAGAGAACAAATGAAAAACGCAACAAAACGTTTGCTGGCAATCCTGCTGGCAGCAAGTATGGCATTCTCCCTGACTGCTTGTGGCGGCAAGAATGATGGCGGGGACGCTGGCAATGGCGACGGCGCAGCAGTTTCTTCTGCACCGAAGGCTTTGACTGAAGATGAATACAAAGCTTCTTTTGAAGAAATCTTCTCTGATTTCCAGAATGTCAACAGTGTGGATATGACCGATATTGACGCAGCAAAGAAAACACTGGAAGATATGAAGGCAGGGATGAATGAATTCATTGCCCTCAACCCACCGGAATCCTGCAAGGATGGCCATGACAAGCTGTCTTCTGGCTGCCAGGCAATGATTGATTACATTGACACAGCACTGGGCATTATCGGCGAAACCGATCAGGATAAGATCAACGATGCAAGCACAAAGATGATGGAAAGCATCCAGACTGCAATGACCGATATGACCGAAGGCGCAACTATGCTGGACGAAGTGTTCAACAAGTAAGTCATACATAAAGCCCCAGAAGGGAATTTCCCTTTCGGGGCTTTTTTCATTTATTCTTTTTCCCGCAGTAAATCCCGGATTTCTGCCAACAGTTCTTCTGTTGTTGGGGCAGGGGCGGGGTCTTCTTCTTTGGGAGGTTCCTCTTTGTGGTGCAGGCGGCTTGCCAGCTTGATAAAGGCGAAAATGCTGATGGAAATCAGCAGGAAATCAATAATATTTTGGATAAACATCCCATAGGCAATGGTTGATTCTGAACCTGGAAACGTAAACGACAATTCGCTGACACTCATCCCAGAGGTCAGAAAAGCAAAAACTGGCATAATAATATCGTTAACCAGTGAGGTGACGATTTTGCCAAATGCTCCGCCAATAATCACACCAACTGCCATATCAATCACATTGCCTTTGAGTGCAAATTTTTTAAATTCCTCAAACACAGACATTCCCCCTTCTGCTGGTCATAAAATAGATGGTATAATATGCGCAAGCATATCAGCCAAACGGCGGTGGTCGCTGGGGCTCATATGCACGCCGTCAGAAGATGTAACTGCCCCAAGCTGTCCCGCGTCAAAACAGCAGCAGCGGATAGCATCTTGTGCGCAGAGTTTTTCATATGCAGCGCCAAGCCGGCGGGAAAGCTGCACAGAATGCGCATTAAAAATTTCCCCAAAGGGTGAGGTTTGCAGCGTCTGCCCATTGAGTGGCATCGGCGATACAACCAGTACCTGCGGCTTGCCGCGCAGGTTCCATATACCGGGGCTGCGCACAATATAAATCAGTCGGCGCATCCCCTTGACCACATCCTCAACTGACAGACCCAAACGGGATTTCAGGTCATTGGTACCCAACATAATGACCACCAAATCAAGCGGATCATGGGTTTTCAGCATGATGGGAAGCTGTTCGCTGCCGCTGCTCCAGCCGTCATAGCCATCGCTGTAAGCGGTGGTACGGCCATTTAAACCGCATTCAATGATTTCATATTTCTCTGCCGGAAGCAGGGTGCGCAGCAGCCCTGTATACCGGGTATCAGCCGGATACCGGCCTTCTGTCAGTGGGTTATAGCCCCATGTGTTGGAATCGCCAAAAAACAGGATATGTTTCACAGTACCCAACCTCCTTTTTTGCTCCCTAAAATGTCCTTTCATGGTTTGTCGGGATATGCCGAATCCCTCTAAACATAGAGTAGCGGAAATATGGCAGGAAGTCAACATTTATAGCGAAAAAAAAGAAAAAGAAGTCTGGGGGATTTGCTCTCCCAGACCTCAGTTTTTTTGTTTTATCCAGCAGCCTGCGCATCATAAGCGCGGCGCACAAGGGTTGCAAGCTGATCTGAACAGGAAGTCCCTTTGCCGCCGCAGTCAATGCCTTTGAACAGGCGCTCCACCTGTTCCACTGTCATGCCTTCCACAGCGCGGCTGATGGCTTCCAGGTTGCCGGGACAGCCGCCTTGGAAATGCACATTATGCAGCACATTGCCTTCTAAATCGAATGTAATCTGGCGGGAACATACGCCGCGTGGTTTGAACTGATAATGCAACACAGCCCATCTCCTTTAAAAAATGGTTTTTATCTATTGTACGCGGACGTGGTAAAATTGTCAAGCACCTGGTTTGACAACCACGCGGCAGGCAGGTATAATAGCGGTTAAACAGGCTGGGTATTTGGCATCAGGCGGCAGAAGGCCTTTTGTGCTGACTGGATACATGGGCCAATGAGGAATGCCATCAAGACAGTGCCAGCGCCAACTGTACCGCCCAGCAGGAAGCCAGTAATGAATAAAGTGATATCATATAAAATGCGAATGGTACGGTACTGAAAAATGTGCAGCTTTTCATGAATGAGCAGCGGCATAATATCATTGGGCAGTGAACCGAATTTTGCCATCTGGATTGCAGC
Organism: uncultured Butyricicoccus sp.; assembly: GCA_964017555.1. GTDB lineage: Bacteria > Bacillota > Clostridia > Oscillospirales > Butyricicoccaceae > Butyricicoccus_B. Next base: position 20,364 of record CAXHNU010000023.1, on the reverse strand, counting down.
AACGCCTATGCCGACAAAAACAGGCGCGGTGAGCAGACAGAGCAAACGTACCCATACCCCTGCATATCCAAGCAATACCCAAAGCATGGAAGAACAAGCGTTGATGACTGTGCCAACAATGAAGATCCCAACAACTGTACCAAATCCGATATGCCGTTTTCCGCCGCCCAACAGGATAAGGATGAGCAGCGTCGTGTGGATGCACATACTGACTGTGCCAATTTGCAGGCATGTCAGTCGGGACAGCCCTTGTGCCAGCACATTAAATGGGTCAGAGCCAAGGTTACAGCAAACAATCAGCGCGGAACCAAACCCATCGAGCATCAGCCCTAAAACCAAAAGCGCCAGCCGTTTGCAAAAATTTTGTTTCACGGAAACCACCCTTTTATAAAATATCTGAAAGAATAAAATTACGGCAAGCCCAGCAGCGAAAAATACCATCCGTTTGTCAAAATGCGGTTTCATTAGGTTCACCTCTTTCTGTTGTGATGATTTTAACAGCAAAACTGTTTGACGGGAATGGACTTTTTTGCGTATTTCCCAAAAGGAGGACAGGGATATGGAAAGCCTGCACAAGGAAAATAAAGTGATTCGGATTGGGCGTGCGCCCGGTGTGCCGGAAACCCAGCCATATGCCTCATTTATTTGTTATGCAGATTGGGCAGATGAACATCTTCATTTGATGCACCAGCATGAAGATATGGCTGAAATATTGATTTTTGTGCAGGGAAAAGGGCAATATATGCTGGGTGGTGTATGGTATCCCGTGCAGGCGGGGGATATTGCCTTGTGCAGTTATGGCATGGTGCATGATGAGATTCCGCAAACAGGTGAAAAATATTGCACTTATTGTTTGGGGATAAGCGGGCTGCATTTGCCTGGACTTCCCCAAGGGGCATTAATCCCGCCAGGTCAGGTGCCAGTTTTTCATCAGCCGCCACAGTTTGGCGAGTTATATGCGCTGGCTTCTATGATAGAGCATCATGCGGCAATGCACATTGCGGGATATCAATCCTTTTGCCATCATTTAACCTGCGCAATATTGGCGCTGATCCCGCAAATGGCAGCGCAAAGCCTGCCCGCAGCACAGGATACCCTTTGTGTGCGGGTCAAACGGTATATTGACCAGCATTATGCCGAAGAATTGACGCTGGAACGGCTGGGGCAGGAATTTTATATCAGCCCTTATCATTTGGCACATATTTTTAAGCAGCAAACTGGATATACCGTCAAACAGTATATCCTGCGCCGCCGGATTGGGCAGGCACAATCCCGGCTGGTGGATACATCAGACAGCATTTCCAAAATTGCAGCGGATATGGGGTTTACCGATGCGGCATATTTCACCCGTTTGTTTACAAGGCATATTGGGATGCCGCCTGGTGGATACCGCATTTTACGGAAAGGAAAAGGGCAAGATTCATAACAATTGCTGCATTTTGCAGCAAAATCGCAAAAATGTCCAAATTGGGGCAGCACCGTATGGTATGCTGTCCTGATTTTTTTGCCGCAGGGTAGGAGGAATATTCTATATTGTAATAATTTTTGTATCTACTGCAAAAACTGCTTTGAGAAAAGGAGTTGATAACCATGCCATATGCCAATTCATCTTATCGCACCGACCTTGCGGTGGAATCACTGGAAATGTCCCGCCGTCAGGCACGTGTTGCAGACAAGCTGCCAGGCGTTCGCAGCGAGGAAAAAGAATTGGAGGGTTTTGCGCTGACATCGGTTGAAATACTGGATGAACATGGTGCGGAACTCATTGGGAAACCCATTGGGAAATATGAAACACTTTCGCTGAAAGGGCTGATGCGTCGTGAAGAAGATGCGTTCCAGCGGGCGTGCCGTGCGCTTTGCGGGTTAGTGCGTGATCTGCTGCCGGAAGACACGGCAAAGCCTGTGCTGGTCATTGGTCTTGGCAACCGCCATATCACGCCGGATGCCATTGGACCAAGGGCATCAGATTATATCATTGCAACCCGCCACCTAGCGGCGCAGGCGCCGGAATACTTTGCTTCATGGCGTCCGGTATCCGCATTAGCGCCAGGTGTACTGGGGCAGACTGGCGTAGAAGCTGGGGAAATCATTGCTGGGCTAGTCGATACCGTACAGCCTGCGGCAGTGGTTGCAGTAGACGCACTTGCGGCAGGCAGTTTGGAGCGCCTGACCTGTACGGTACAAGTGACAAACAGCGGCATTGTGCCAGGTTCTGGGGTAGAAAATGCCCGTACAGCACTAAACCGTGAAACATTAGGCGTGCCAGTGATTGCAGTTGGCGTGCCAACAGTTGTTGATGGTGCAACCCTTGCGCATGGTTTGGCAGAACAAGCAGGTCTGGCACATAATGCCTTACGTGCTCCAGATCATCCAATGATTGTAACAACACGGAATATTGACAAAGAAATTTCCGATTTGTCACGTTTCATCGGATACGCACTGAATATGGCGTTCCAACCCGGGCTTTCCCCAGAAGATATCGACCTTTATCTGTCATAAACGCGCGGGGGCTGCCATACAATAGGGATATCATCAGAATGCAGAGGGGGCGGAATTATGAAACGACATCCAGCACGCCGCGGCAGGACACGCAGCGGCGTTGCCGTCCCTGCATTTTTGTGCTTATTATTTGCGGCGATGTTATTGCTGTGCAGCCAAGCAGGTGGGGAACAGTTTGCGTGGGAACTGTTGGCACGGCTTACGGAAAATAAGTATTTTGTTTCCGGGGTGCTTGCCCTGGAAACCGGGCAATATCCTGTACAGCAAGCAGTGCATACGCCGCATACCGCAGGGATTGGGCTGGAAGCAACTGAAGAAGATTTGGTGGAAACAGAAACTGCAATGGAAAATGCCGGGCTGGAACCGGCAAGCACAGCGGTTTCACTCAACAAAGCAGATAAAGCGGTGACAGTAAACAACCAATCTGGACTAGACTTTGATTTAGAAGCCATGTTGGCGTCACCAAAACGCTTGTCAGCGGGGCAGGATGGCCCGCAGGTGCTTGTATATCATACCCATGCCACAGAAGCATATACACAGGCGGATGGGGATACATACACATCTTCCGGCGATGCGCGGACAACGGATACAGAAAAGAATGTTGTACGGGTGGGCACAGAACTTTGTAAAGTGCTAGAGGATCGAGGAATTAAAACCGTGCATCTAATGGATTTGAATGATTATCCCGCGTATAATGGGTCTTATGGGCGTTCACTGGAAAATGTGAAGGCAGCGCTCAAAAAATATCCGACAGTCCAAATGACAATTGATGTCCATCGGGATGCGATTTTAGCGGATGATGGTACAAAATATAAAGTTTCTACCGAGCAGGATGGCAAAACCATGGCACAGCTTATGCTGGTAATGGGTACAAATGCTAGTGGATTGGAATTTGACAATTGGAAAACGCATTTGAATTATGCGGTGACATTGCAGGCAGCGCTAAATGAAACATATCCAGGGTTAATGCGTCCAATCAACTTGCGCAAACAGCGGTTTAACCTGCATTTGACCAAAGGATCAATTTTGCTAGAGGTCGGCTCGTCTGGAAATACATTACAGGAGGCACTTGCCGCAATTCGGCTGTTTGGGAATACACTGGCAACCCAGTTAGGGGCGCCGCAATAAATGCAAAGAAGGCACAGCGATAAACGCTGTGCCTTCAAAAGTCCCCATTGCAGAAGGGATTATATATGTTACGGATGATTTGGGGATAAATGCAGCAGGCGGGTGGTACCAATGCGCCATACCAAGCAAGAAGCAAGGGCAACTTTTAAAGCGTCCCCTGGCAGGTATGGCAGCACACACATAGACAATGCTGCGGCAAGGGTCGTTTGGTTTAAGAAAATAAACCAAATGGTGCCAAAAATATAATATGCGGCAGCGCCAGCAGCCATAGATACGGGTACAATCCAGCGGGTATGGATATGGGATACCAATGCGCCAACAATAGCAGCGGCGACAAGGTAACCAATCAGATAACCGCCAGTGGGACCAGCTAGTACCTGCAAACCGCCGCGGAATCCTGCGAAAACAGGTGCGCCGATCATGCCCAAAAGCAGGTAGACAAGCTGGGCGGCGGTACCCCATTTGGCACCGAGCAAAGCGCCGGATAGGAATACGGCAAGTGTTGCAAGGGAAATTGGAATTTGCCATGGGGTTGGGATTGCGATTTGACTGCATACCGCAGTAAGTGCGGCAAAAAGTGCAGTATAACAAAGCTGTCTGGTTTTCATGGGGGATAATCTCCTTGTGTAAACTTGTTTGATGAATTTGCTTTACAGTTTGCAGTATAACACAGGTGTAAACATAAGTCAAGAATAAGGTTGACATGGGGATTAAGTTTTTAGCTGTAAGCTGTGATTCGCCTGCCAAATCAAGCCATGAACAGTTGTGGGTAATAGAAATCCTCCAGGATGCCTGATTTTTAGGACGCTGCAGCGAATGGCAAAATTGATTTCCGCGCAGGATTTATGAAAAGAATTGAAAGGATATTGCGCTTTATGGTATAATAATAAAACTAATATATCAGGCAGTTGTGGGAGGAAAAACATGGATCAGTCAACACAGTATGATGAACGTATTGCCCGCATCATGGCGAAAATTGAAGCGATGAAAGACAAAAAGTTTTCGATTACCTGTGGGCAGTGGCCGCCGGTTTGGGATGCACCATTCAGTGAAGAAGAAGTCACCGCGTTTGAAACGGAAAAAGGGATACAGCTTCCAGCAGATTACCGCCGGTTCATTACCACCGTTGCTGCTTCTGGAAGTCAGCCTTTTTATGGACTGCTGTCGTTACAAAAACAGGAAGGCGTTCCGGAACAGCCATTCCCTTACACATTAGACCATATCCTTTATTTTTTATACATGACAGAAGAGGAAATGGATGCGTTTTATGGCGACGAAGATGAGGACGAGGACGGTCCCTTTGCCGATGATTATGGGCTAATCGCGTTATGTACAGAAGGCTGCGGAATGGACAGCGTTTTGGTGGTGAACAGCAAAGATCCGGATACTTATGGTACAGTTTGGTTTTATGACTTTGCCAATGATTGCGGTATGATTCCTATGCGGGACAAAGAAACAGGCAACCCTTTTCATTTTCTGGATTGGCTGGAATATTGGGCAGACCGGACGGCAGGTTTGAAACATGATGAATATTTCAGTTTTTCAGAAACAATCCAGTTGCCGGAAGCGCCGGATAACCCGGATATTATGGGACGGAAAATGGGCTGGATTGAATAAATGGGGAGATAAGCCATGCTGGATCAAAAAGAAGCAAAGAGAATTGCGGAACCGGTTGTGCGGCAAGTTGTAAACTGCATTGCGGATAAAAGATATGCGGATTTATCTGCATATGCGTCTTTTTCAGAAAATGGAATCAAGTCTTTGGAATATTTTATAGAATGTGTGGAGGGGTTTTTAGAAATTAACAACTTTCCATATATTGATAAATTTGAAGCGCCATGCAATTTCCATCCGCAGTATGAATATGAACAGCTTTCGGTTTACCCTTATCGGGACGGAACAGGTTTTGCGGTTGATTATGATTTGACAACTGACAGTGAACTCAATGATTTGACGCTGCAAATGGCGTTTTTGTGGACACAATCCCACCAAATGCAGGCATTTATCCTGGATGCACATATATTATGATGAAGGGCAGTAAAAAGGCAGGCGCTGTGCCAGCAACAGCACAGCGCCTGCTTTTGTTATGCGATAGGGAAAAAGAATAGGATGAGGCCATAAATAATGCTTGCGGAAATGCCATATACTAACACGGGACCAGCAATGGTAAACAGTTTTGCGGCAAGCCCAAGTACAAGCCCTTCACTTTTGAATTCCATCGCTGGAGAAACAATTGCGTTTGCAAAACCAGTGATGGGGACGATGGTACCCGCGCCGGCGTGTTTTGCCAATTTGTCATATAAATGCAGACCCGTCAGCAATGCACCAAGGAATACCATGGTAATTGCTGTGGCAGCGCCGCTCATTTCGGTGTCCAGCCCGCGCCCTTTGTAAAAAGTGGATACCGCTTCGCCAATCACACAGATAAGCCCGCCAATCAGACCTGCCCAAAGCATATCACGGGCAAGTGGGGAATTTGGCGATTCTTTTTGCAGCATATCTTGATATTCTGCACGGCTCAGTTTCATGAAATGACACCCCCTTTCCAAGGTTTGGATATCTATATGATAAACGTCTGCAGCAAGCAGGCGGTTGTTTTGCTGAAAGTATGCCCGCGCCAGCAAAGGTTTATGTGCAAAAGAGTTGGCAGATACAGGGCGGCAAGCGGATTGTTTTTATTTTGTTAATAAAATTGCGATTGGAAAACGCAAGGGAATGGATGCGGAATAAGACGTATCAATGATGTTTGACGCGAAAAATTTAACTTTTTTTCGTGTTTTGCTTTGTACGGTTTTTCGGGTATTAGTTACAAGTTAGGCAATACATAAAATTGCTTTTCGTAGCTGTTCTAATGTCAAATGCGTGTAATGTTCCGTTACATCTTTGCTGGAATGACCCATTAGATGCTTGACATCTAATTCCGCTGCGCCGCCTGCGTGCAGGAGAGATGCAAAAGTGTGCCTGCACCAATGCGGCGTTGCTTGCGGCTTGTCCAGCGCCTTCATTAGCACTTGGAAAAAATGTTGATATTGACGATATGTAATCGGTTTGCCAGACTGGCTATATAACCGTTCCCCACCCTCTGACAGCCAGCGGTTAATATATGGCTGGATGTGCGGATGTATCGGCACAACACGGTTTTTTCCAGCGGCGGTTTTACTGCCGCCTGTCAGCGTCTTTTCCTTTTCGTTGTACGAAAAGCGCGTGAGCGATAGAAATTCATTGATGCGGAACCCGGTGTAACACAGCACAAGCGCTGCATCCGCACCTGGTACACCATCAGCCGCCATGCGCGAAAGCTTTTCAACCTCAATGCGCGTGAATGCGCCTTTCTCGTGTTTGGCTTCCAGACTTGGCAGCTTGATAAACTGTGCGTAGTCTTTCATAATCCAGTCGCGCTCCAATGCGAAGCGCGAAAGCGCATTAATTAAAATTGCGTCTTTGTCAATGCTTGACTTGCTTAACCCGGCGCGTTCGTCATCGTCTATGATTGATTGCCAATGATCAAGCCCGATGTTGCGAATAGGCATGGACGCAAGACGGCTGACACGCTTCCAGCTGGCTTTACACGTTGCGATTACTGATTTACCCGCACGTTCAAACTTGCGGGCGCTCCATAGGTCGTAGACCTGCTGGAGGGTAACAGATAAATCCTCTGGCGCGGGCGCTGCGCCGATGCCGCGCCGCTGGATGTAAGTTTCAAGCGCCTGCCAGGCTTCCGCCGATGTGGCATGATAAGACAGGTACTTTTGATGAACGCGCCCTTTGCTGTCGTGCGCCGGGATGCGCACTGCATAAGGGCGGCGGCGTGCGCCGGATAGTTTGGTTACGGTGCCGTAACCATTTGGTCTTTTCATGTTTTTTTCACTCCTTTTATTGATTTTTCCCGGAAAAACAGGTACAATAAAAGGCGGTGGAAGGATATAAAATCACCGCCTAATTGTTGTTGCCCGCGTGCAGTGTGCTAGACTG
>CAXHNU010000023.1:5751-12755 GCA_964017555.1 uncultured Butyricicoccus sp. | reverse complement strand
CGCCTAATTGTTGTTGCCCGCGTGCAGTGTGCTAGACTGTGCGCGGGTTTTTAACTTTATTGATATGCGCTGTGGAAACCGGCTGATATGGCGGCTTCTACTGTTTTGTGATAATAATCCCCCGCTGCAAAATTAATTGATATTTTATCATAGTCTGAATCCATTGGCAGATAGTATTGCCCGGTATCTGCTTTGCATTTTACTATTGGATGCAGGTAAAATGGATAATGTTCTATCAGTTCAATGCCAAGGCTGGATGCCGCTGCTTTCGCCTGCGCCGAAAAATATGAAGTCGTAACAAAGACAGCGCTAACTGAACCAATGGGGTGCTGCTTCTTATATAATTCTGTTGTGCCGTATAGCTGGAAAATGTATTTTTCGTAAATTTGACTGCTGCGCGACCAGCGTTTGCATTGCACAATGTATGTATTTTTACCGTTGGATACGATTAAATCGCGCCCCATATCTTTTTTGCCAGAGGTTGCGCCGATGTATTTTACCATGTATCCGCGGATTTCATATTGATATCCGATAAACCGTTCAAAGTCTAACCCCACTTCCCAATCGCTGCGGTTTCTTTGATTATATCTGTCAAGCGCAAGCTGGTGCGCCTGCGCAAGCGGCAGCTGTTCGCATTCTTTAATGGAAATATAAGAATGAAATGCTTCCTTTGTGCTCTTTTTATGGATTACTGCGCTGCTGCGCTTTGGCTGTGTTGCTGGGTTGCGTGCGGAAACGGAAACAGGCGTAAACAGGTCAACAGATGCGCGCTTTGGTTGTGAAAAGCTGCTATGTGTGGGAGTTGTTTTAAAGGATGAATAGTCTATTTTTGAAGTCGTATCACTTGATTTTGAAGTGTCTTTATGTGATTTTGCACGCACTAAATAGCCGATGGCAAAACAAAATATACAGCCAATGCCGCATATGATAAACATGATAGTTGCATTATTTTCTTTTTCGCTTTGTTCTAAGTCGTATTCGGATTGCCGCTTTGTATAACCAGCTTGATATCCCTTGTTATAGAAATCTTGCGCACGCTTGGGCTCAATGGGTTTTGTTTTGCTTTCGACTTTGCCTTCTAATTCTGCACATACTTTGGCGAAATGTTCACTCGCCTTACTATATCCGCTATTATAGGCATCTGCGATGGTGTCGTCGGAATACTCTATAAATGCGTTGTTTTCGTATAATCGGTTAATAATTCCATATAGCATATAACGTTCAGCGGTGGGACGACCATTAGCGGTGGCGTTATATTCTTCAATTAATCTGTCATGATATCCCCAACTATAGGCTTCTTCTGGGGTTTCAAATTCGGATAAATCTGGAACAGCCAGCGCGGGAAAGGCAAAAATAAGTGCAAATAGAAATGCAAAAATAATTCTCTTTTTCATTGCAATATTCCTTTCAACATGGTAAAATATTGTCGGGAATACTGTAATGTTGTCGGAAACATTGCAATGTGTTTCCAATCCCTATTTTTATTGCCCGCCCTGGTGTTGCCGCACTGGGGCGGGTTTTAATTTTTTTATTTTCCGCAGACATTCGCGATTTTTTCTTCTAAATCGTCTATAAATGTCGAGTAATAGTCTGCCAGACTGTTATAGGAAGTTTCAAACATATGTGAGTTTCCACTTTCGTATGCTGCGAATGTGGTAATGATTTTTTGATTGAATAAAGTAAAAGCGTCTATAACGCTGTCGGCTTCGCTTTTGTATGGTCCGGTATAGATAGCACTGTCAAAACCCACGTGCACCAATTCGGTGCAGCCGCTTATAAGTTCCGCGGTGTCACAAGCAAAGGTACCGTCGAACCCATAAGGTGCGCAAGTATTAACGAGTGTGAAAGCGGCTGATGAGCACATAGAAATTTCGTGTAGGAAATAGAGATAAGAGATTTTCAGTTCACTTTCCACAGCTTCGGCGTTAAAGCTGCTTACCGTTGCGGAGTTGGTAGCGGCATTGTACCCAACGACTGCCCCAAGGTTATCAGCTACGGCACGGATTGGTACATAAGTTGTGCCCTCGTAGGCGAATGGCTGCACGGTTTTGCCGTTTGGATCTTGCAGCACTGCGGCTTTGCCGTTGATTTCAAGCGAGATGCCATAGTCAACCGTGATTTGCTTCTGATAGGATTGGGCTGCCGCTGCCGGAACAATAAGAATTGCCAGCATGAGCAATAAAGCGGGAATCCTTTTTTTCATTGTGTTTTCCTCCCTGATGTGGTATAGTGTTATCAGGGAACACAATGTGTTCCTAAACCGGCGATTGCGTGAATCGCTGCAAGATTATTTTGGTACCCGCCCTGGTGTTGCAGCACTGGGGCGGGTTTTTATTTGCCTTTAGGCGTGTTTTTCAATGGAAATATCACTATATTTTTTATATTTCGGTGTAGCTGCAACCATTTCCATGTGGTCGCGTACAACCGCTTGCCCTTGCTCGTTTAAACCGCGGTAATCCTTTACCAGTTTTTCTTCATCAGATGCAAGTATTACAGCTTCTTTTGGCGAAATTGGGCGTAAGTTAAAATTATAGTCTGTGATTTCATCGCGTCCTAAATAGTCAATCGTTACACCGAAAAAATCAGCTAAGGATTTTAAAGTTGACAATTTCATTTTGTCATAACCCTTTGTATAGAATCCCGCCAGCGTTGTATATGGGATTCCGGACAATTCGGAAAGCTGTTTTCGGTTTTTGATTTTATCACGCTTCATTAGATATTCGATTTTATCAAGGATATTCACGTCTTTCCCTCCCTGTATATACAATAACATAATGTTTTGATGAATGCAATAAAAAATTACCCTGCGGGGCAAAAAAATATTGACATATGACCTTATAGGGTTTATTATAATATCAAGATACCCTACAGGGTAATAATTAGTGAGGAGGTGGTTCTGTGTTTTGGAATCTGAAAGACGAAATGCGCCGTGCTGGTATCACAACCGAGAAACTTGCGGAAACCGCGGGGATCGCTACAAGCTCTATGACAAAAAAACTTAATGGTCATACCGATTTTAAATTGGGTGAGGTGAAAAAGATTGTTGCATTATTCCCGCATCGTGATTGGGAATACCTGTTTGATGATGGGAGAAATGACACAGCGGCGGGGTGAACGCCCCGCCCAGCACGAAAGGAGAACACACAACGTGACAGGAAAAATATTTTGCATCGGCGTGAAAGGCAGGGCACCAGATCCAGACTGGGAGCGCCGCAAAATTGCTGCTTTGGTGCAGAAGAAAATCAACAGCCTGAAACGGCTGGCTGAAAAAGAAGGGGCGCAAAAATGACAATACGAGAGGAAGATTTACTGTTTGACCTTTGCCGGGAATATGAAAAACGCCGCAAAAAGGGCATGAGCCATGAAGAAGCCCGCCAGTTCCGGGGGCTGCCTCCCGAAACGGATGCCTTTTTGGAAGGGCTTTTCGGACTAACCGAAGAACTCGAAAAGCAAGGAATGCTGAAATTCCCGAAAGCAGACGAATGTGAGAACGACGAATACATACTCACGGAAAAAGGCATTGGTTATGTGCAGCGGATGCGGAGCAGCCGCGCCATATACTGCGCGCTATATGATGCGAAGAAAATGCTGGAGCGCATGAAAAAACGCTGGAAGCCAGCAAAGGCGGCAATATGGCTGGCTGGGCTGTCAATCGTGATGAACATCATAACAATTACCTTGATGCTGGTAATGTGAAATGTTCTGGAACCTGAAATTTGAGATGCTGAAAAAAGGCATCACTTCCAAACAGCTTGCTGGGAAAATCGGCATTAGCGAAGGGGCAATGAACAAGAAAATAAATGGGCATTTCGATTTTAAATTGGGCGAAATACGGAAGATATTAGCGGTTTTTCCGTATTGCGATTTTTATTATCTGTTCGATAATACAACGGCGGAGTGAAAGGAGTTATGGATTTGAAAAAAAGTTTTGTTTATCTTTCGCTGATTACCTGCGCCGTATATGGGGCGTGGATTATGCTGATGCTGCTTTATATGTTGGGGTGGCACAAATGAAAGGTGCATATATTAGTGTCGCTTGCTTGCTGATAACGTCGATTTTTGGAATTTTAACGATGTTGATAAAAATAGCGTTGCTATGCTGATAAAAATAGCGGCAGTTATACACGAAAGGATGATATGGATGAAAAAAGCGGAAAACCGTCCTAAAATCACAGACGATGAGATTTTAAGCTATGATAATGTGCCCGTTGCTGTCGCGGCGGCATATATCGGCATGGGAAAAACAAGTTTGCGCTATGCGCTGCAAGATGGACGCTGTCCGTTCGGGTTCAGCGCGGAGCGTGAGAACCCAAACCGCAACGCTGGCGCAAGTTATGCGTACAACATTAGCCCCGGAATGCTGGTTGCTTATAAAAAGGGCGATTTGCAGTGTATGCGGGAAAGTGATGTTGTAAGGATACTGAAAGACGCCGCAAAAAGCATTGCGGAGGTGGTGTGATGACCGCGTGTATTACAGACGGAAGCGGCGGGGTGAACGCCCCGCCCAGCACGAAAGGAGAACACACAACGTGACAGGGAAAATATTTTGCATCGGCGTGAAAGGCAGGGCACCAGATCCAGACTGGGAGCGCCGCAAAATTGCTGCTTTGGTGCAGAAGAAAATCAACTTGCTGAAAAGGAAACAACAACATGAAACAAAAACTTGAAATCAATGTGAAACTGCGCGGAGGCATTGGTATTGAACAGATTACAAAAGTGATTCGGGAACTGGAAGAAAACCACCCCGACGCAAAAATTACGGTCGAGGTGGTTTTTTGATTATTCTGCGGTTACTTCAAAGGTTTGATGAAACCTGCGGTTTCCGGCGGCTATGTGCGCGAAATGCGCACATAGTACCCTGTCGGCTCCTGCCGTCACCTGCGGTTTCCGGCAGTTCACCGCGATAACAAAAAGCTGCTTCCATTCGGGGCGCTGTTCATGCTGGAATTTATGAAAAAAAAGGACGGTGAAAATCCCTCCTGAATAAGACTCACATATCCTACGGTACAGGGACATAAGTTTACGGTTACAACCGGCAATGACAGTTTCCCCGCAAAACGCGGACGCACATAAACTGAAAACTGAAGGGAGGTGACGGGTTTTTCCGTTCTGTTTAACTCATCCTTTCCATATTTTTTATAACCTATTCGCTTTCCTGTGCGTCCGCTTATGTTGATTTTCTTTCAAAGAAAGTATACATATGACAAAAATATCAATGCAAAGAAAGGATTGATGTTATGAAACGAAGTTTTGCCGCCCAGCAGCGGCTGAAACGCTGGAACCGGAAACAAACCGGCAAACTGCGCGCGCAGTATTGCGCGAGAAGCCATTTGCCGAAACCCACAAACGGCGTTACCGAAGAACAGCTTGCAGAAGTGCTGGATGCACGCCGCAGGCGGCAACGAGGGAAAACATCATGAGCGTTTTTCATGGATTGGAAATTCAAACGGTCAGCAGCATTACCAGCCCTGAAACCATTAGAATTGACCATGTACAGGTTAGGACATATCAGACCGTTTTCGGTGAAATCCGTTATATCGTGGAGGGCGCGAAATGTGACGGCGTGCCTTGGTATCCCGTCAGCCGGGAATATGATAACCCTGGGGATGCCCTGATCCGCTGCCGCGAAATCCAAAAACAAATCGAAAATGAAAGGAAAATGCAGAAATGAATATGCCGACGGAGCGAAGCGACGGCGGAAGCCGACAGGGACACCATATGCGCGAAGCGCATGTGGCAGAAGCGCGTGAAATTGTACGGGACAAGCTGCCTGCAAGCGAAATCCTTGCCCAGATGGCGGAGGAATGCGCCGAACTGGCAAAAGCTGCGCTGAAATTGCGCCGCGTGCTTACCGGCGATAACCCAACAACGGTAAGCTATGGTATGGCGACCGAAAATGTGCTGGAGGAATGCGGTGATGTGCTGTGCTGCGCACAGGTATTTTTGCGGCAGGATGAAGCGTATCAGGTACGCGATATTTGCAGCAGCAAAACAATACGCTGGGCAGAACGCTTGCAGGAAAGGGATGGCGAAAATGAAACTGAATGATGCGATTAAACAGGCAAAAGGTTATGGCGCGAAAGCAATTGGGTTGCTGCTTGAGGAACTGGGCGCCATGGATAAACGTATCCTCCCGATGGTGGAGCAGGACTTTGATAATAAAAATATGAGCCTTGCAAAATGTTACGATGCGCTTGAGGAGTACGCCAGGGAACGGGCAGAAAACAATTGCTGGGCTTGCCCTGTTGTTGGCATTGATCCGGATAATGAGGTTATCAAAGTGGTGATGGATTTTTACCGCATTCCCGCCGAGTGGATCAAGCCGCTGCCGTCAAAATCCCAAACGGTTGGGCAGGCTTCCGGTGATGAATTTGACTTGATGGGGCTGATTTGATGGATGTGAACGATTGCCCCGAGATTGATTTTGATGCGTTAGCCGAAAAAATACGCGGTGAAATTACACTGCCGGAGTTTTTGTTTTATCGGAGCGAAATCGAGGATGGCGGCGGATTTTGGAAAGATCGTGAATGCTGGCGGGTGCATTGCAGCTTCTGCGGTATGGATGCCTTGGTTGATAAGGAAACATATCCTAAGGGGAAAGATTTGATTATTTGCCCGAGGTGCGGCGAAACTGTGAAGCCGCGAAAATGGAAAAGCCGCAAAGAACTGCAAAAGCAGAAATTTACTTATCAGCACTTCCAACGTGGCAGAGGGCGCGTAGTTTGGGCAAGAAGTTTTCGCGTTTGGCGGGGCTATGACGGCGAATTTGAATTTTTTGAATATCAGCGTATTTGTTATATGGATGGTAAGGCGCTGCGCTGGACGCGGAAAGGCTGGGTCGTTGATGCAAACGGCAGGCTTGCGCGTGACGAATGGCAGCAGCGCAAACAGGTGAAAATAACGCGCTGGCAGTCTAATTTTGGCGCGCATGAAAATTTTATTGGCGAGATTGACCGCGAAACGATTCAAAATACTTGCTTGGAATACAGCCAACTTGATGAAGC
>CAXHNU010000023.1:0-5741 GCA_964017555.1 uncultured Butyricicoccus sp. | reverse complement strand
CATGAAAATTTTATTGGCGAGATTGACCGCGAAACGATTCAAAATACTTGCTTGGAATACAGCCAACTTGATGAAGCGATTGGGGAAGTTAGTGATCCGCTGGAATATGCCGCGCTCTATGTGAAATATCCGGTGTGCGAGTATATTTGGAAAATGGGGTTTGGATGCTTTTTTATGATGCGGGAGCAGGATAAAAGAGGATTTCAAAGGGCTGTGAACCTGAAAGCAAAAGATCCCGGAAAGTTGCTGAAAGGACTTGAAAAAGCAGATATCAAGGTTTTGCGGGATGAAAGTTTTAGCTTTTTAACCCTGGATACATACCGGGAACTAAGGCAAAGGGGCGCGCTGAAACCCTGCCATGATGATTTTGAATTTGCGGATATTGTGAGCACCGCGAGAGGCGATATCCGCCAAATGTGTATGGATGAACCCCGGGAAATGCAGAAATATTTCAAAAGGCAGCAAAGGAAAAGTGGCGGTACTTTGCATTATGTGCTGTTGGATTATGGCGATTATCTGCACCAGTTGCAGCAGGTCGGCGGCGGGAATCTGTTGCCGGATGATTTGCACGAAGCACATATACGATTGTCCGCAAGGATAAAACATATCGCGGACAGCGAGAAAAATGTGCGCTTTCGGGTACGGCGGCGACTGCTTAGACAGTATAAATGGCGTAAAAATGGGTTGCTCATTCGCCCCGTAGACAGTCAGAATGAAATCATCCGCGAAGGGGAACTACAGCATAACTGTGTTGCCGGATATGCTGAAAGGCATATAAACGGCGAAACCGCTATCTTTGTGCTGCGGAAACTGGACAAGCCAGGGCAGCCGTTTTGTACAGTGGAATTTCAGGAAAAATCGAAAACGGTTGTGCAGTGCCGCGGTTACCGCAACAGCGATGCACCCGAAGATGCAAAAGAATTTATCAGGCTTTGGCTTGAAAGAATGTTAAAAGGAGGATGGAAATGAACGAAATCAGCAAAAACAGCCGCACCATTGATACTGTGACGGCGGAAATTATCCTGATACGCGATAATACCGCACGTACGATTAAAAATGGGATTATCGAAATTGGGCGGCGGCTGGAAGAAGCCAAAGAAATGGTGCCGCAGGGCGAATGGCTGCATTATTTGCAGGAGGTGCTTGGCTTTAAGCCGAGTACCGCACAGAATTATATGCGTATTGCACGGGAATTTGGTGATGGGCAAATTGCGCTGGATGGTATGAGCGCAAATGAATTATTTGGCGATTTGGGTTACAGCCAGTTGGTTCCCCTGCTGGGGCTTCCCGAGGATGACCGCAGGGAGATTGCAAAACAGAATCCCGATTTGCCCGATATGAGCAGCCGCGAAATTAAAAAACTCGTGGAGGATTATAAAGCCGCTGAAAATGCAAAGCAGCACGCAGAGCAAAAAGCCGCAGAAGCCGCAGAAGCTGCCGAAAAGGCGGAGAAAAAAGCGGCGGATGCCGAACAGGCTGCCGCGGATGAAGTCGCTGCACGTGAAGCCGCAGAAGCCAGGGCGGATGAACTGGATGGGCAGGTTTTGGAACTGATGCGGAAACTCAGGGAAAAACCTGTTGAGGTTGAAAGCCGCGTTGTGCCTGATGAGGAACTGCTCGCGCAGGCACGGGAACAGGTGCAGAAAGAAAATGAGGAAATCATTCAACAGGCGCAGGAACGCGCTGAACAAGCCAGCGCCGCACTGGAAAAAGCGAAAAATCCCGCTGTCCATCAGGTGAATTTTTTGTTTAACGAAATCCGGAGTTTAACTGACCGGCTGAATGATGCGGTGGTTAAATTGAGAGCAGAACAGCTTGAAACCGCGGAGAAATTCCAGAGTGTGATTGCGAAATTCTTTGAGAATGAAGGGAGTAAGTATCATGAATAGTAAACATTATGATAATCTTGTGACGATTGCCGTTGCAAACGGTGTATTTAGCTGCGCTTTGGATGCGATTGGCGAAATGGGCTATCTGGTACAGGAAATTGTAGAAACGCTGGACAAAGATAAAACCGGGCTGACGCTGAAGAAAAATGAAACTGTCGCCGAGGTTGCCGCTTATGTCTACAACGCATTGGACGCGCTTTGCATTGCTTGCGGCATTGAGGATATGATGCAGGATGCAGCGGAAAAGATGGCGGAAGAAACCGTTTTGAGGATGATGGAGGATGCAAAATAAGCTGAAAGATTTGCGAATTGCCAAAGGGTTGACGCAGTTGGAACTTGCGCGAAAACTCCCGATTGATACCGGCATTTTGACCGGCAGAGTTAGCGCAATCAGTAAAATTGAAACCGGATGCGCGCTGCCGACTTATCATTTCCGTGAAGCCATTGCCGCTGTGCTGGGCTGCCAGCCGGAGGAAATCTGTGACGCTGTGGACGGAAACCAATTGACGCGCAGAACCGAAATCGCAGAAGAAATGATTAAAAAACGGGAGAAGAAGATTAAAAAGCGGGTAGCAGAGGCGGAGCATTTACAGAGTATTGGGCACTGCAAAGGCTGCAAATATTGGCGGACACTCGGAATGCGGGGCGCTAATCTCACGGATAAATTACAGTTTGCGTGTCATTATTTGTACGATACTGGCAGGATGCGCGGATGTCCGCCCAGCCAGTGTGTACATAACGTGGCGACAAAATAAAGGGAGGGGGCATTGCCCCCTCCCTGAAAAGCAAAAAGGATTATTGTTAAAGGACATAAAATATGCAGGCGAAAAAAGAAATTCGAGCCGGACGGCTATACATACAGGCAACTTATAGCGCCGGGATGCTGCCTGGATTGCGTCCGGCGGCACGACGGGAGCGGCAAAAAGTGCAAAGCGAAGCCAAGCGGAGAATCAATGCGGTGGAACGGCAATATCATTTGGTGCAGCTTTTTGAGGTCAATTTTAAGGCGGGAAGAGATTTATTTATTGAGCTTTCCTTTGCGGATGCGCCGGATGATAAAGAGGAAAAAAGAGTCGTGGAGCGGTTTCACAGGCGGATGAAAGCCCATTTCAAAAAGAAAGGAAGGGTGTATAAATATATTATCGTGCGGGAAACCCATAACCGCGACGGTCAGCCGGTGCGGGTGCATTATCATTTGGTTTGCACCGCGACGGGGCAAAGAATGCTGGATGTTGTGCGGCAATGTTGGGATGCTGGCAGCGTGGATGTAAGGACGCTGCGGGACGCGTTCGGCGGATTTGAAGATACTTGCAGATACTTATTAAAAGAGCGGAAAGAGAAAAATGAACGCGCTTTCCGGACAAGCCGCAACCTGAAACGCCCGGAAGAACCGTTAAGGCGCAGGATACGCGAAAGCGAAGCCGGAGAAGTGCCGCCGGGGATTGAAATCATCAAGATGGATATGAACGGGAGTAATCCTTATGGCAGATATACCATTATTGTGGGGCGAATTATCGACTTGGAAACTTTTGATTTGTATTGGAGTAAGGCAAAATTAGATCGCCGCAGATGGGAAGAAAGCAGAAACTGGAAAAGATACGCGCGGGAGAAAAGAAGAAATTGACAGGAAATTAAAGCGGTGAAAGTCCGCTTTCTCGCTGGAAATCCTGTCTAAGTTTTCGGCAGGAGTGCTTTGGATTAAGTCAGACGATATGATATTGTTTTTATAACGATATCGCGAAACATAAGGGGTGCAGAACGTGAACCGGGATACACTGAAACAGATAACCCATTTACTGGCGGAAATTCATGAGGAGGAACACCGCGAGGAAATATATGGCGCATGGTCGCTGTTCGATGAGGATGGCGACATGGCAAAGAAAAATGCGGAAAAAATTAAAGATATCCGTGGATGGATACATAATATCCCTGATGCGGCAGCAAGAAGGGCTTTTTCACTCCGTTATCTGGATGGGTTAAGTTGGTGCGCCGTTGCGGCTCGGATGGGATATACCAGCCCGGATACACCCAGAAAAATCTGTGATAAGTATTTATCCAGAAAATAGTGTTTGTAAAGGTGTACCTTTATGGACAGTGTTTTTGATGCCCGATTTTTATCGATATGCTGTCCGTAAAAGTCCATTTTGAATTTATGGATGTCTGTAAATGTAGGGGTACTTTTATGGATGCTTTTTTGTAGATAAAGGAAACGGCAGGGATGCGCGCCTTTCCTTTGCGCGCATAAAATAACCCCCGTTAAAAAATAAAAATAAAAAATTATTATTTATGCGCCCTACCCAAAGAGGATAGGGGGGATTTGGGGGGGAAGGGGAAAGTGGTAGGGCGCTTGTATGCCTCCTGT
This sequence comes from uncultured Butyricicoccus sp., assembly GCA_964017555.1. Lineage (GTDB taxonomy): Bacteria > Bacillota > Clostridia > Oscillospirales > Butyricicoccaceae > Butyricicoccus_B. Next base: position 1,490 of record CAXHNU010000023.1, on the reverse strand, counting down.
CCCCTTCCCCCTATTTAATAATTTCTTCCTTTTGTAGTGTGCCACAAATAGAAGGGAGGGAGAGCGCGAGAGGGGGGGAGGGAAGATATGGCAGCAGTAAAATCCTTCTCTCTCCCCCATCTCGCAACAAACGAAAAACATGGCTGTGTGTAATGTGTGTAAAATCTTTGATTTTTCCACATTTCCACAACCTGTTTTTTGTATTCCTTTTTTCTTTGACCACTTAACGGCAGGAGAAATGAAAATCTAGAATGAGAAAGGAATGGAAAAATTTTGTGCAGAAAAAATATGGATATGCCCGTGTCAGCAGCAAAGAACAAAACCTTGACCGGCAAATTGATGCACTGCGAAAGTATGTTGTCAGCGAACGCGATATCATTACTGACAAAGAAAGCGGCAAGGATTTTGACCGCGGCGGCTGGCTGATGCTGCGGGATCAGCTTCTGCGGGATGGCGATACATTATATATCGCGTCGCTGGATCGGCTGGGACGTAATAAAACTGGGGCGCTGGAAGAATTGCAGACACTGAAAAAAATGGGCGTGCGGCTGATGGTGCTTGATTTGCCGACTACAATGATGGATGTACCCAAAGAGAATAAATGGGTGATTGATATGATTAATGCGCTGCTGATTGAAGTGATGACCACCATTGCCGAACAGGAACGACATACCATCCGCCAGCGGCAGGCGGAAGGTATTGCGGCGGCAAAAGCACGCGGCAAAAAACTGGGCAGACCCGAAACCGGATTCCCAAGCGATTGGGCAAGGATTTATGGGATTTGGAAAAATGGCGGAATATCCGCTGTGCAGGCAATGCGCGAACTACAGATAAAACGCAGTACATTTTATAAACTTGTGAAGGAATATGAAAAGGACGGCTCGGTGTGAGCCGCCCTTTCTTGCGTTAATCTTCTAAGGTTTGCTGCAAGTTATCCAGAATTTCACCCATTTTCGCTTTCTTCTTCTCTGGGTCGTTTTCGTTTTCCGCGTCTTTTAATGCAGATAAAAGCAGGCGGATGTAGCTTTTAAATTGGCTGTCACTCATGCCCATGGTTAAAATCTCCTTTCTGTATGGCTGTCTTGCGCTATCGTTTCATCAATGGCACGCTTTATGAATGCATTCATACTTTCACCCAGCGCGGCGGCGTGCGCTTTGATTTCGTCCCGGTATCCTTTTGGCAGTGCAATTGATACCCTGTCCAGATTGTTTGCGTCCCAACGTCGGTTTCCTTCTTTTTTAGCATCCGTATAGGTTCTTGCCATGAAAACACCCCGTTTCTTTTAATCATTATTTTAACATATATATTGATGTTTATCAAGGTTTTGATGCACTTAATAAGTGTACAAAATAGACTGATTTTCACTTAATAATTTATCTATTTTGTCAATTGAGTTCACTTAATAAGTGTATTATAATAATATCATAAGGTAAGGGAAAACAAACGGAAAGGCGAAAGCCGGAAAGGATATACAAAATGAAAAAACAAA
>CAXHNU010000022.1:0-34285 GCA_964017555.1 uncultured Butyricicoccus sp. | reverse complement strand
AACTCAATTTCTTTTTCCTGGCTCTTGCTGGTGATGTTCACCTGCACAGGCTTGCTGTTCAGAGAATATCCAGCAGGGGCTTTGGTTTCCTGCACAGTATATGTGCCGATATCCAGCGCACCGGAGAAGGCAACACCTGCCGCATTGGTGCGGACAGTATCAATGACCCGTCCATCCTGTGCTGTAATTGTGAATTCCGCACCTTCCAGCGGGGAGTTTGCGGGAATATTCAGCGCGGCGTTATCGTCGGCAGAATATTTCACAATCTTGATTTGACCTTTTTCACGGGAGTTTTCCCAAATGATTTCGGTCGGTTCACTGGGAGATACCTTGACAGTGCGGGGAATCGGATCCAGAACATAACCCGCAGCCGCCTGGGTTTCTGTTACAACATAACGCCCATCCGGCAGAACAGCGGTCAAGTCAATATAGCCTTGATCATCGGTCTTATATGTGCCGATATAATTGTTCCGGGAATCCTTGATTTCAAAGGTGACGCCATAAATGCCCTTGCCGGTTTCCGCGTCAATCTTATGAATCCGGACATTGGACATCCGATCATTTGTGATTTCCAGAACGGTAGGTTCATTGGCTTTCACGGTCACGAAATGCGGCTTCTCATCAACCACATAGCCGTCAGGAGCAAAGGTTTCCTGCACATTGTACTCACCGGGTTCCAGGCTGACATAAATCAGACCCATGCTGTCGGTGGTATAATTGCCAACCAGTGTGCCGTCAGCTTTCTTTACCTTAAAGGTAACGCCAGCCAAAGGCTCGCCGGTCTGGGTTACAGTCTTGCGGATCTGCAGCCCGGCAGTACGGTTATTCTCAACAGTGATGACTGTGGGAACACCAGTCTTTACTTCAACGGTACGGGCAGTGCTATCCACAATATAGCCATCCGGGGCAGAGATTTCTGTAATGACATAACGCCCAGGAGCCATTGTGGGGATGTTGATGATACCATCCAGTTCTGTACGGTATTCGCCAACATAATCGCCATTTTCCTTAACCACCTTGAAGACCGCACCGGACAGGGATTCACCTGTTTTGCCATCAACCTTCTGGATGCGGAGCGCAGCCAGCGGCTTATCATAGAATTTCACAACCGCAGGTGTGCCTGTCTTGACTTCAACAGTTTGCGGAGTGGCATCCAGCAGATAGCCTTCGGGGGCTTTGGTTTCGGTCACGATATAAGAACCAGGGGTCAGGGTCGGAACGGAGGCAATGCCATCGGTTCCGGTAATGACTGTAGTGACATGCTCGCCGGCAGTGGTCTGCACACTGAAATGTGCGCCAGCCAGCATATTACCGTTGGTTTCGTCCATCTTCCAAATCTGGAGGGATGTTTTCTTTGTGTTGGTGATACGGATACTGGTCGCTTTGCCAGCCACCACATCAACAATCTGGGAAGCATCGTCAATCACATAGCCTTCCGGCGCTTTGATTTCCTTCACAACATACTTGCCGGGAGCCAGTGTTTCAGTATGGACAACACCTGTGGCATCGGTTGTATAGCTGTTGACAACAGAACCGTTCAGCTCGGAAATCTCAAAGACTGCACCAGCCAGCGGAGCCGCTGTATCAGCATCAATCTTTGTGATGACAATGCCGGTCATCGGCTTGTTGGTAAAGGTTACTTTTGCCTGTGTCGCAGCTTTCACTGTGACGGTTTTGGAATTGCTGTCAATCACATAACCGGCAGGAGCCTTGACTTCTGTGATCCGATACTGACCAGGAGCCAGATCATCTACAAATACCAGACCGCTTTCATCGGTTGTGTAATCGCCGACATAAGAACCCTTGCTGTCATAAACCTTAAAGGTTGCGCCAGCCAGCGGTTTGCTGCTGTCTGTGGCATCCAGTTTTTCGATTTGCAGCGAAGGCTTTGCAGTGTCAGAGAATTTCACAATCAGCTGCTGGTTTGCAGGCAGCGTCACGGTCTTGGACGGGACATCAATCAGATAACCATTCGGCGCTTTGACTTCCTTGATGATATAGGTGCCAGGCGTCATGATATTAGTCGCTACAGTGCCTGTACTATCGGTTGTAAAGTCGCCATACTTGACAGTGCTGTTCTGGTTCCAGACTTCAAATTCCGCACCAGCCAGCGGCTTATTGTCAGCAGCGTCTACCTTTTGAATGGTAATGCCAGCCATCGCACGGTTGGTGAAGGGAACAACAGTCGGTGTGGTATCTGTTACAGTTACTGTCCGCGCCTCAGTATCCAGCACATAGCCGGTCGGGGCAACCATTTCTTTGATGGTGTAGCGTCCAGGAGTCAGCGGACCGGTTTCAATGCGTCCGGCAGCATCGGAAACGAAATTGCCGTCCAGCACTGTGCCGTTTTCATCCGCAATCTGGAAATGTGCGCCAGCCAGTGCCGCACCGGTATCTGCATCGGTTTTCACGATGACAATACCAGTCAGTTTCTGATTGGCAAAAGTCAGGCGGGAGGTTTCGCTGGAACGGATGGTCACATTCTGTGCCACATTATTCAGACGGTAGCATTCCGGCGCATTGGTTTCAGTCACAACATAATTGCCTTCTTCAAGGTCGCTGACACGGGCAATGCCGGTCGCATCGGTTGTGACGGAAACTTCAAAAGAGCTGTTGGCTTTAACAACCTTAAAGGTCGCGCCAGCCAGCGGGTCACGGGTCGCCTCATCCACTTTCAGGATTTCCAGCGTGCCCATGGGTTTGTTGTTAAAGACCGCGTGGGTCGGTTCATTGGTTTTGATTTCAACAATCTGGGTAGCAGTGACAATGGTATAGCCATCCACAGTCGCCAGATGTTTAATCAGATACTTGCCAGGGGTCAGGATGTTGGTGTGCAGCACACCAGTATTATCAGTGGTTCCCTCAAACACCTTATGTTCCGTGTTCAGTTCCCACACTTCAAATACGCCGCCAGCCAGCGGTTCATGGGTATCCAGCACAACATTTTCAATGACCAGACCTGTGTACTTTTCATTGGTGAATGTCAGTTCTGTGTTATTGCCGGAACGGATATAGGCAAACTGATAAGTGCCTTTCAAAATATAACCGTCCGGCGCTTTGACTTCGGTAACGATATAATAGCCAGGCTCCAGATTGTCAACAGAAGCAAAACCTGCTTCATCGGTTGTCACTCTGGTTTCAAACTCACCGCGGACAGACTGCACACGGAAGGTTGCGCCTTCCAAACCATCTCTTGTCACATTGTCAACTTTGTTGATGAGCAATGTGGTGAGCGGACGGTTTTCAAAGACAGCAGTTGTCGGGATATTTACGGAAACTGTCACCGTCTGGGTGTTGGTAACAATCGTATATCCCTTTGCTGTGGCAACCTGCTTGATGGTGTACTTGCCCGGTGCGAGAATGCCGGCATTCAGCCAACCTGTATCATCAGTTGTGCCATGATAAATCTGTTTGCCTGTGGCGTCATAAACCTCAAAAATACCGCCTGCAAGGGGCTTATGGGTTGTAGTCACCACATTTTCGATGATAAGGCCAGTCATGGGCTGGTTCAGGAAATAAACATGTGTCACCTGATTGGAGATTACAGTGATGGACTGGGATACCATATCCTTGATATAGCCATCCGGAGCAGTAATCTGGGACACAATATAGTTCCCATTCGGCAGCGCCGGGATGACCAGCAATCCATTTTCTGTTTTGCCCTGCCCCACAACCACACCGGATTCTGTCCGGATGACAAATTCACCGCCGCCAAGCGGCTGATTGTTCACAGCGTCATTCAAATGGATGTGGACAGCAGCTTTTGCGCTGTTTGTGATATGCAGATTGACTGTTTCGCCTGCACGAACCTGCACAGTACGCACAGCAGTATCTACCATATAACCATTGGGCGCAACAGTTTCTTTGACATAATATGTGCCGTCTTCCAGCACATCGGTCTGTGCCAATCCGGCAGCATCTGTCCGCAGCTTGGCGACAACATTGCCAGTGGCATTGGTGATTTCAAATTCCGCACCAGACAGGGCAGCGCCGCTGTCAGCGTCGGTCTTTTGGATGACAATAGAAGCCATGCTCTGGTTGACAATCTTGATATTTGCACCCGCATTGCTCTTAATTTGTACAAGTTTGGGGGCAGTATCAATTTTATAACCGGCAGGAGCTTTGGTTTCCCGCAGGACATATTGACCGGCATCCAGACCGTCATAAGAGGCTGTGCCATTAAATTGTGTGGTCAAATCCGCGATTTTCTCACCGCTGGTGGTATACAGCACAAATTCCGCGCCAGCCAGCGGGTTGCCAGTGGCACTGACTTTGGTAACAGTCAGACCGGCATTTTTCTGGTTCTGTACATAAATGCTGGTGGTTTGACCTGCCCGGACTTTCACTGTCGCAGGGGTCGGGTTCAGGGTGTAGCCATTGGGAGCCTTGGATTCATACACGGTGTAAGTACCGGGTTCCAGCTCTTCTGTTGTGGCAAGACCGCTGACATCGGTCACATAAGTCCCGATGATGGAGCCATTCTTTTCAACAGTAAATTCCGCACCAGCCAGCAAAGCGCCGGTATCGGCATCTTCTTTTGTGATTTGGATGACAGGCTTTTTGGTGTTTGTCATCTGTACATAGGTGGGTTCATCCGCTTTGATGACCACATTTGTCTTACAGGCTTCATCAATCAGATATCCATCCGCCGCTTTGTATTCACGCAGCAGATAAGTGCCGGGCTTCAGCGGCTGTGTGGAAACGCAGCCTGTGGAATCTGTGGTATAACGCCCGACAACATGACCCTGTTCATCGGCAAGCGTAAAGACAACGCCAGCCAGCGAAGCGCCAGTCTGGGAATCCACCTTCTTGATGTTCAGCACACTTTGTGTCCCGTTGACAAACCGGACAATAGAAGCCTGGTTGTCTTTCACGGTCACAGTGTAAACTTCATTCTGTGTGACAAAACCGTCAGCAGCCACAACCTGCGCAACCTGGTATGTGCCAGCCGCTACAATCGGTGTGGATACGATGCCGCTTTCATCGGTGGTGAAATAACCGACAACATAGCCGGTCTGCTGATTGGTTACTTTGAACTGACCGCCGGAAATCGGGTTGCCCTTGGCATCCTCATTCCGGATTTGAATGATGGACTGCAAAGAGTGCATAAATGTCAGGTGCATGGCAGCGCCAGTTTCCACCAACACATTGGAAATCACTTTTGTATCCATCACATAGCCGGCAGGCGCAGTTGTTTCCCGCACAATATATTGGGCAGGATTCAGCACCTTTGTCACAGCCATGCCGGATTCATCGGTTACAACCGTATCCACAATCTGACCTGTTGCCAGGCTGGTTACGGTGAACTGTGCATCCTTCACTGGAGCGCCGGAGTAATCCACCGCACGGATGACAATAGAAGACATCTTCTGGTTGGTGAACCGCTGCGCACAAAGCTGATCAGCGACTACAGTGACAATACGGGCTGTTTCATCCGGCACATAACCGGCAGGAGCCTGCACTTCACTGATCACATACTGTCCGGCGGCAAGGGTTTTGGTAGAAGCTGTGCCATCGGCTGTGGTTGTCACAGTGTCCAGCACATTGCCCTGCAAATCCCGCACTTGGAATACTGCGCCGGAAAGCGGGCTGCCAGTGACGGAATCCACCTTGGTAATCATAATGGCAGAGTTTCTGGAAGAAGTGAACTGCAGATAACCGGAGTTTGCAGCCAGCACATTGATGTTCTGAGAAGCAGTATCAATGGTATAGCCATCCGGTGTGCTAACATGACGGATGGTGTATTCGCCAGGATTCACATCCTCAAAAACAACCCGTCCATCGGCAGCAGCATAATCTTCCGCAATCTTCTGATTATTCTGCCACAGCTCGAATTTCGCACCAGCCAGCGGCACAGTCGTGCCCTTTACATAGTGCATAATTTCAATAAACGGCTTTGTCTTAACCACAAATGTCACGGTTTCCGTGTGGTCTGCGGTCAAAGCACGATTGATTGTGCCGGTTGCGGCGACATATCCCGCCGGTACGCCGGTCTGGGAAATCAGGTAGCCGCCAACATCCAGGTTATCAATCTTGACAGAACCGTTGGCATCGGTCACATAAGGACCCTGTTCCTTACCGTTCTGTGCCTGAATTGCAAATGACGCACCGGAAATCTTTTTCCCTGTATCGTCCTGGCAGATAATCACCAAAGACGGCTTTGTGGAGGAAATAAAGGTTTCGGTTGTCACCTGATTCTTGCGCACGATAACCTGTTTGGTATTCACCTGCAGCACATGACCTTCAGACGCCTTTGTCGCGGTGATGGTGTATGTGCCGGGTTCCAGGTTTTCAAAATGCACACAGCCATTGGCATCGGTTTCGGAATCCTGACACACAATGCGGTTATCTTTGTCGTAAACCACAAAATGCGTGCCAGCCAGCGGCTGACCGCCGGAATCCTTGGAATAAACCGCAACCGCACCAGGACGGCTGTTTGTCACAGAAATCATTTTATTTTCTGTATTCTGTGCCAGGTCGAACGAAACAACACGCTGATCCAGGATATACCCTTCCGGCGCGGCTGTTTCGGTCAGCCGGTAATTGCCCGCAGACAGGTTGGACAGATATACCATACCTTCACTGTCTGTCACCAGGTCATTACCGCCGGCAATAGCGCCGCCAGCAGCGGTGGTGATGGTGAAATGGGCATTTGCAAGAGGCATACCGGTTGCCTTATCGGTTTTCCGGATGGCAACCACATTCTTTTCAGAATCGACGAATACCAGGAACGGATCCCCGTCGCCGGATTCTGTGATGGTGATATTCTGAGGGGATGACGGATGATAGCCAGCCGGCGTCTGTACCTCTGTCACAGTATAATCGCCAGGGGCGATATAAGGTAGTGTCCAGCAGCCGTCAGAACCTGTCGTTCCTTCCCCGACCAGTGAACCATCCGCGTTTGTTACACGGAATTTTGCACCGGCAACACCAGCCAGTGTGCCGGCGTCAATTTTCTTCACGACCAGGGGGCGTTCCGCATATGCAACGACTGTGGTAATCGGCGCACCTGTATTGGTTTTCTGAAGATAAACCAGCTCAGGTGTTGTTTCAATGCGATACCCTTCCGGTGCATTGATGCCGGTAATCCGGTAATATCCCACTGGGACTTCCAGCGAAATTTTACCGCCGTTTTTGGAATAACTAATGCCGTAATCCTGATATTGACCTGCTGTCGTGCATTCGATTTTTACCCCGACATGATCCAGCGCAGCGCCGGTTGTGTTATTGACGGTCTGAATATACAGTGTCGTCTTATCACTCACCTGGTCTGCCGCATGGGAAACTGTCCCAACAGGGATTAACCCAAAGCACATAACTGCTGCCAATACCCCAGACAAGACCCGTTTCAGGGTTTTTGTTTTGGGTTTTTGCATAAAGTGCATTCCCGCTGTTTGAAATATGGGCAAGTACCCGATAGAACCCGGATGCCTGCCAAACAGCCTCTCCTTTCCTGATGTTTTCAGGGTTTCAGCTTTTGTATTTCCTCAAAAGCGTTTTTTTCGCGGATTCGCCCGATTGGGAACCCGTGCTACACTCCTTTCTTTCGTATTTTTGTTTTGCCAGCAGAAGAAGGAAATTCCTTATTTTCTGCTGACATCTTATTATATGCACACCTTCCGCAGAATTTATGGGGAACAAAATTTATTTTCCAGCCGACACAAAGAAAACGGCAGCCAGAAATAAATCTGACTACCGTTTTTTCTGATTCAAAATTTGAAATGATTCTCCGACAGATATTGTTGTACAGCCAGCAGATGCGGAGCAATCTCGTTTTTCTCTATTTGTGTGAAACCATCATGCTGCTCTGTTTTGCCAGCCACTGTGGCAGCAGCAGTTGAAAAGTGCTTTTACCTTTTGGGGTTATAAGCGTCTGGTTTCCTGCCCAGGAACTATGCTCACTTTTGATATCCTTGATTTGAAAAATCCCTTCCTGGACACGGGCGGCTACGGGCTTAATCCGTTTTTTCGTATCACGGTAGATATAGTTGTAGTCCTCCAGGAAACGGATGAATATTCTTTCCTTGACGCCCAGCTCCTTTGCGGTGTCCCTGAAATTGGTGAGCAGATTCCTGTTCACCAGCTCGTCAAAATAGTCCACCTTCGGCTGCGCTTGTCTTTTTTCCTCTTCAAGCTGCTTGCGCCGTTCCCGCTCCTCTTTCAGCTCCAGCAGTAGCTTAATCCCGAAATCAGGGTCGGCGATCATCCTGTTCATCACTTCATCCACCATGTACACACCGTGCTTACGGATGGAGGGGATAACCTCATCGGCGATTTTGGCCTGGAATGCTTCCGCTGTTTCGTTCTTTGCTTTCATTGCCAGGCGATAGAAGATGTTCTCCGGAATAAAATCATCTTTTCCCCACTTCTGGGGAAAACCTAATTCATCCTTGACACCCCCCTCAGCTAAATCTGGGGATTCTCAGCTCAACGACCGCTGCTTGCCACCTGGCGAAGTCTATGCAATCTCCCTGAGCGTTGGGTTTCGGCGTGTCCCGCCGTACCATGGATGTCAACAGTGCAAAAGAGACTTCCTGTCATTCGATGCCCTTGGTTTTCGTAACATCTGACATTAAAATTTTCTCGTTTTCTGTTGACACTTTATTATATGCACACCTTCCACAGAATTTATGAGGAACAAAATTGATTCACAGCCGGCACAAAGAAAACGGCAGCCAGAAATAAATCTGCCTACCGTTTTTTCTGATTCAGAATTTGAAATAATTTTCCGACAAGTATTGTTGTGCCGCCAGCATTTGTGGGTTCATCTCGTTTGGAAGATCGCCGCTGATCACCTTATCGAGGATATGGCGCAGGATATCACCAATGAGCTTGCCCTCCGGCACGCCCAAAGATATAATCTCTTTGCCGCCAATCGCCAAATCTTTCATGGAGAAGCATTGTCCTTGTGCAATGACATCATCCAAAATGCTGTACAGCGCCAGGCACTTGTCGATTCTTGGCTGTTGTGTACCTTTTGTATGGGCTTTAATATCAGCCAGTTTGACTGCAAGAAGTTTCTTGAAATTACTTTCGCCAATTTTGGAAAGCCATCGGCGGACAGTCTTATGTGTTGGCGCAATTTCAGAATCATGATAGAGAATCAGTGTGCGAACATCTTCTCTGGTTTTGTGATCAAACCGCAATCGCTGCATCACATGGTCAGCTATATCATGGCTGGGTATACTGTGCCCATGGAAATGCCCGCCCCGTTCATCTTCAAAATAACACTGCGGTTTCCCGATATCGTGAAGCAAAAGTGCAATCTTTACAGAAATATCATCACTTGTATCGTTCACGACAGCATGAACCATATGCTCGTATACTGTATATTCATGGTATGGATTGTTTTGATTGAATCCGATGCACGGCACGATTTCCGGGATAATAACAGCCATCACATCGCTGTAGTCCAGCAGGATTTCAAGTACGCCTTTGCCCAAAAGCAGCTTGCACAGCTCCACTTGAATGCGTTCTGCAGCGATATTTTTTAGATATGGTGCAAGTTGATGAATCGCTTTGGCTGTATTTTCTTCAATTGCAAAGCCATAGACAGATGAAAACCTGAGTGCCCGCATCATACGCAAGGCATCCTCATGAAATCTGTCTGCCGGATTGCCGACACAGGAAATCTGATGCTGCTGCAAATCTTTTTCCCCATGGAATGGGTCAACCAGACCGGCATGGTCATTGTATGCTATCGCATTTATGGTGAAATCCCGGCGGGATAAATCCTCCTGAATACTGGTTGTAAATGCTACGGTATCCGGATGCCGGTTATCTGAATATTCCCCATCAATGCGGTATGCTGTCACTTCATACATTTCTTCAAATTCGGGAAGACAAACGGTAACTGTTCCATGTTTTATGCCGGTTTCAATGGTTTTTATACCGTGCATAGCGCATAGTTCCAGCATATCATCCGGTTTTGCAGAGGTACAGATATCCCAGTCATGCGGCGTTAAGCCAAGCAGACTGTCCCGAACGCAGCCGCCAACTACATAGGCTTCAAACCCTGCACTTTCCAGCAAATGAATCACAGCTTGCGCACCAGCAGGAATGTTAATCCGATACATCAAGCGCCCTCCTGTTCACTTCCATCACAAAATCTTCTATGCGTTTCATGTCAGGATGCTCTGGCAGGGCTGTGTTCTTTCTGGCATACGCAAAACGGGCTTCAAACGCATTCACCATATCAAAAAATTCCTGCCGGTATGTCCCATCTTCTTTCTGATATTCACCGTGTCGGATACGCATCAGAAGATCGAGATCATCGCCTCTGTAAGTGATGATATCCCCATTTTCCAAAATATCCAAACACATCAAATAGAGTCGGATCAGGTGCATTGCGTGCTTGTTAAGATGATTGTCGTCTTTTTTATGGTTTCGATGATTCAGCTTCTCATAGTTACTCAGTACATTTGTTAAATCGCTAATCATACTGTTGAACTCCCTGACAGGGAATTTCTTTAAGCTGATATCGGCAAAAATTTCACGCTCCAAATCCTCCCGTGGGCTTTCGTCAGTGTAAAGAACAAAACTTCCTTTATCAAACATGGTATAGCGGCTTTTGAAAGAATGAACAGCGCTTTCCATCGAATTGCGGATATGCTCTTCGCGCCGCCCTTGTGACATCTTATCCCTGGCTAAAGCGTTTTCCAATCGCCGTAGCTGCTGCGCGGCATAGCCGCCAAAAGAATGTACTGCACGCTGTGACAAAAACAGTTTGCGATTTTCAATCATCATTTTGCCGGTTTCCGTAAGCAGAAAATAATGTTCTGGTTTACAGCCCAACATTTCAATGGTATTGGGATTGCAGCCCAGCAGCAGTTTGATGAGTTTGTTAAAGGCATAGATTGTGGTATCTGTCTGCACATGGACAACCTGCTCAAATGATGTCAGCCCAATCAGGTCAGAAGGGCTGTTCAAAGCGCAGCCACGGACATCCACATCCGAGGTTTCAATATTTGTGCCATAGGAATAGCTGCCGCCCAATGTTAAAAAGATAATCCTGTTTTTCAGGTGTGGATTGGTGCGGAGAAAATCATACGCAGGACCAGCCACCATTTCCTTGATTTGCTCGATTGTCATTGTCGTTCTTCCTCCATTTTGTCATAGTAGTCTATTATAGCACTTGGGTGTGTGGAAAACAATGAAGTTTTCACAGCTGTTCACCAATGATAATAGGTGAATATGCTTTCTTTTGTGATGACAGCCTTATCAGATAGATTAAAAGCCTGTCTCCACGGATCTTCCATGCGTGTCAGCTGAGAAAGCCACTGCATATCTTTGCCGCCATAGTGATCCAAAACCAGCAGCAATGTTTCCCGTTGTATATCGTTTAACACGCTGCTGTCACCAGGAACATCATCTGCCGTACAAGAGAACTTCCCTTCCAATTGTGAAAACAATTCCGGGCACATGGGACCATTTGCCCATGCCTGAAAATCCTCATCAAAAAGTGGTGCATCATCCCATACCAGCGACCAGACTTGCGCATAGTAGCATAGTTTTTGCAGCTTCATCATTGACATTTTCCCGCATACCTCTAAAATGAATCTTGCTGTGTCGAAAATCGTTGCCATTGTGTAATCCTCCTTTTATTGTTTCCTTATTCTATGCAGTTTGCTTGAATCTTTTGTTTTGCAGCAAAAATGATTCAAATTGTGTCATTTTTCAAAAAGAATGAATGTTTTTGATTCAAGCCTTGCCTGAAGTGCAAAAAACAGCAGCCAATGGCATCAAAACCGAGGCTGCTGTGTAAATTGAAGCTGTAAAGTGTCCAAAACAGCGAATTAAAGTGCGTTTGTTATGTGAATTGCTTTTTTATCCCAGCACACTTTGTGAAACAAGAAATTACCATATACTACCTACAAAATACTATACAACTTGATAGTAGATTTACCCTAAAAAAAATAGACTACCCCATTTGCCCTGCGAGGTACGCCCAGTTCGTGGTCAGTCAGTCTGTCTTGGCCTCGCTTTCTTATGTCGGCTGCCCTTGGGTATCCGCCACAAGTCAGCTTGGTGCAAGATTGACTGCCCACCAAGTGTCACACATCTTTTGTCGGCCTTCCTTTCAGTCAGCCCGCCACCAGCTGTGTGCCACTCGCTGGGCGCACCCCTTCCCTAAGAAATAGGTAAAAAAAGGTAAAGTGCGTTGTACTCCCCCCATTGTGCGGCAATGACCATCGGTTTCATTCAATCCTAACCTTAGACACAGAACCAATTCTGCACCAGTCAAAGTTCCCTCTCTTTGCAGAGCTTGAACCCTCCCATCAATTTTTATACCGGTTAATGTGGCCGGTTGAGGGGCAGGCGCGGCACAATCGCAGATTTCATCTGTCCCTGCGCATTCTACTGCATCGGCTGCGCAACACCTGGTTTTACATTCGTATCGGGTGAATGAAAATAGCAAAAAGAACCCCCACAGGCGGACGCATCCACCTGTTTTCGATATTTAACGGATTCCCCTACTGCAGCCTTGCGCATCTGCCCTGTCGGCTTCGTTGGTTTGCACTCGTACTGGTTCTTTGGAATCCTATGTTTCGCATATACTCTATCATATGCAAGGCGTTTGAAAATTATTCGTAGATTCGATATTTTGTTAAAAAATACAAATAGGAGGATGGATTTTCTCCATCCTCCATGTGGTTCTACTTAGCCGGCTACCGCTTTTTTCATGTCGTAATAACTGAACGCAATCCCTTCTGCACCATCATTCACATAAAACATATGAACGCCAGCGTCCCAATTATCTTCAACCATTTTGAGCAGCAGCTCTGTATTTACCTGGATTGGGACTGTCTTTTTCTCCAATGACGGATTGATATGCTGGCAGAATTTCATCGCCATATTATGATCTGAAAAAATCATAATATGCGGTCGCGCATCCAGTTTGCCGATTCTGGTAACAAACGGAGAAATCGGCGCAAAAGAAAAGCTGGCTACCCAGAAGCAGTCCATCTGCATCAAATCCTGAAGAAAATCTTCCCGAACTTTGCCGCCCCTTGCTTTTGCCTGCGCTGCCCTGAAATTCATATAGGGCATTTCATGCAAGTTGCCCTTGAAAATAGCTTTCTGATGGCTCTGACAATACTCACCCATCTCCATGGGGGTTAAGGTTGTCAGTTTCTCATCAAACGGATCAATGATGAGGTTCAGCCGGCTGGTCATCAGAACAGGAAAAAGTTCTTTGATCTGCACATTTTGGCAGTGCAGTTTACTTATATCCGCATTGGATGCCTGGAATTGTTCCGCTTCTTCCCTGCCGCTTAACGCCAGAGCAAACTGCTCTGAGGATTCAGGGAAAGTCAGGGTAAGGAAATGGACATCTTGGGATAGCGAAAGCTCCCTCTTACTCGGCTTTTCTGTTGTCAGGATGATGACGGTATCATTCGGGTGCATCCGCAGGATATCTTCTTTGCTCTTTATCATTTTCTGGTGTCTCCTTTTCAGTCGATGAGCTGATCTACAATCCTTGCAATCAGTTCTTTATTGGTCAGTTTCTTTGTATTTTCATTGGCGGCGCGTTTCATCGAAATGCGGATTGCCCGTTCAATGGTCTGCCACTGGATGCCATTTCTCTCCGCTGCCGTTTCGTATATATCGCGGACCTTAAATACACGGTTCCGGGATTCCAAAACAATCTGGACGCATAATACGAGATATTTATAGCCTGCACAGGCGTGCTTGATTCCCGCCCGATCAAGGCATACAACAATCTTTTTTTCCAGAGAACCTTGCTGCATAGGCGATTCTCCTTTCGTGGGGATTATTATGTATTATGATATGCAGCAAGCGGATATTTTATATTCTAATAACAGCAAAAAAACAGAGCGCCATATCAGACGCTCTGTTTCCCTCAAAATTATTCCAGTTCGATGGTAAGCCTGGTTTCTGTTGAATCTTCGTTTGAAGTCCGTACAACTTCAATCGTGTTTCCAAGGGGCGACATCGCAATCGTTTCGTTGGAAAGCGGCAAAACCAGTTGGTCAAAACTATAATTCAAGTCGCCGCATCCATGCTCTACTTCAAATACCGTAACATCCTGGGAATAGCGTATATACATTTTGTCATCCATCGTCCGCACCGTTGCCAGAAGCGTACCATCCGCCTTTGACAGAATGTGGACTTCTTCCTGCGTTTCTATCTCCATCATGACATTTTCCGGAATCATTGGCTCCAGAGTAGTTTCCATTGGTGCAAAACCCATCATCAGGCATAAATACAGGGCTAAAATTGTCATTTGATATCGTCCTTTCATTTGTCCGCATCCATAACTGTTGTTATAATCCATTTTATATATGTAAAAGATTCCTTGCAGGGCAGGGCAAAGCAATTCCCTGTCTGCGTTATTTGGTATATATCCTGAAGGATTCTGTCTTTATCCTATGCAGAATAGAAAATAAGAAGAAAAAAATGCCGCCCTCCATAAAAGAAGGCGGCATTTTCAGTTGTTCTATCTGCCCCACTGTTCCGCAGCAAAGTTTGTGCGGTAAACTTCATGGGGGTTGCAGGCTTCCATGATGTCATAGAATGCCCAATGGGAAACCGGGACATCAGAGAAGTGTGTGAGCAGGTGCATATTGTTGAAAATGGTCTGCTTATCCGGCTTGCGGTTTGCAGCGCGGTTGGTCATGGCGACAACCTCACTCCGCCGGATCAGGCTGTTCGGCTGGAATGTGCCATCCGGATAACCTGTAATCCAGCCTTTCCCTGTTGCATAAGCAATCTGGGATGCGGAGGTGGGATTCGCCTGATAATAATACCGCATATCAGAATACGGCAGGCTGTAGCCGTTATAGGAGAATGTGTTTACATCCTGGAAACGGCAGAGCAGATCGACGAATTCTGCCCTCGTGATATAATCGTTGGGGCGGAAATAGCCGTTAGCATCCAGCAAGCCCTGATCCTGTGCCCAGCCCAGATAGCCATTGTACCATGCGCCGGTGGCTGCATCATAATAATTTGCGTGGTAGCTGTTCATATACTGCTCATCCACATTGTAATACAGCCGCGCCAGCATCGCTACCGCTTCCGCACGGGTCATGTTCCGGTCAGGGTCAAACTTGCCATTGCCAACACCTGTAATATAGGCGTTGTGATAGCCGTCCTGATTCTGAATCGGGTTGTTGGGTGCATCCGGCAGCGTGGATGAACGGTCAACTGCTGTGGATGTCACGGTGACAGAAGCAGGCAGGGAAGCGAAATTGATCTTCCATGTGCCGTCATTCTGATGGGTGACATAATAGGTGTTGCCATTCAGCATAAACCGGGTGGTGTTATGATAAATGGTTGCAGCATCCGTACTGGTGCTGACCTTGACAGTCGCCAACTGATAACTGGTTTTAGGCTTTACAGTTACCGTAACAGCCTCACCAGGCTTTGCATAATTGCTGTTTGCCGCGTCATGGGTGATGGTGGAATGGGTGTCCGGCTTTTTGGTGATGTACCGGTTGCCCTCCTGGTAATTGCTGCTTGCGGAAACCGTCATGGATTCAGTGATGTCATACAGTGTAATGATTGCCCTACCGCTTGCCGTCCAGTTAATGGGACAGCGCACACCATTGACGGTCAGATAACTGTCGCCGCGCTGCGCGGTGTAGGTTTTGCCCGCCCGCACAACCTTGATTTCCTGGATGGTATAACGGTCAACCGGGACGAAGGTCAGCTGCTGCACATCGCCGTTCAAAACTGTAACCGTACCCTTATCATTGCAGGTAACACCTTTATCTGTTGTGACCGTCAGTTTCAGGCTGGAATCTTTAGCGGAAGGGTCAATCTGGACATTTGATTCAATGTCTTTCAGGTACAGATAAACCACACCATCAGCATTCTTTTCCATCCGGTAAGTCCTGCCGTTCAGCCGGAAGCTGGTTTCATTGGTCGATACTCTGGTGGAGTAATCGCCCATAGAAATCCGGACAGAAGTGATATCATAGTGGTTGAGCGGCGTCAGCACAACGGTTGCGTCTTCCCCATAACCAACAGTGGTGATGGAATCATAATTGGAGGAAACATGGGCACGATCCAGCACAGAAATACTGTAAGAACCATAGGTGCTGACCGCCTCAATGGAAACATTCGCAGAAGCAGGCGGGATTTCCATGACAATCTGACCATTCAGATTTTTGTTGATGCGGTAGGTCTTATTGCCAACCGTCACGGAAGAATCCGCAGCGTATAGCGTCTTTCGTGTGCCGCCGGATTCAATGATGAACTTATAAATAGAATATCTGCTGTCGGGGGTAAAGGTGACAGTGGTTTTCTCATCGCTGGAAATGGAGCCATTTGACACATTGGCTGTGATGTTGGCGTCCGTTACCACATTCAGGTCATACATTGTGGCGGCATTCGCTGTCAGCGCCGTGATAAACAGATCCCCGGCAACAGCAGCACAGGATACAGACACGCTGCCATCCGCCTGCTTGGTAATCTGATAGGTCTGCCCGCCGACTGTTACAGAACCTGTAACGGCATCCACCAGATTGCTCTGGTTGGAATAACCAGTGCGGATATTCAGCTTCTTAATCTGCAAGCCGGCATTGGGCGTAAAGACCATATTGGTGCTTTCCCCGCCAGCCACTGTGCTGCCGGAACCGGTTACACTGCAAGTAGGCGCGGAATCGCTGCCATAATTGCTGTTGCTGCCCAGCGCTCCGCTGTTGCCCACAACGGTATATGCCGCAGCATCTGTCCAAAGATGGATCTGCAAATCATCCACCAGGTTGGAAGTGGTCAGGTACAGCGCATCAGAACCGCCGGAATTGGACAGCTTCATCTGATAGGTTGTACCATTCGGCAATGTGCCGGACAAGCTGTTTCCGGTAAATTCCTGCTCATGGGAATAACTGCCCGACTGCACCATAATTTTGGACAGTTGGGAGGTTCCCTGTTCGTATAGCTTCATGTTTTGCACCGGTTTGCCGCTGTCCACCTGATAGCGCTGGGCAGGATAACCGGCATCGTTGTAGTACACCTCAATATGCTGCACGCTGTCGGCGCTGGCTGCATAAGCAGGCGCAGCAGTTCCGGCAAGCATCAGCATGGCAAGGCTAAAAGATGTTGTTTTTCTTGTCATAGATTTTCCGGGAACGCAATTTTTATCGCGTTCCCGTTTCAACCCCTTTCATACAGGCTGCATTGGCAGCCCTATTTTTTTTGCTTAAATCTGGACTGCGACAACCATCCGCTTGATATTCGGCTGGTTTTCCACACAGGTGTAAAGGGTCAGCTTGTTGCTGCCATCCTGCACCAGTCCAGAAGTGTCCGTTGTCTTGCAGGTGCCGACTGATACAACACGATAGGTTTTTGTGCCATATGCGGTTGTATAAATCATGGTGTCACCCACTTTGACATTTTTCAGGTTCTTCAAATGTCCATAAGAACCCCGGTTATGTCCAGCCAGCGCGACATTGCCTTCCCAGCCGGAGGTTTCCGCAAAATGCCCAAGCCCTTTCCGCATACTCTGGGTGGATGTGCCTTCGTAAATGCTCTCGCTGATACCGACCGCCGGGATTTCCAGATGGGCAATTGTGCCATCCGCTTTCAACGCCTGCATGGGGGCGTCTTTTGTGGCAACGCCGGCAGCGTAAGTGTTGTTATAGTAGGACTGTTGGTTGGGTGTGGGCAGCGCAGCAGAATTGATCCGTCCGGTATCATACTGGACAAGATAACGAACATTGGACATCTGCGTGGTGGGAGCCAACACATTCGGGAAAATGGTATTCTGCGCAATGGCAACATCGGTTTCTTTGCCCCAACTGTCCGGATATTCCCCAATCGGGAGATTCAGGGCAGAAAGCGGAGAAGAAGTGACATTGCCGGAAGTGTTGGCTGCAATTGTGCCATCCGAACCGACAACAATTTTCCCGGAATCGCTGATTGCATTTGCCGAAACCGAGGTTGACTGATAGAAGCCCTGGCTGGCACCGGAAGTATAGTTATACTCCAGCGCCTGTGCGGAAATCACGCTGGGAGCGGACAGCGCAGCGACAGCAAGGACCATGGATACGGATCTTTTGAAATTCATAAGGCTTCCCCAAACCCCTATTGATGAGGTTTGAGTTCCTCCCTTCCAATCATTTATTGAGGTGTTT
This sequence comes from uncultured Butyricicoccus sp., assembly GCA_964017555.1. Taxonomy (GTDB): domain Bacteria; phylum Bacillota; class Clostridia; order Oscillospirales; family Butyricicoccaceae; genus Butyricicoccus_B. The sequence continues at coordinate 16,184 of CAXHNU010000022.1, read as the reverse complement.
CATCTTCAGGATTTTCTGCATCTTCTGATGCCAGTACAGATTTTTTCTTCCTGGATTTTCTTGTGCAAGCGTATGCAGCGCCAGCCAAAGACAGGCTTCCAAAGATTGCGCCTGCTGTAATCAGGGCAGCCTGTCCTGCACCCATACCTTCCGGCTCTTCCGGCGTTTCAGGCATTTCGGGTTCTGGTTCTGGAACAGGCAAGCCGGTATAAGTGATGGTATACATGATGTCGGACTGACCATTTTTGGTGACTTCACCCGCGTATTCCGCAGTTACTGTGTAGCCGGATGCCACACTTGACGAAAGTGACTTGCTGTAAGTGACAACAGCTTTGTAACTGGTAGGGATTGAACCATTTTCAGCAAGGGTTTCTTCCTGCCATTGGATATCGCTGACGGAAAGCTGATGCCCATTTTTTTCGACTGACTGCGGAATTAGGGTCGGATCATTATATGGAAGTCCATCGTAGGTTTTGGTATCAGTGACTGTGCTGTGCTTTGTCCGATACCCATTCACTTCTGTTGTGACACTTTTGGGATCAAAATTCAAAGTGCCTGTAAAACCATTCTCATCGGTATATTCAATTGTTGCGGCAAATAAATCAATATTTTTGCTTAAATCCTTGGTATTGCTCGGCATTTCTACTGTTTGTGTTACAGTTTTTTTCTCAATGGATTCTGTTTCTTCTTTGGTAATATTGTCGTAGGAATAGATAAATTCCCCTTTGGTAAAGTCATCCTTAATCAGGGATTCCGGGTCAATTTCCTGCCCAGCCTGATAGACTTCGGTCAGGATTTGCTGCCCGTTTAGTTCTGCCGTTGTGACGCTGATTGGAATTTCCATCGCCATAGCCGGACTGGCTGCGCTGAAAGCTAAAACCAGAGCCAATGCAGCAGATGCCATATTTTTTTTGAATCGCTTATGTTCTGTTTTCTCCATGACAGCAAATATGCCTCTCTTTTATGGACAAGGCATATTCCGGACACCTCCTTTTCGCATTTGCCTTTGCAGACAGATACCTGTTTACACAAGGCTATGCTCTATCATATGCACGGAATTCAAAAATAATATGCGGACGAAAAGCAGCCCTGGCTTTGGTTTATCTTATGCAGCAATGCGCCCCATAAAGAAAATAAAAAGAATATTTTTCTGCTCTGCATAGGATAAGACAACTATTCTCAGGATTTTCTACATATATTTTTGATTTTAACTGAGAGTAAATCAAAAAATAAGGGGCTTTTACTATGTATCTGGCGTTTACACTGGAAACCGAAGCATTTGCGGAAACTTTTGAGATCCGGAAAGCGGAAAACTGTCATTTTGACCAGCGTGCCTGTGAGCGGCTGAACAAAAGCGGCGAAGACATCCTCTGGGAACTGTTCTTCGCACTCAAAAACGATTCCTGGCTGCACGCCTGGTCGGTCGCAAGCGAGGAAATGAAAGCGAACCAGGAAATCGTGATCAAGGACAGAACTCTTGGTGTTGCAATCCCGATTGTGCCTGAATATCTGGCAGACAAAGTGGTTTTTACGGTTAAAACCATCGACGACGACTTCACAAAGACCTTTTTCCCCCATGACGGCGACTATGTTTTCGACATCGGAAACAGCGGTATCCGGCATTATTCCTGCAAACGGCAAACCCGTAAGCCCAGACGCACCTATCCCCGGCTTCCGGTTCATGCCTAAAAACAAAAAGACGCTATGCAAAATTGCATGGCGTCTTTTTTATTACTTTACTTACTTTTAGATAGATGAACCACCAAAGCAGTGGACGCATCAGCCAATTTGTGATACAATAAAAAAAAGAAGGTGAACGAATGAACGGAGAAACAACAATTGCCCAAGGGCTGCGTGCTACGGATGACAGTGCCGGTTATGATGCCGCCTGCAAGCGTATCTTATCTGAAAAAATCATCTTGGCATGGATTATGAAATCCTGTCTGGAAGAATTTAAGAATTACGATGTGAATGAAATCGCAGAAAAATACATAGAGGGTCAGCCGCAAGTTTCCGTTATCCCAATGCTGCCGGATGACAGCGGCACAATTATCCATGGTATGGATACGGAAGACAAGTCTGTGCATGAGGGGATCATCACCTATGATATCCGATTTCGTGCCATTGTCCCTGATTCTGGGGAACGGATCGCGCTTATCATCAATATTGAAGCACAAAATGACTTTTATCCGGGTTATCCTCTGATTAAACGCGCTGTATATTATTGCAGCCGTATGATATCTTCACAAAAAGGGACGGAATTTACCGGGGATGATTATGGAAAAATTAAGAAAGTTTATTCGATTTGGATTTGTATGAATCCTCCCAAAAGCCGTCAAAATACAATTACTCGGTATCGCATGACAGAGGAGCATATTGTAGGCGAAGTTACTGAACCTGTCAGAAACTATGATCTGATATCTGTTATTATGTTGTGCCTTGGCGGATCAGATGGGAAAAACTATAATGGTATACTGCGAATGTTGGATGTGCTTCTTGGACATGAAACCAGCGAAGCTGAGAAACGGCAAATTTTACAGGATGATTATAACATCCAAATGACGCATACAATGGAAAAGGAGGTATCGACCATGTGCAATCTAAGCAAAGGTGTTATGGAAAAGAGTTTTCTGAAAGGGCATACAGAAGGCCGTGCAGAAGGTCGTGCAGAAGGCATTCTGTCCTCTATCCAAAGCCTCATGGAAACACTGGGTCTGACAATTGAGCAGGCTATGGCTGCCCTGAAAATTCCAGAAGATGAAAAACAGAAATATACAGACTTGTTGAATCAGCATTGATGCTGTGAAAAATGCCAGGAACCGTTTAGCTCCTGGCATTTCTTTATCCCCATTTATTTGTCAATTCCCCCACAGCTGTACTGTTCCGCTTTTGAGGGTTGCCGGCAAATCAATCAGCCGCTGGTTTGCAGAACCGCGAAACTTCAGCCGGATGTCCTTCAGCTCTTTCTGGAATCGTCCATCCACCAGCACATCAATCAGTTTCAGTAAATCCATCTTGACCGGTGTGCCAAATTCAGTGTCCAGCACTTCTTCCAGGGTATAACCAGTAAAGCACCAAAGGGTTTTGTGCGGAAAACGCTCCTTATATGCCTTCGCCAGCGCATAAACCGCCTGCTGATTTTTCGGATGCAACGGCTCACCGCCCAGCAGCGTCAGCCCATCTGCAGGATCTTCACACATCTGCAAAATCTTTTGTATGGTATCCTCTGTAAAGTCCCTGCCATAGTTAAAATCCCAGGCTTCCTGATTAAAACATTCCGGGCAGCCATGGGTGCAGCCGGAAACAAACAACGATACCCGGATACCGGGACCATTTGCAACATCAGGAAAGTGAATGTCTGCATATTTCATAAAATGTAATCTCCTTTTGATTTTGTATAGAACCCCGCCTGAATTTGTAACACACAGGCGGGGTTTTTCGACTTTAGACATGGGTAACACGGGATTTGATTTCCTGCGTCTTGCCCACATTCCAGTATTTTTCGCCCAGATAACCACAAGTGCGGCGAACAACATTCATTTTGGATTGGTCATGATTATGGCAGACAGGGCATTCCCATTCGCCAAATTCATTGACAACAATCTCTCCGTCAAAGCCGCAAACATGGCAATAATCTGATTTCGTGTTGAACTCTGCGTATTGAATGTTATCATAAATGAATTTTACCAGTGTTTCCATCGCTTCAAGGTTATGTTGCATATTGGGCACTTCCACATAGGAAATGCAGCCGCCCGAGCTGATGGGCTGAAATTCATTTTCAAATCTTAATTTGCTGAAAGCATCAATATGCTCGCGCACATCAACATGATAAGAATTGGTATAATAACCCTTATCCGTGATGTTTTCCACTTCGCCAAACTTCGCTCGGTCAATCTTAGCGAACCGATAGCAGAGGGATTCTGCCGGCGTGCCATACAGAGCAAAGCCAATATTGGTCTGTTTTTTCCAATCGTCACACGCCTGGCGCAGCCGCTTCATCACCCGCATGGCAAATTCTTTGCCTTCCGGTGTGGTATGAGATACGCCTTTCATTGCGATTGTCGTTTCATACAATCCAATATACCCAAGAGAAATGCTTGAGTAACCGCCATACAACAGCGGTTCAATGGAAGTATGCTTGGGCATACGCGCAATCGCGCCATACTGCCAATGCAGCGGCGAGGAATCCGATGTTACCTTCCGCAGCATTTCATGCCGAATCATCAAAGCCTTGAAGCAAAGCTCCAACCGCTCATCCAGCAAGCTCCAGAACTTTTCTTCATCGCCTTTGGCAATCAGTCCAATCTGCGGCAGATTGATAGATACAACACCTTGGTTGACATATGAATTTGAAATTCATAACGGACTATCTCTTAACATATCCAAAAGATTGAATATGCTCCCTGCGCTTCGGATGGTGATAAAATCCATCCTAACTACTTGCAGATTTTATCTGCTTTCGATAGTCTCTACACCTTCATCATTAACAATCTTGTACCGAATTTGAAACCATTTATGGCTTTTGCATTTTGAAATTGCACTATTTGCTACACGATGACCTGTGTATTCAATAAATGCACTTACAGATTCAAAATCAAGGACTTTATCCACCTTCTTATCGTAAACTCGAATAGGCTTTAAGTTTCCTTTTCGAGTTCCATTCCGAATACAATCTTGGATATTCTCTTTTTGCGATCCAAGATACAAGTTTTTATAGTGGTTATTATCCTTGTTATCATCCAGATGATTTAACTGCTTATCCCTTGGAATAGGACCAACCCATACCAAAAAGACCAGCCGATGCACTTTCATGTGCTTACTATGAATATCTACTCTATGATAACCATCTAAATCAATAGAGTGTTTTAACAAACCTTTTTTATAGGTGGAGTAGATATCGCCATCAGCACTTACATAATAAAAATCATCGTATTTACGGTACTCTTTGCCCTGAAAAAACACTTATTATCATCCTTAATTAAGTTTGTGGTAGTACAAACTTATAATATGCAATTTATAAAAATACTTATGCTTTTTCTGGCAAAATAATTGTTAAATATGCTTGGCACGGTATTCCCATATGACCTTGTTTCAGGTTTCAGGCTCTCTTAGTCACCGCATTCGTCAGACTTACCCGGCAGGCGTTATGTTGGTGCTGACTTATTATAAGTGATACCGTTAGCATACAAAGAATGTACTTTGTATACACCGTTTTTTCATGCGTTCACAGGGTTTACCGTCGGCTCAACTTGGCAGTCAACCGACCATTAAATTTATATTCGCCATTTTCATCTTTCCAAGGCGACAGGAAACTCCTGCATCCCATGGGCGAAAATACATTTTCTTCGTAATTCTCTTTCATCTTTTTTGCGGAAATGTAATCTGGATACATCCTTTTGGCAGAGCAGCGAATCGCCAATCTGGTGATATCGTCATATGTGCCGCCTTTCAGACAGTTGTTCTCATCCAGAACATAAACGAGTTTAGGGAACGCCGGGGTAATATATATACCCTGCTCGTTCTTGATCCCTTCCAGCCGCTGACGCAGAATTTCTTCTACGATCATTGCGTTTTCTACCAAATACGGGTCATTCTCATCCAACTGAAGGAACAAGGTAACAAATGGGGACTGACCGTTGGTCGTCATCAGGGTATTCAGTTGGTACTGAATGGTTTGTACCCCGGATCTCAGCTCTGTCCGGACTTGCAAGTCTACGATCTTGTCCCGTTCTGCTTGTGGCAGTTCCGGGCACGCCTCTTTCAGTTTGTTTTCCAGTTTTTCTTTACTGCGGCGCAGGTATTTGCCCAGACATGATACCGCTACGGATTGCCCGCCGTATTGGTTCGAGGCAACACAGGCGATAATCTGGGTCATAACATTGGCGGCAACCTGGAAACTTTTCGGGCTTTCAATGAGTTTTTCATTCATGACAGTCCCATTATCCAGCATATCGCCCACATCAACCAGGCAGCAGTTGAACATATTTTGGATAAAATAGTCCATGTCGTGGAAATGCAGGACGCCATCATCATGCGCCTGGCGGATTTCCTCCGGCAACAGTACCCGGCGGGTCAAATCCCGGGAAACTTCACCGGCGATGTAATCACGCTGGGTAGAGTTAATCGCAGTGCTTTTGTTTGCGTTTTCCTCTGCCAGCTCTTTGTTTTCATTCCGGATCAGCTTCAAAATGGATTCATCCGTTGTGTTCTGCTTGCGGGCAAGCGTCCTGGTATAGCGGTAAGTAATATACGCCTTTGCCACATCATAGATGCCGGCATCCATCAGAACACATTCAACCTGGTTCTGCACATCCTCAATATCTACGATATCTTTGTGATGGCAGTCCAGATGCCCAACAACCTTGTCAGTGAATTCTGCCAAAGTGTTTTCGGAAATTTCTTTGCCACAGGCTTTGAAAGCCTTTTCCATGGCGTTGCTGATTTTCTGTTGGTCGAATGTTACAACCGTTCCATTTCTCTTTTTCAAAAACTTCATCCTGATATCCTCCTATTGATTCTGTATGGCTTATTTTATGCAAATTTGAAGCCCACCAAAAACCTGTAAAAATCCTGAATCTTTATTTGCACTATTCTATGCAGGATGTTTCCTGCTCTATATTTTTTGAGGATGCTGGAAAGATGAAGCCCACAGACGCCAAGATATCTTTCTGATTTTCGGTCAATTTCCCTTGCTTACCCTTCTGCTTTTGCCGGATATACCAAGCGCCTAACTGCTTTCCTTTATAAATTTCCCTTGTTTTGGGGAAAATCCGCCCGGTTTCTGCCTGGTATTCTTTTAACAAGTCTATCCATTCCCAATATTGATTCAAATCCTTATTGCGCCCCAGCTTAATCATATAAGGCACAGTCTGCTCCAGATATTCCATTTCTGTATCACTCAATGAGTACCGCCAAATCTGCTCTTGCAGCTGATACCACCACCAGCCCAATGGTTTTCCTCGGACAATCTCATTCTGGAACGGGAATCGGTTGTATTTCTGATAAAAGGCATCAATGGCACGGACACGGACCTGGAAATTATACATACCAGTGTCCAATAATCCTGTGGGTTTTAACAGTTTGATTTTTGCCGGATCCAGTTTCCCTTTACGGTACAGATATTTCTGCGTGCAGCACCAAACACCCAATGGCTTATCCGCATAAACTTCCTTTTTAAGCGGCAGCTTGTGATATTTTTTGATATACTCTTTCAGCAGATGTGTATATTCTTCAAAGGATGACCGTACTTTTGATGTTTTACCCATAAACTCGCACTCCCTGCCGCTATTCAATTAAATCCAACAATGGGTTTCTCTTTTTCTGTTCAGTATTCTTTTGTGTATGAATTGGTTCCGGAAGTTTCTGCTCTGGCTTTGTTTTGTTTTCGATTTTTGTCGGCTGGGTTTGGGGTTCCGATTCTATACGCTGTAACATATCAGGAGGTGCTTCATACCGCAGCAAAAACCCGCTGATATCCGCTGGTGGGATATTCTCTGTACCCAGTTTCAAATATTTCCGGATCAGCATTTTTATGATGCCGGCATATCCAAAACCTTTCTCTTTCAAATCCTGCAAAGTCATGATAACAACCGGATTGTAAACCGTCACCATAACGATGCTGCCGCAAATATATTCGCCTTGCTCCCCTTTTACTGTCCAACCGCGTTTTTTCTTTTGTTTTTGTGCATTGCCGGAACCAAACAAAATACCGGATGATACCGGCAAGGTTGTACTCCTGCCCATTGACGCCGTACCAATATCAATTTCTGTATCAGATAAATAAGCCATCACAAGATAAGATGTCCACAGGTGAATGGATAAATGGCAGGAAACCAGCATATTATACCAGCTTGCAATATCCATATCATTTGCGCCAATAGAAATCCCGATAGATAACCGTTTTTTCTGCATTTTCGGCCTCCCTCCATATCGCAAAGAAAGCCAGCAGCCTTGTTAAAACTGCTGGCTTTTTCTTATGTCCCCAAAGGATGTTCTGCCAGGAGCAGCTGAATCCTTGTCACCATCAGCGACAAAACATAGGCGTTATTCCTCTTATGTGAAAGCGTCTGACTGGCTGAACCAAAAAATTCTTGCAGCACAGCCGGGTTACAGCTATCCAGCATCGGGACAATGACTCCATGCAGGCTCCGTTCGATTTTGGATGTGCCAACATCGCCAAATTCCTTGGATAATACCGGATAAAGCATTTTGGTGATGGAAGCATAAATATCCAGATTATCCATTCCCAAATCCAATGCCCGTTTCAGATATGGATAGCCGCTGAGGTTTGCCGGGGCTTGCAATGTGCTGAGCAGTGAGGTCAGGAATAAATCTTTTGATTGAAAATTGAGCTGCAAGCTGCAATTGCGCTTCGCTGCCGGCATGATCGTTGACGGTTCAAAATCGATATGCAATTCGCCGTCAAGAAAAGAAATACAAAAGGATTCTGCCGAAATCTGCTGCCCATTCAAAAATATTTTTCCCATACCATTCCTCCCTGCATCACGCAATGCCAAGCAGACCTTTGTAAGCGCCTGCCGCAACAGCAAATTCAATGGAATGGGAAACACCCTCCAGCTCCGCATTGGCAAGCAGGAAATGGTCAGCTTCCAACACGCCGGAATCCACATAGAAAGATTTCAGCTGGTCGAAAAATACCGCGCCTGTACCGCCTGTGACCAGCACATAATTGATGTCCAGCAAATTGTTATATTTCTGGTTCAGATGCTGGATCAGGGAATCACAAACCATAGCTGCTTTTTCTGTACGCAGGGCATATAAATCAATGGTTTTCGCCGTGCCATCCTCCAGGTATTTGATTTTCCCGCCGGATTGCAGCAGGTATTCCACCACAAAATGCTTCAGATCCGGGCGTTTGTCCTGCAGGGCATCTGCCAGCGCTTCATTGACATTTCGCATGGCGTGCAAGGTATCGCTTTCAGTTTTGGTATCATCCACACTGCCGCCCCTGGAAACGACAACCAAACCAGTGGTATAATATCCGCCATCAATAACAAGGGTGGGACCGTTGGACAAATAGAAAAATTTCTCCTGGTCAATATTGCCCTGCTCATCAGAGGTTTCACCCAAAATCGCCGCAATGGTCTGGCTGACAGTGTGGATATGGTCTTCCCGGATACTGAAATGATAAACATTTTCCGGACCTGTGCCCTGTCGGATGGAAAAATGATGTTCTCCGGCTGCATTGCCAATGATGGACGCCGCATATTTTTGGCGGATAGCATGAGGAAGTGTCACCATCAAATGAATATCAAGCGCCCGGTCTTCCGTTATGCCATTGCTGGAAATCGCAAGGGCAATTGCGGTGCGCAGCCCGACCAAAAATTCAGAAGAAATAAAACGCTTTTCAGAATAAAATTCTTTCATCCGTTCATCAAGGACAGCGCTGTCTTTGTTGTCAAAAAGAAGCTCCCTGGCATATTGCCCTACCCGGTAAGTGCTGCCGGAAGCATCACGGTACAAAATAAAATCATCCCGGATGCCATAATCTGTAATTTTACGCTCGTCGGTTTCCTCTGCCGCAAACGGGAACTTAAAGGCTTTCCCATTTGCTACAACCTTAATGGAATCAAAACCGGGATCCAGGGCGATATAAAGTGTTGACATGGTTTATCTCCTTATTATCATTAAAATTTGCAGGTGATTTAGCATGATCCTGCTGATACCACTGTTATGATGAAGAAAAAGTTATGCTTCGCCGGAAAAGATCTTGGCTTTTACCTTTTTCAGCGCCGGGCGCGGATTCTTATCGGATTCCGGCACATAAGCATAAAATGGGGCGTTGCCTAAACCTCTCATCAAGTTCGGGTCGGTCAGCATCCGGAAATTGTCCAGCTTTGTCCGCATATGAAAAATTTCTGCGGCTTGGAAAGCATCCTCATCATTCTGCGTCAGGAACAGGAATACCGGCATATTCCGGTAATACATCTCCCAATACGATTGCAGCACAAAAGGCGCAATTTTCTCATTTACCTTCTGCTGCCATATCGTAGGTAGATCTTCATGCCGGATGACCTCAAAAATGAAGTCGCGGGGTGTGAATCCCTGCATAATCTGAAATGCTCCGGAAAATCGGATATCCCGTTTGCCAATCGAAAAATCAGCCAGCGGATTGAAAAACCGCAGGGAATCACCCCGCGCCATCAGCACCTGCAAATAAAACATCCCAGTCATCAGGTATTTTGCTACCAGTTCAGATGAACGGATATTATCGCTGGACAGCCATGTGATAAAATCCGTCTGGGAAAAATGGGTCAGGATGTACCGTGCGCCATGATCCAGGCAGTAAATCCGGAACGCATCCTCCGGCACTTCCTCCATCACAAACTGTGTCAGCGCAAAATAATTGACAACTCGGTCTTTGACGCAGCTTTCCAGAATATCGTCAATCCGGTCAGGGTTCAAACCCTTGGAGCCGACCAGCAGCCGCATCTGCGTTTCTGTCGCAAACCCGAAATCACGCAGAAATTCAAGGATTTCACGCTCAATCGCTTGCCTGTCTTCATCAAAATGATAGAAATCCCGAATCAAAACATATTCTTTCGGCGTGGAAAGCAGCTTCGGCTCATGGTGGAATGTCTGCTTAAAATCATAAGGGAAAATCAGCTTTTCCCCAGCTGATTTTGTCAGGAACAGTTGGTTGTTCCCTCCCGTTTTTGTTTCGTTACTCATATAACCTGTACGGCTGCCTGGAATGCTTCATCCGGCAGCTTTTCCTTTCTAAAGTTTTGGAGAAACGCATTTATGTGAACTTTTTAGAATGTTTAGAATCTCGTGCTTTATTCTATGCAGGAAAAACCCTGATTATATGCAAAGAAAAAGCGGACAGTAAGAAAATATTTCTTACCATCCGCTTTTTTTCTTTATCAGGGTTTAGTCTTGCGCAGGATTTACATAGATCCGATACTGCTCAATCTCCATCTTTTCGCCGTCAATCTCCATGGAGAACGCAATCTGTTCCAGATAGGATTCTCCTTCGTCCATCGTGTAAATCACGGTGTTATCCATGGGGATTTCCATATCAGTCGTTTCACCTGCCAGCCGCACCAGATAACAGGCGGTTCCCTCCTTGCCTGTCCCCCTTTTGTAAAAAGGGCTGACCTGTTCTTCGCCTTCTTCGTATTCTACCTGCGCCAGCTTTTCGTTCATCATGACCTTTTCCTCGGAAATTTCCCCAACATTGATTTTTTCATCAGCCGGGGGTTCATTCCCATCTGTCGGAAAGGTTGTTTGTTCCGCTTTGCAGGCAGTCAGGCTGCAAACCATTGCCAGACCCAAAATCATAGCCGCTGCTTTTTTCATTTTTCTTTGTGCAGGACGCCACTCCTGGCAGCCCTGCTTCCTCCTCTCAATTTTTAATGATACTACATTATATGCAAAAATACCTGGATTTATTCTATGCAGTTTGCTTGAAAAATGCCTTCAATTTCTTGTCGGTTTCCTTGGACTGGATACCGCCCTTAGTCGCTTGCAGTATTTCACGCACATTGCAGGAAATACGCTGTGCCAGTTCTTCCGGGGAAATCTTTCGGCTTTTCATATACTCCACAATTTCAGCCGACTGCATCAGCCGCATTTTTCTTTTGTACATCGCTTGTGCCTGGTTATAGAGATTAACTTCTAATTCTTCGTTATACAACTCCTCGCAGCAGTTCGGGCACACTTTTGCCGTATAAAACACCTTGATTTCTTCCCCACGGATAACAAAAATCCGTTCTGCCTGATTGGATACCGGCACAACATTCCGGTCACAGCAGTCACAATACATTGTCATTTTTCTAATCTCCTCTCGTGTTGTCTTTTTCTGCGTTATTATATGCAGCTTTTCTCTTGAAATATTCAAAAATATGTGCAGAATTAAAAATCTTTTGGTAAAGGAAATGGCAAAGGGTGCGCCACGAAAGCACACCCCCTATGGGTTTACATATCCACGATGCCGGATTCAAAGTCTGCCAAATCGTCCAAGTCCTCATGCTGGTCAGGGGTTTTGCCGGGCTTTTCAGATTCGCCAGACGGCTTTTGCAGGTTCAGGGAAGCAGATGCTTTCCCCAGAATTTCTGCCGCCGCCTGCCTGCCAAAGGACTGCCAGACCGCTTTTGCAACGGCAACAATATAATGTCGTGCCGCATAACAGCCCCAGTAACCGGTTAGAGCAATAAACATCCCGAAATTGCTCCAGCACATATCGCCCAAAAACATGGCAATGACCAAACTGGTTGTCAGCTTGTGGACAATGAAGTCCACAAAGCGAATGTGCTTACCGCCGATTCCAAAATGCAGGATTGCGATATGTGCCATCTGAAAAACGCCAACCATCCAAACTGTAAACAAAAAACCTTTCATTTTGTGTAACCTCCAAACATAAAATAGTAGAAATATCTATGTGAAAGCCTCTTCGGGGCAGGGCAAAGCAATTCCCTGTCTGATTTATGTACTATATCCTGAAGAAAGCTAATTTATCTTATGCCGTTTTCCGGCACACAAAGAAAAAATCCCTGCGCATTAAGCACAGGGATCTGTATCGTTCTTTTTGGTTTCCAGCCAGACCGGCAAATCTGAAATATGCAGCTGCTGTATCAAATAATCTTCCCAAAGCGACATATCAAGGGAATCCTTTGTCCGAAGCCGCTGGACGCTCCAAAACTGCCGGGTATAATCGTAATAAATATCTGCGGCATTGGTCGTAATATATAGCCGTTCTTCTTTGCCTTTTTTCCAAAACCGGATTCTGTGAATGTGTACCCGGTCAAAAGGGATTGCCTTTGCCGTCGGTTTATCTTCCGGCAGGCTTACCTGTCCCCAAATATCTGCTCCTATGGCGCGCAGCCTGCCCAGCAATGCGGTGGTATATAACGCATCAGCCCCGGCACGGTGTGCATTCTTTATATCCGCGCCAAAATAGCTGCAAATGTCTTTCAAATTATAACGCGATTGCGGATAACCAACTAATGGCAGCAGCCATTTGCTGAGGGTCAATGTACAAACTACTGGGTTTTGTGGGCGAATGCCAATCTGTTCAAAGCCGGCAAGGAGGAAACGCTCCCAGTCAAATTTTGCGTTATGAAATGCCAGCACATGGTTCCCGATAAACTGGTGGAATTTTGTCAGTACAGCTTCCAGATAAGGGGCATCTTTCACATCCGCATCGGAAATATGAGTAAGCTGTACAATTTTTGCGGGCAGTTTTTTCACTTTCCGTGGTTTTATAAATGACTGGAACCGCTCTTTCCGGTTCGTCTGGAAATCATATTTGTATGCGCCAATTTCAATGATTTCCGCGCCCTTTTGCGGCGCAAATCCTGTTGTTTCTATGTCAATTACAACAAATTGATGGTTGCTTAAAATGAGATTCAGCATTTCTTCCTGATTTAGCATGAATATCCTCTTTTCTGTTGTGATACTTCCCTATGTCGATTCAAAATCACTGATCCAAATTTCTGTTCTGGGATTTTCCCTGTCCACCAGACAGCGGCTGCCATCCATACTGGAAATAATCTGCCATCTGTCATCGGCAACGATGCCATAGTGTACCAGGATATCACAGATTGCTTCTTGATAATTCACCAGATCCGCCCGCAAGTTCTTCGGCAGGTAAAATAGACATTTTACCTGTACCGGCGTATTGATTGGTGTTGCTGGCAGTGGTTTCAGGAAATATCCTGCTGCCTCCTGATAATCTGTAAATGCTTCCGATGGGACAATGAATGGAATGCCTTTCTTACTGCGTAAAATCCGTTGGGAATTTTTCTTTGTCCTTGGCGGAAGTGGGATTGTGTAATGATATAACATAGATGTTTCACTTCTTTCTGTTAAACAATCCGGTTCCAAAAATTCTCCATAAACGAACGGTTCTGGCTTGCCCAGTGTTTCCATGTTGGCGGGCAGTAAGTTTGCGCAATATTCTCAATGGATTTCCCTTGATACCAGGGTTTGTTCATGAGTTGCCCAAAATACAGGATTCCGCTTCTGGGTGAGGAAAAGGAACAGCCAAGCATTCCGAAATAGTTATTTTTATTCCGCGCAAGATTGGAAGTGCCCAATCCGGATTCTGTGCGGGCAACCGATAGGGCAAACAGCCCATTGACATTCCATTCTTGCTCCATATCATAAAAATCCTGACCATGCCCAGCCATTGCAGTACCCTCCAGCAGCTGGTTAAATGCCGCAGCAGACAGGTTTGTTTTGGTAAACACATCAAATGTGAAAACAGGCTGTTTCTGCTCGATGAGTTCCCGCAATACCAGACAGGAATCCTTCGCTTCCTGATAATACCCCTGCGCAAGCTGAATGGTGATGCTGTTTTCGCTCATGCCAAGCGCACGGGCAGCATCTGCCATATCATGGGCGTCACGCATAATCTGCTGATGGGATGCCATTTTTGTTTCCAGCTCTGAAACAGAAAGGTTTTGCAATTCGCTTATATTCGTTTCTGCACTTGCCGCCGCTTTGGCGTTCATGCCGGAAGTGGAAAGTAAAATTGCGGAACATACCGCGAGCGAAGCTGCTTTTTTCAAGTGTCTTTTCATAATTCTGTCATGATAAAGGCAGGATGCCTTTGCTCATTGAACTCCTTTCAGTTGTCGTCAGCTTTTTTGTGCTGTGTCCTATTTTATGCAGAAGGTTACAATTCGATTACAGAAAGCTCCCCATTCCAGAAAAAGAAATGGGGAGCATACGAATTTGCCTTAGAAAGTTTCGTTTTGATACCTGCTGTTGATTTCATCCTGTGTCAGCGCCTGCGCCTGTAGATATAGCGCCTGTTGCTCTGGGGTGAAAACCGGCAGCAGCGCATCACACTCACCTAAATTCAGATAAAGTGGGTTGATGAGCAGTGCCCGTTCGTGTACCAACATTCTGGTCATGACCTGGAATTCCAGCGCCCAGACTGGTGTTTCCTGGTTGGTATCGCCATAAAGTTCATCCAAAAGCTGTAACAACCGGACAACCTGCGATTCTTGCAGATCCATGCCTGCGCCGTGAAAATCCAGGAATGCCAGCGGATGCTGATGGGTTTCATAGTCATAATGTTCCCAGAACAAAAGTGGGATTTTATCTGAACCTTGCTCGTACATTCGGCTCATATCGGCTGAAAAATCAAAGATTCGCCAGTCGAAATTATTGCCATATCGTTCTGTCCAGGCTGCGTTTTCAGTAATCCCAGTGTCGCCCTGCTCATCCATGCAGTGTTCTGGATCCCAATTGTATCTGTCCAAAATCTGCTGCACGGGTACATCATGTACAGCAGCAAAGCGGCTGCACATTTCATAATGTGCCTGCTCATGGGTCGGGAAAATTTCAGGTTGATGGATTTCGCGCTCCATAGTTTCTGTCAAAATAAAATACATAATTGTTGCCTCCATTTTTTATTGTCTGATGGACTTCTTTTTTGTTTTGTGAATACCTCCTGTTAGAAATTTGTTTATTGTATGCAGTCACAGCAAAATGACAAAAAAAGAGGATGGCGTTTCGCCATCCCCCAGATTTTAATATACTCGAACGATTTTGCCGCGCACAAAGGGCGGTTTTGTGGTATCATCGCTTTCCTTAATTTCACGGATACGGACCGCAACCTCTGCTTCCTTTTCAATTTCCATTTCATCCGGCATCGGGCACAGGCAGTCCAAACCGGTCGCAATCCGTACAAAAGCAACCGCGCCGCGTTCAAAATTCCGCAGACTTCTGACTTTGCCCATCAGGATTTGCCCTTCCTCCAAGTCATATTGGATGGGTTCTTTCCGGGCATGAGTGTGCAGCGCACGGAATACAATCCTGCCGTTTTCACCGACTTCTTTACAGACAACCTCAACTCGGTCGCCGATATTGTAATATTCAGAAACCTCACTATGGTCGCTGGAAAAGTCGGTGGTACGCAGCACGCCGGAAATGCCATTGATTTCGACAAATGCGCCAAAATCCATAAACTTTACAATTTTTGCGCGGAAGGTCTTGCCGGCTTCAAAATCCGGCATCATCCGTGCCTTGATTGCCTGCTGTGCCCGTTTCCGGGAACAGATCACATGACCATTTTCCCTGGAAATACCGATAATGACAAAGGGAATTTCCTGATTGAGCAGCGGCATCAGCGAACGCCGCGTCATTTCATCGTCAGATTCATCAATATAGATATATCCGACATAGCCGCCTTGCAGCCCGTTTTCCTCTGC
>CAXHNU010000021.1:0-35858 GCA_964017555.1 uncultured Butyricicoccus sp. | reverse complement strand
TCACGGGCAGCATGGACAACGGCTGTACCAGCGAGCGCCCCTTCATAAACTGCTTTGGAAATTTGCAGCATACCGCCGGCGCAGTCGCCGCAGGCATATAATCCCGGTACATTAGTTGCCATCATCTGGTCAACCACAATCCGGTTGCCATGAGTCAGCGCACCAACTTTCCGTGCCAATTCAGCACTGCCTGCCACGCCAAATGCAACAAATACCCCATTTGCAGCTAAAACACCGCCATTCGTGAATCGGATGCGTTCTACAGCAGTTTCCCCTTCAATGGCAGCGATTTCACGGGTATCCAATTGTACGTCCTGAGGGATCGCAATATCAGGTTCTTTGCCATTGGTCAGCAGGGTAACAGAACGCACGACTGGCAGCAGCGCATCGACTTCATGCAAAGCATATTCCCCTTCGCCAAGCACCGCAACGTGTTTGCCGCGGTAAAAAAATGCGTCGCATACCGCGCAGTAGCTGACGCCAGCCCCTTCATGTTCACTAAGCCCAGGAATACGGGGCGCAGTGCGTGGGGAACCGGTTGCCAGAATGACAAAATCGGCAGGATATTGCCCGGAAACAGTCTGCACCGAAAATTTCCCATCATAACCGATGCCAGTGACTTCATCTTGAATGAGTGTTACCCCAAGCCGCCGCGCCTGTTCCAAGCCTGACATGGCAAGGGCTTCGCCGGAAACCGGCAGGGCAAACCCATAATAATTTTCAATTGCATGGGCTTTGCACAGCGCACTGACGCCAGTATGGATTACTGTTGTTGCAAGTCCGGCACGAACCGTATATAATGCGGCAGAAATACCAGCAGGGCCGCCGCCCACAATCACGACATTAGACATTTGTGTCACCTCAATGAGTATAGTATATAAAAGATATCTGTTTTTATCATAGCACGATATGGACGGAAAAGAAAGGCGGGAATTTTTTTGCCAGCTTGCAGGCAGTATGCTTTTATGATAAAAAGATATTTCATAGATTGAGCAAGCATAAAGCCCACAGCAGTTTATCATAATTGCTGTGGGCTTTATTATATCTGACCCATTTTGTTTTAATTTTTGGGAGAACGTCTAGTTTTTCGGGGATGTTCATAATCTTCCAGTGCGCTGAGCGCTTGTTTGGATAATGGGAAAATAATAGCGAGGTTAAACAAAGTCATCAGCCCGATACCAACATCCCCTAAATCCCATACAAAGGTATATGCTGCCAGTCCGCCAACAAATAACATAATCAGCGCTAAAACTTTATAAGCGGTCTGCGATGCCCAGTTATCCCCAAATAGATAAGCAACATTGGAGCGGGCATAGAATAAGATACCAATAAATGTTGAAAAACTGAACAGCCACAGGGTTGCCGCGATAAAAATCACGCCAAATTCCCCAAAATGGTATCGCATTGCGCTTTGCAGCAAATCCATACCTTCCAGCCCATTGGTCACATTTGTTGGCGCAAGCAGCATCAGCATTGCTGTGCAGCTGCAAATCACAATGGTATCAATAAATACGCCAAATGCCTGCATTAAACCAATCTTTACCGGATGATCTGTTTCCGCTGAAGCCGCTGCGCATGGCGCGGAACCGGAACCCGCTTCATTGGAAAATAAACCGCGTTTAACGCCATTCATCATCACCGCGCCAAATCCGCCAGCCGCTGCCTGCCGCAATCCAAAGGCTTCTGAGAAAATACGGCTGAATACAGCCGGAATCTGTCCAATATTTTTCACAATAATAAATATTGTGAACAGAAAGTAGCATCCTGCCATAATTGGCACCATAATATCCAGCACTTTTACGGTTGCGTTTTTACGCAGTACAATAATAGCAGAAATAATCACCAGCACAACCGTTGTATATATTGGCGGGATATGGAACGCATTTTTGAACGCCGATGAAACGGAATTGCCAATGACCTGGCTAATGCCGCACCAGCAAATCAGCCCAGAAACCGCAAACCCAATGGCAATTAAGCTGCGGCGCTGTAAACCGCGCTTGCCCGCAATATAGTTATGGATATAATACGCAGGTCCGCCGCGATATCCGCCATATAACGGATCTTTTTCTTTGTGGAGCTGGGCAAGTGTGCCTTCAATGAAAGCTGTAGCAGACCCCATCAGCGCAGTAATCCACATCCAGAATACCGCGCCTGCACCGCCGGCGGAAATGGCTGCCACAACGCCAACCAAATTGCCCATGCCAACCCGGGTTGCAGTGGATACAATCAGTGACTGTAAGCCGGATAATGCGTCATGCCCTGTTCTGCCGCGTTTTTCCAGCGTCACCCGTGTCATTTCCGGGAACAGGCGCACCGGAAGGAACCGGGTGCGCAGGGTGAAATATAACCCGGTTGGCAAAAGCAAAATGACCAACAGCGGCAAGCCGATGCTGCCGCCGCCCGGCAGGGGCAGTGTCACCAAATCCCCCCATAAAAACTGATAAACCGCTTCAATGATATCAATGATAAATCCCATAATCTCCTCCGCTTTCTATGCTAATCCTTGCAATTTGTCTTTTCTTATTATATCGTATAAATGTGTATTCGTAAAATTGATAATATCGCTACTAAGCATTCAAAATTTTCATCATTTGCAAAGGGGGATTCTCGGATATGGATTTTCGGAATTTAAAAGCATTCCTTTATGTTGCGGAACTGGACAGCTTTACACGTGCCGGCAAGGTGCTTGGCTATTCCCAGTCCGCGATTTCTTCCCAAGTGAAACAATTAGAACTGGAACTTGGTGCGCGTTTGTTGGAACGCGTGGGGCATACCGTTTGTCTGACTGACAAAGGCAGGGAGGTTTTGCAATATGCAAATCAAATTTTACGCCTGACCCAGGAGATGGAGGACGCCCTCAAAGATGATAACCCAGTTGCTGGGCATATCCGCCTTGCCATGGCAGATTCTCTTTGTCCGGCTTTTTTCAGCGGAGATTTTACCCGCTTCCGGAATAACTATCCGGATATCACGTTGAAGATTATCATTGCAGGCACAGAAGAAATGTTCCGCCTGCTGAACCATAACGAAGCGGATATGGTTTACACGCTGGATAATCATATCTATCATGCCGCATATGTGATTGCACAGGAAGAACGTATTCCTGCCCATTTCATCGCTTGCGCAGGGCATCCGCTGGCAGGACAGGCAGCATTGCCTGTACAAGCGCTGCTCGAATATCCATTTATTTTAACCGAAAAAGGCATGAGTTACCGCCGTCTGATCGATGAGAAATTGGCATCGCAATCACTGGAAATGACGCCGGTATTGGAGCTTGGCAACACGGGGCAGATTTGCCGTCTGGTCAGCCAGGGCGCGGGGCTATCCTTCCTGCCTGATTACGCGACCCATGACGCGGTGCAGGCAGGACAGATTTGCAGGTTGGATGTTGCCAGTTTTGATGTGGAAATATGGCTTCAGCTTTTATATCGACGCGGCAAATGGGTTTCGCCTGCGATGAACCAGGTCATTGCTTATTGCCGGGAGGCAACTGCGTTATTTTTGGAATAAACCGCCTGAAATTGGCTGGATTTTGATTGCGATGCTGTTTGGAGTGTAAATAATATGCGGAATATCAAACAAACTCTTGTGCATTCCGCCCGAAAAGTGTATTATAATGTATGTATCTGCTTTTTCAAAATGGGGGGTGCAAAATGTTTATTATTTTTCTGGTTGTCTGGGTCTTGCTGAACGGGCAAGTGACACCCGAGATTGCTGTCATTGGGCTATTGCTGTCCGCGGCGCTTTTTTGGTTCTGCTGCTGTTTTCTGCATTATAACGTTCAGCGGGAAGTTTCTCTTTACCGGCGGGCAGTTTTTATGCTGCATTATATCTGCGTGCTGCTGCTGGAAATCATCAAAGCAAACCTTGATGTGATGCACATGATTTTAACCGCTAAATATCAAGTGGAACCCTGCCTTGTCACGTTAACCATCCCGCTGAAAACCGATTGGGCACGTGTGCTGTTGGCAAACTCCATCACACTGACGCCAGGCACTATCACAGTATCGCTTAAAGGCGACCGTTATATGGTGCATTGTCTGGATAAATCACTTGCCGAAGGCATTGGGGATTCAGTTTTTGTCACACTGCTGCGCCGGATGGAGGAAAAAGAATGATTCAGTTTGCAACAAGTTTATATGATATGGTCAGCCGGATCTGTATCCTTGCCATTGCGGTGCTGGTCATCTTTTGTTTGCTCCGTGCGGTGCGGGGACCGCGTGTGACCGATCGGTTGGTTGCGGTCAATATGATTGGCACCATGACCATTGGCATTATCGCAATCCTTTCTGATATCCTGGGCGAAAGCTGCTTGCTGGATATCTGTCTGATTTATGCGATGATTAGTTTCCTTGCCATTGTTGTGCTGACCCGGGTTTATATGGGCGTTTATCGTGAACAAAAACGCGGGCAGAAAAAAAAGGGGGCGAAAAAATGCTCGAAGGATTAAAGCTTACGGTTGCAGCGCTTTGTATGCTGTTTGGCGTGGTTATTATGGCGATTGCAACCATTGGTGTTTACCGGTTTCATTTTGTGCTCAACCGGATGCACGCGGCTGCCATGGGTGATACACTTGGCATTTTATTTGTTTTGTTGGGGCTGATTCTGAAAAATGGGTTTACGCTGCTTTCTGCCAAGCTGTTGATGATTATTGTATTTTTCTGGCTTGCCAGCCCGGTTTGTTCCCATCTGGTTTCCAAGCTCGAAGTCACAACCCATGAACATTTGGAAAAGGAGTGTGAAATTCGGCGTGATTGATATTTTTCGTTATTTGCTGTTGATTTTTTTGATTTTATGTGCCATATCAGTCGGGTTCACCAAAAATTTGCTCACCTCGATTGTGATTTTTATGTCATATAGTTTGGTGATGTCAATCATTTGGGTACTGCTGGAATCGCCTGATCTTGCCATTACCGAAGCGGCTGTCGGCGCGGGCGTAACAAGCCTGTTATTCTTTATCACGCTCAAAAAAATCCATGCGATCGAACAGTCCATCGCGGAGGAGCGCGAACGCGGGGAGGGCAGTCATGAAACCAAGAAGTGATTATGAAGGCAGCCATGCCGATAAGTTTTATCGCTGGCTGCATGGGGAATATGACCCATTTGTGGGTAAACTCGAACTGCGGGAGGAGCAGCCGGAAAATCCGCCTGCCACAGATGAGCAAGGCATTAACCGCGAAGCCATGTTGCGCATGGTGGATGATTGGGCGCATAATCGTGAAATCCGTGCATTTCGCGTTTTATACAAGATTGCTTCTGTTTTTATGTGCATTGCCATGATGGTTGTGCTGCTGATTACGGTTGCAAACCTGCCGCCGTTTGGCGCGGCAACCAACCCCGCTCATAACGAAGTGATGGTGCGTTATTTGGAAAAAGGGATTGATGAAACCGGTGCGGTCAATGCGGTCACAGGGATGATTCTCAATTACCGTGCGTTTGATACCTTTGGTGAAACCTGCGTATTGTTTATCGCATCCTGCTGTGTGATGATTTTATTGATGGCAGAAGAAGGGCATTCCTCGGATGGGCGGCTGGAAACCCGTTTTGAACCCAAAGATGACCCGATTTTATATCGTATTGCATTGTTTCTTGGTCCCATTGTGTTCCTGTTTGGGATTTATATCATCTTAAATGGACATTTATCCCCGGGCGGCGGTTTTTCCGGTGGCGCAATGATTGGGGCTGGGCTAATTCTTTTTTGCAATGCGTTGGGGCTGGAACAGACCCGCCGGTTTTTCAACGAACACATTTACAAGGTTGTTAAGGTCGGTTCACTGGTGCTTTATGGCATTACGATGAGTTATTATTTTTTTACCGGCGGCAATGGGCTGCAGAATATCATCCCGCTTGGTACGCCAGGGCATTTGATTTCCAGCGGTATGATTTTGCCGATTAATATTTTTGTCGGGTTGGAAGTTGCCTGTACCATGTATTCGTTCTTTTCACTGTTTCGGCAGGGCTCGCTTTAACAGCCCCTGTATTCGTTCTTTTCGCTGTTCCGGCAAGGTTCGCTTTAATGGTTCATCATCTTTGAGGGGAAGGGATTTTCAATGCTTCACAATCTGGCAGTCAACCATATTGAAGCCGCTGCTGTTGTCCTGTTCGGCATCGGGTTCACCATGCTTTTGCTGCACCAAAACTTGATTAAAAAAATTATCGGCTTAAATGTCATGGATACGGCAGTTTATTTGTTCCTTGCTGCAAAAGGCTATATTGAAGGACGCCTGCCGCCGATTATTGTCGATGGCGTGACTGATTCACATCTTTATATTAACCCAGTGCCCAGCGGGCTGGTGCTGACCGGCATTGTGGTCAGTGTCAGCGTCACAGCATTGATGCTTGGGCTGACGGTATGCCTTTACCGGCGTTACCACTCGCTTGATTTGGATGAAATCCTGATGAAAGTCAAAAAGGAGTGGATGTAATTGGCGCCTGTGTGTAATTTCCCGTTTATCTCTATTGTGCTTTCCATGATGAGCGGCATTATTTCTTCTGTTTTGCCCGGCAAATGGGCAAGACGGCTGACCATGGCGCTTTTATGTGTGGTCATCGCGTTATCTGGCGGGGTGCTTGCGTTCACCATGCAGACTGGGGATAGTTTTACCTTTGCCATGGGCAAATTCACTGCCCCTTGGGGCAATGAATTGCGCGGCGGACCTTTGGAAGCTGTGCTGGCGGTTTTCTTTGCGCTGGTTATGCTGCTTTCGCTAATCGGCGGCAAGCAGCATATTGATACCGAAGTTGCCGAAAGCCGGACAAGCCTTTATTTTATCATGTGTGATTTGATGCTGGCTTCCTTGCTGGCGCTCATCTATACCAATGACTTGTTTACTGCCTATGTATTTGTTGAAATCAATACCATTGCGGCGTGTGGGCTGATTATGGTGCGCCAAATTGGGCGCACTTATGTCGCCGCTGCGCGTTATATGGTGATGAGTTTGCTGGGTTCCGGCTTGTTTCTCATTGGGCTTTCGATGCTGTATGGACTGACCGGGCATTTGCTGATGGAGCCTGCGCAAACTGCGATTGTGTTGCTGCGCGGCTCTGCCCATTATATTGAACCGTTGGTGGTCACAGTTGCGCTGATTACCGCGGGGCTTGGCATTAAATCCGGGTTATACCCGTTCCATTCCTGGATGCCGGAAACTTATGGTTATTCCACAGCCGCTTCCAGCGCGATTTTATCCGGGCTGGTATCCAAAGGCTATATTATCCTGCTGATTAAAATTTATTACCGTGTGTTTGGCGAAGAAACCATTATGTATGGCAAAATCTCGAATATCTTGTTTGTGTTCGGGCTGCTCGGCATGATCCTGGGTTCGCTTTCCGCCATGCGTGAAAATGACATCCGCCGGATGATTGCCTTTTCTTCCGTTGCGCAAATTGGCTATATTTACATGGGGCTTGGGCTGGGCACCCGTGCGGGCGTGGTCGCGTCGTTGTTCCATGTGCTGTGTCATGCGGTGGCAAAGGCATTGCTGTTTACCTCGGCAACCGGCTTATCTGATGTATCCGGTGGATATAAACGCTTTTATCATCTGCGCGGTGCAGGCTTCCGCAACCCTGTAGCTGGCATTGGCTTTTCTGTCGGCGCACTTTCTATGGTTGGTTTGCCGATGTTTGGCGGGTTTATCTCCAAACTGCTTTTTTCCCGTGCGGCAATCAATGACCCGAATAAAATGCTGCCCGCTTTGGTCATTTTGGCAATCAGCACCTTGCTGAATACCGTCTATTTCCTGCGCACGGTGATTACCATTTATACGCCGGTGCATGAACATGATCAGCGCCGTGCATTCCGGGACAATCCAGGCTATGGCATTGCAATGACCTTTTTTGTTGTGCTGACCATTGCACTGGGGACATTGTCACAGCCGCTGGTCGATGCGCTGACCATTGGGCTTGGGCTATTCGATTAAAGGGGGAAGGGAATCATGATTTTATTGCCGGTTTTACTGCCCCTGGCAGCAGGGCTGGTCTTGCTGCTGATTCGCCCCATCGGGGAAAGCCGTACCGCCCGGATGGTGCTTGTCCCGGCGGCGCTTGTGCTGACGGTAGCAGCAAATCTCTATTTGGCATTACAGCCGGATACATCCTTGCTTTTGTGGCAGCTTGCGCCTGGAATGCCGATTTATTTTCATTTGGACAGCCTGACACGACTTTTTTCCCTGCTGACTTCTGGCATTTGGTGCATTGCAGGGATATTCAGCCTGCAATATATGCAGCATGAAGGCGGTGAGCGCCGGTTTTTCTGCGTTTACTTGCTGGTGCTTGCTATTTTAATGGGATTGGATTACGCTGGCAGCCTGATTACGTTTTATGTTTTTTATGAACTGGTCACATTGTCATCGTTTTTATTGGTCATCCATTCAGGGACGCATGAAGCGATTATGGCAGGGCTGAAATACCTGTTTTATTCGGTTGCGGGGGCATTTATGGCGCTTTTCGGCGTATTTTTCCTGTATTCTACAACATCTGATTTGACATTCACGCCTGGTGGCATATTGCCTGCCAGCTTTATCCCCGGTGAACGTGAACGGCTGCTGGTTGCTTTGGCGCTGCTGATGCTTGGTTTTTCTGCCAAGGCAGGGATGTTCCCGCTGCATGGCTGGCTGCCTGCGGCGCACCCGGTTGCGCCTGCGCCAGCGTCCGCGGTGCTCTCCGGCATTATTACAAAATCGGGTGTACTTGCACTCATCCGGGTGCTTTATTATATCGCAGGGGTGGATTTCCTGCGCGGCACTTGGGTGCAGTATGCTTATTTGACGCTGACGCTGATTACTGTTTTGATGGGTTCAATGATGGCATATTATGAACCTGTGCTGAAAAAACGTCTTGCATATTCCACCGTCAGCCAGGTTTCTTATGTGCTGTTTGGCATTGGGCTGATGACGCCCATAGGGCTTGCGGGGGCATTATGCCATGTGCTGTTTCATGCCACCATTAAATGTGGATTGTTCCTTGCCGCTGGCGCATTTATCTATCAGACAGGGCGCACAAAAGTTGCGGATTTGCGCGGCGTTGGCAAAAATATGCCCGCAACAGTATGGAGTTTTGCACTGTGTTCCCTTGCGTTGGTTGGCATCCCGCCCGCAAGCGGGTTTGTCAGCAAATGGCTGCTTGCCACTGGCGCATTGGATGCAGGCGTAGGCGTATGGGGCTATCTTGGCCCTGTGATTTTGCTGATTAGCGCACTGCTTACCGCCGGATATTTATTCCCAGTTGTCAGTCGGGGCTTTTTCCCCGGTGAGGGTTATGAAAGTGGGATAACCTGCCGGGAAGCCCCAGGGCTGATGATTGTACCGGTTGTTTTGCTGGCAGTGCTTGCGATGCTGCTTGGCATTTTCCACACACCGTATAATAAGTTGCTGACTGCCATACTTGGCGGGTTGTTTTGATGGGGAGGGATTTGGATTATGAATGAAAACTGGCTGATTGTCCCAATCCTGACGGCAATGGCAGGCGGCGCATCGTTATTCCTGCCGGTATTCCGGCAAAAACGTACCTTTCGGGAATTATATACCCTTGGCGTTACGCTGCTGACCAGTGTACTGCTGTGGATGCTGGTGCTGAACCGTCCCGCGGATGGGCTGCTTTTGCTGCATTTTACCGGTGATTTGAATTTGACTTTGCGGCTGGATGGTATGGGCTCTATCTTTACCGCACTAATCGCAACATTATGGCCGCTGGCAACACTTTATGCGTTTGAATATATGCGCCATGCTGCCCGGCAAAATGGGTTTTTGGCATTTTATACGATTACGTTTGGCGTGACGGCAGGTATTTCCTTGTCTGGCAATATGCTGACACTTTATATGTTCTATGAAATGCTGACGCTGGTAACCGTGCCGCTGGTTATGCACGATTTATCGGATGAAGCTGTCCGCGCTAGTCGTAAATATTTGTATTATTCCCTTGGCGGCGCTGCGTTTGCCTTTATTGGTATGGTGTTCCTGATTGTTTATGGCATGACGCTGGAATTTCGCCCCGGTGGTATCTTGCTCAGCGGGCATACCGGCGACCGGCAAATGCTGCTGATTATTTATGTGATGACTTTCTTTGGCTTTTCAGTCAAAGCTGCTATTTTCCCATTCCATGGCTGGCTGCCTGCGGTTTCCGTTGCGCCAACGCCGGTGACAGCGCTGCTCCATGCGGTTGCGGTGGTCAAATCGGGTGCGTTTGCCGTGCTGCGGCTGACCTATTTTTCCTTTGGTGCGGCTTACCTTTATGGCACTTGGGCGCAAAATGTTGTCATGGCAGCAACCATGATTACCATTGTTTATGCTTCCAGCCGCGCGCTGAAAGAAACTCATTTCAAACGACGGCTTGCTTATTCCACGGTCAGCAATCTTTCTTATGTGCTGTTTGCCGCGACAATGATGGCGCCCTTTGGGCTTTCGGCAGCACTTTGTCATATGCTGTGCCATGCCGCGATTAAAATCTGTGCGTTCTGCTGCGCAGGCGCTGTGATGCACCAGTCTGGGCGCAATTATATCTATGAATTGGATGGCATTGCTCATAAAATGCCGTTTGTATTCACCTGCTTTACCATTTCTGCAATCGCTTTGCCGGGGATTCCGCCGCTTGCCGGGTTCCTCAGCAAATGGAATATTGCACAGGCGGCATTGAGTTCTTATCAACCGTTGGCACGGCTGGGCGTTGGGGTTTTGTTATATTCCGCACTGATGACCGCAATTTATATGCTGACTGTTGCGGTGCGCGCATGGTCACCACTGAAAGAAGGACATGATTTACAGCAGGTGCGTGACCCGAACTGGTATATGAAACTGCCGCTTGCGCTGTTTTCAGTTGGGATTATTGCGCTTGGCATTTGTGGCGGCGGGGTGGTCGAGCTGCTCCAGCAGATTTCTTATGGCTACTGGTAAGGGGGAATGGCTGTGCTGTTATTAATACTTGTCTGCCTGCCGTTTCTCGCAGGCATTATCGCTTATGCGCTTGGCGTGGGAAATCCCCGCGCACGGGATATTTTTTCACCATTTGCCGCGCTTGCTGAACTGGGACTTGCAATCTATCTTTGCACGCTGGTGTGGAGCGGCGCGGAAATAAGTTGGTCTGCTGCCATATGCGGCATGGGGCTGCGTTTGCAGGCAGACGGATTCCGTGTGCTTTGGGGGACTGCCGCCGCGTTTGCCTGGGCGTGTTCCAGTGCAATCGCGCCCGAATACCTTGCCCATGGCGGGCATCAGGGGCGTTACCAACTGTTTACGTTTATCACGCTTGGCGGTGTGATGGGGGTATTCCTTTCAGCAGATTTGTTTACGGTATTTGTATTTTTTGAAATCATGTCGCTGGCAAGCTGGGTTTGGGTCGCCCATGAGGATGATAAAAAAGCCAGCTATGCCGCTGATACCTATTTAGCGGTTGCCGTGATCGGCGGGCTGACTTTGCTGATGGGTTTATTCCTGCTGAACCATACCGCGGGTACGTTGATGATTGCCGAATTGCGGCAGGCTTGTGCCGCCCATGCCGGGCAGCCGGAACTTTATGCCGCTGGTGCATTGCTGCTGCTTGGCTTTGGCGCAAAAGCGGGGATGTTTCCGCTGCATTTCTGGCTGCCGATGGCGCATCCGGTTGCACCGGCGCCCGCTTCCGCTCTGCTTAGCGGCGTACTGACCAAATGTGGTATCTTTGGTATCCTTGTGATTGCGGCGGGGCTTTTCCCGGAAGATTTGCGCTGGGGTGAGGTTGTACTTGGGCTGGGTACCGTAACCATGGTGCTTGGCGCATTACTTGCGATCTTTGCGGTCGATTTGAAACGCACATTGGCTTGTTCATCAGTGTCCCAAATTGGGTTTATTTTGGTCGGCTGTGCGCTTTTAAGCCTTTTGGGGGAAGAACATGGTTTGGCTGCCGCGGGTACACAACTGCATATGCTGAACCATTTGCTGATTAAAACAACATTGTTCCTTTCTGCCGGTGTTTTTGCCATGAACCGGCATACGCTTGACCTCAATGAACTGCGCGGCACGGGGCGGAACAGCCCGCTTGTGCTGAAGCTTGCGTTTTTAATGGGAGCACTCAGCGTGGCAGGCATTCCGATGACCAGCGGCTATGTCAGCAAAACACTGCTGCATGAAGGCATTGTGGAATATATTGCCCATGTGGAACATTTGGCAGGCATTACCCTTGTACCGCTGCATATGGTAGAATGGTTATTTTTGCTATCAGGCGGTATGACTCTTGCTTATATGACCAAACTATTTTATCTTTTATTCCTTGCAAAGCCGCAAAACCAGACGCCCCGGCTGAAAATGGGACTGCCTGCGGCGCTTTCCATTGCAGCGCCTGCGTTGGTATTATTCGTGCTTGGGCTAACGCCTCATCAAACCATGGATAGGCTTGCGGGCAAAGGGATGCTGCTGAATGGGCTGACTGCGCCAGCTCATGTGGTGCAGTATCTGTCCCTCCAGAATCTAAAAGGTGCTGTGGTTTCCATTTCTGTTGGCATCATCTTGTTTGTGCTGATTATTTGGAAATGCTTGATGCGGGATGGCGTGCTGAAAAATGCCTGGCCCGCATGGATGGATTTGGAACGCCGGTTTTACCGTCCAGTTGTTATGCAAATGCTGCCTGCGGCGTTGGGCTGTATCTGCCGGATGTTTGATTATTTGACCGATAGTTTGATTGCAGCACTGCGTATGACTGTGCTGCGCAGTGCGCGGACGAAACAAAAACCGCTGACGCGGTTTGGGCTTGCCAACAACCTTGGCGCGTTGCTTGACCGCCATGCGCGCCGCAAAGGGCAACAGCGCCGTTCCTTTATTTTCTCCCTGGCACAGTGGGAGGAACAGACCATTTTAACCAGCCGTTTGATTGGCGCGAGTATGTCTTTTGGTTTGCTGATGTTCTGTATTGGGCTGACGCTGATACTGGTTTATTTATTGATATAGACATAATATCTGCGAAAAACGGGATTTGAATATTTTTGCATATAAAAGTTTATCCTTGACCATTGGATATGGTCAAGGATATTTTTTTGCGGTTTAGTTTGTAGGATGTGGTGGAGTTTACGGTTTTTTGGGGTAAGATTCCGTCCCCGTGAGGGGGTGTATTGCATTTTGATGAAAATGAGGTCTGGCAAAGCGTTGCCCCGGGTTTTCGTCCCCGTGAGGGGGTGTATTGCATTGGGAATATTTGCAGTGCAAGCGGCGGTTCTGGTGTTTTCGTCCCCGTGAGGGGGTGTATTGCATTCCGGACAAGCCGAAATCTGAAACGCCCGGAAGAACCGTTTTCGTCCCCGTGAGGGGGTGTATTGCATTTTGTCCGTTGAGTATGATTTTATTTTTCCCCATTTGTTTTCGTCCCCGTGAGGGGGTGTATTGCATTGGCAAAATCGCATAAGCAGTAGTTGAATTTTTGATCAATTCTTGTAAGATTGTATTGATTATATCATAAAAGAGGTGTATATGCAAGCCTTTTCAGCAAAACTAGGATCTTTATCCGATTCTTTATGGTACATATCGGGTGCGAACCTCCCTTTTCTTATGCCTAAATCCAAGATATAAAAAGACGGTTCGCGTCCAGCAGTCCATAAACGGATGAACAAAGTCTAATAAAACATCAGAAACAAAAATACCAGTATCGGTATTTCGTAAAATGATTTCTGTTTTGCCGCTGAAAAAGGAAAAATAAACACTTACAGCGGCAATGATAACCCCTATACGAAAATTCCCTTTGACAAGACAGGCAAAGCTGTCATCAAAGGGGATTTATTTTTTCTGCAAAGAATCAGGTTTTGGTTGCCCATTCGCCGGTTGCCAATGCTGTCAGATATGCGTTGATAAACCCATCCAAATCGCCATCCATTACCGCGCCGATATTGGTGTTTTCAAATGCAGTACGGGTATCTTTTGCCAAAGTGTATGGCATAAATACATAAGATCGGATTTGGCTGCCCCATTCAATTTTTTTCTGGTCACCTTTGATATCCGAAATCTTATCCAGATGTTCCCGTTCCTTGATTTCCACCAACTTGGCACGTAACATACGCAAACAGTTATCTTTATTTTGAAACTGGCTGCGTTCGGTCTGGCAGGATACCACAATCCCTGTGGCTTTGTGGATCAGCCGCACTGCGGAAGATGTTTTATTGATATGCTGCCCGCCTGCGCCGGATGAACGGAATACCTGCATTTCATAATCTTCTGGACGGATATCCACATCTGATGAATCATCGGGGATATCCGGAATCACTTCTACCGCGGAAAATGATGTATGCCGCCGCCCAGAGGAATCAAACGGCGAAATACGCACCAAACGGTGTACACCGCTTTCTCCTTTTAGGAAACCATAAGCATTTTCGCCTTCTATGACAATATCCGCTGATTTTAACCCAGCTTCTTCACCGTCTTGGTAATCCATGATTTTATAGGTGAACCCATGGCGTTCTGCCCAGCGGGTATACATACGATATAACATTTCACACCAGTCTTGGGCTTCTGTGCCGCCTGCCCCAGCGTGAAAGGATACCAGTGCATTGTTATGGTCATATTCCCCGGTCAGCAGGGTGGACATCTTTTGTTTTTCCATTTCTTCTTCGATGCCAGCAAACCCGGTTTCGAGTTCTTCAAGCAAAGATTCATCATCTTCTTCAATTGCCATTTCACATAGGGTCAGCATATCTTCCCATTGGCTATATAAGGTGTGGAACCCTTCAATTTTACCTTTGAGCGCACCCATACGGGATACAACCTTTTGGCTTTCCTCCGGCTTATCCCAGAAGCCAGGCTGAGCGGACTTCATTTCCAGTTCATCGACTTCCCGCGCTGCCTGTTCCAGCCCTAAACTGCCGCGCAATTCTTCCAGCGCAGGCTTCATATTGGTAAGCTTTACTTTGTATTCTTCAAATTGCAGCATGAAAAATGCTCCTTTTCCTTTTGGGATGTACAGATTGTTGTTCCAATCTATTATATCCAAACCAGCGGGCAATGTAAAGCCTATTTCGTACCTTTACCGTGATGATTCTTGATTATTCTAACCATTGCAAGTTCCTGTCCCCGGCAATGCTGGACAAACCAAATACAAATAATACTTTATCATACCCGCCTGCGGCAATGGTTTCTGAAACAGTTTTCTCTTTATAATACCGCAAGTCAATCAAATCAATCTGCTGGAAATGCCGCGCCAAAAATGGTGCGAAACAGTGCGCATAAGAATCCCGCACAATGAGCAACTTGCCGGAAGGCGCATTTGTTACAAGATTCACCCAGGCATGGTTGCCATCCAGATAAACGGGGTATTTATCGGCTTGCTGCAAATGCGCTGGAAAAAAGAAGCTGTTTTGCACCACAGGGAAAGGTTTATTTTCATCCGTAATTGTGACGGTTGCCTGCACGGCAGGGTCTTCCCATATGGTGATTTCATCCGGCTCTGTTGCCCATAGGCCGCTTTTAGAATAGGCTGTGCCATAAAATCCATCATAAACCTTGATATCATATGCGGAAATATCCGTTTGTTCCAGCCCCCAAAGCTGTGCCAGTTTGCCATAGGCAGTATATGCGCCTTTGCTCGTCCAATGGTGGTCAGTGCGGTAATAGGCATTGGGTTCTGCCTGTAAAGCGGATGTAATAGGCACCCATTCGATGCCTGGAATATCCTGTAGCTGTTCCAGCATTTTTTGATCAGGATACCAGTCATGCAGGGCAGGCAATTTGTCTGGATGCATATACCCCGAGGTCGGCACACAAAGCAAGGTGACTGGGACATCTGTCTGTTTGACAAATGCGGACAGCACATTGATATTATCCTGGAATGTTTTGCCGTCCTCAAGCGGGCGTTCAAATAACCAGTCATCTTTACCGCGATAAATTTCATTTGCGGCATTTAAGCCTGTCGCTTGACGGGAATAGGCATTTAATCCAATCCAAAAATCCCGCCCGGTAAAATGGTCAGCAATAAATGAATCAATGGACGCAAAAAATTTGCCGTCCCATAAGCTGGACAGGCTGAAATGCGGCGGGGACTGCAATACCCGTTTTTCATTGGCTGAAAAATCGGTTTTGGGCAGGATAAAAAAACCTGCACAGACCACGCCGGTAAAAATACAAAAGCCTGCTGTCAGCGATATGTTCTTTTTTTTCATGATAACCCCTTTGCGTTAAAACCGGAAATATAAAAATGGGTTATAAGTTTGGGCGGCAAGCGCCGCTGTACACAGCAGCAGTACTATGCTGCCAGATACGATTTCCACCAGTGCAGCAGCTTTGCCGGTGCGGAAACGGTCAAAAATATGCTTGCCTATTGGCAGTGATGCCGCAATGGCAACAACCAGCAGCGGCAAATAAGCAAAAAATAAAATTGCGGCATGGTGTCCAATCAAGCTGCCGTTTGGCAGGAATAAGCAGCGGATATATTGTCCAAGCGCATGAAAATCATCAAACGCAAATAATACCCATCCAAAGGTAACAAATACCATCGTATATCCATGGGTCAGCAGACGCGGCGCGGTGCGCAGCCAATTTGCCAGACAACGCTTTTCCAGCGCGAGCAGGACAAAATAATAAAGCCCCCATAATACAAAATTCCAGCTTGCGCCATGCCATAACCCAGTCAGCGCCCAAACCACAAATAAATTACAGATGGTTTTGCGGGGACCTTTACGGCTGCCGCCAAGCGGGATGTACACATAATCCCGGAACCATGTGCCAAGTGAAATGTGCCAGCGCCGCCAAAATTCCGAAATACTCCGCGAAATATAGGGATAATCAAAGTTAATCGGCAGTTCAAAGGCAAATAATTTGCCAAGCCCACGCGCCATATCCGAATAACCGCTGAAATCAAAATAAATTTGCAAGGTAAACGCTATCGCGCCCAGCCATGCGCCCAAAATACCATTTTCGGTTGGATTTGCCTTTAATGCTTCCCATAAAGCGCCCATTTGGTTGGCAAGCAGCACCTTTTTGCCCAAACCAACCAGCAGCAGGCGGACGCCGCCGGAAAACCGTGCAAGTGTTTGCTGACGCGTGCCAAGCTGGTTGGCTAAATCCCGGTAACGGATAATCGGCCCCGCGATTAGCTGCGGGAATAAGGTCATATAAGTGGCAAAGCGTGTAAAACTGCGCTGTGGGATGGTATCCTGTCGGTAAACATCAATGATATAAGAAAGCACCTGGAAGGTATAGAAAGAAATCCCCAGCGGCAGCGGGATTTTTACCGCTGGTAAATCCGTCCAGAAGAAAGCAGGGCGCAGGATATCCAGCAAAAACCCAGCATACTTAAAAATACCCAGTAAACCCAGGTCAAACACTGCCGCGCCAATTGCCCAGCGCTTTTTATGCGCTGGGTTTGCCTGCATCCGCTTTGCAGCATAAAAGTTTATCACTGTTGTGGCAAGGATGACCACCAAAAAGGAAGGTTCCCCCCACGCATAAAAAAGCAGGTTTGCCGCCAGCAAAAAACCATTCCGCCAGGCGCGGGGCAAAAGATAATAGCCAAGCAGCGTAAACGGCAGAAAAAAATACAAAAATGTTAAACTTGCAAAGCTCAAAAAGGCACCGCCTTTTTTACGGATTGAGCACTTGCCCAATCAGCTTGCCTGCGTTTTCGTTATCCGCGGATACGCATAAGATAACATAGCAGCCTTGCTGTTCCAGCACAGCACTTTCCAGCTTTGGCACTTCTTCGGGCTTATAATCTGCATATCCTTCGATCCAGTTTTGCAGGAAATCCCCAAGCTGTTCTTCAAGTTGTTCCGCGCTGTCTGCGTCTTTTGCCTGCCAGACTGAAAAACTCTCCGCAGTTGCACCAGAACCGCGCAATGCCGCGCAGTTTTGTACAAGTTCTTCTTGCACACCATAAATTTGATATGCTTTTTCGGGCGTTAATTCCGCCATTTGGTCGGTAAAGGATAATTTCCCTTGCAGACTGGCAACAGTATCCGCTGGATCAAGCGATAAACTTTTGCTGCACGCCGCAAGGGACAGCCCTGCCAAAGCAAGGCATACTGTTTTTTTCCATTTGTTCATGTTGTTCCACATCTCCAATCATTCTCCATTTGAAGGAACCGCATTTTCCTTCAAATAATCTGCCCACTTTTGATAATATTTGCTGCCCGGATGGATGCCATCGGTTGCCGCTTCATCTGGCAGGTTGCCATCGCTGTCTGTCATGACAGACGCCACATCCAGATAAACGGCATCTTTGTCTTTTGCGATATCTTTCAGCATTTCGTTGAATTTCACAATTTGCTGATTGTTGGTATTATCAATATTTTGCGCGGAAACATCTGCCGATACCGGTAAAATTGACTGGATATATACCGTAGCTTCTGGCTGGCGTTCGCGCACAGCATCAATAATTTCGCCATAACCGTCACAAAATGCCTGTGTATTGGGCCAGCCCAGTTCATTTTCGCCAAAAATCAGGAAAACCTTGTCATAGGTTTTCCCATTTGCCAGTTCATCAATCACTGGGATATCATGGTTCAGCATACTTTTTGTAAATACTGTGCGCACATTGAGGCCAATGCGGTAAAAACAGTCGGTTTCGGGCAGCACATCATATGTCACAAACCCATCGACATAGGAATTGCCCAAAATCGCGGCATGGGAAAGATCCGCAAGCACAGGTGCTGGAGCGCTGCTTACTGGTGTGCTGGCTTCTGGGATTGTTTGTTGCGGCTGGTCTTTTTGCTCACAAGCAGCAAGGGTCAAAAGGGACAGCAGCAGCCCGCTGCAAAGCAGGAGCCGCCGCATGGTTGCAGTATATTTCATCATGTGGTTTCACAGTCCTTTTTTGATTCGAAAAATTCATGGTTATTTTTTAAGTTTGTGCCGTACCCGTAAAAAATAGTCCGGCGTAAGGTTTGCCGAACAATCGCCCTGCGGCAGGGCAGTTTTTTTGTCATTACAGAGTCAAAACGACCTACACTAAAAGCATACCTTAGTTGTCGATTTGTGTCAAGGTGTCTTATGGACAGGTAATAAAACTGTAACCGCTGGGCAATCATCCTGTAACCATCGGCGGGGGATGATTTGCTCATTGCCGGGGTGCCAGAAAAAAGCATGACGGCGCTCTCTTTTTTGAACAAAACCACAATAGAATTTTTGTGTATATTGTACTATACTGTTTGATACATTCGATTTTGGCGGGATTGCTTTTCCTGTCCGTATTCCCTTTTTATTGGAGGTATCCATACATCATGAACGACTTGACTTCCGGGAAGCCATGGAAAATACTCCTCCGGTTTTCCCTGCCTATGCTGATTAGCATGATTTTTCAGCAAATGTATAACATTGCGGACTCGGTTATTGCTGGGCAGCTTATTTCGGTGGACGCGCTGGCAGCAATTGGCGCGGCATATCCGGCAACAGTTTTATTTTTAGCGGTAGCAACCGGCGCGTCTATTGGATGTTCGGTGAATATTTCACTGCGGTTTGGGCAAAAAGATATCGCTGGCGTCAAAAGCGCGGTGTATACCGCCTTTATTGCACTGACGGTGCTTGCCCTTGCGCTGACAGGACTTGGGTTTTTGGTGATGAAACCGCTTTTGCGCCTGATTGGCACGCCGACAATGATTTTCCACTCCTCATTGCTTTATTTATATGTATATTTAGCGGGTGTGCTGTTTATTTTCCTTTATAATACAGCCAATGCAGTATTCAATGCGCTGGGTGACAGCCGCACGCCGCTTGTGTTTCTGATCTTTTCCTCGATACTGAATGTTGCGCTGGATTTGCTTTTTGTGAAGTTTATCCGGTGCAGCGTTATGTCGCTGGCATGGGCAACACTGCTGGCGCAGGGCGTATCATCCCTGCTGGCAACCTTCACGTTGCTGCACCGTATCCATGGGCTGAAAACCGACCAGCCGGTGCGTTATTTTGATAAATCCTTGCTGCCGGAAATGGCGTCAGTTGCGGTGCCATCCATCTGCCAGCAATCCTTTGTTTCAGTCGGCATTTTTATGGTACAGGGCATTATTAACAGCCTTGGCGCGGTGACAGTTGCCGCATTTGCCGCAGCGTTGAAAATCAGCACCTTTGCGTGTGTGTTAATCAATACTTTGCCGACGGCATTAACTTCTTATGCTTCCCAAAACATTGGCGCGGGGCGCATTGACCGGGTGCAGGATGGGCTGAAAGTTTCGCTTTGGATTTCTGAAATCATGATTTTGCTGATAAACTTATTGTTTTTCGCCTGCGGCGGGCAGCTTGTCGGGATGTTTGTAAACGGTTCTTACCGTGAGGAAGTGATTGCCCAAGGGGCATTGTTCCTGCATATTGTCGCGCCGTTTTATACCTTGGTCGGCGTGAAAAACTCCTGCGACAGCGTGCTGCGCGGCGGCGGTGCAATGGGACAGTTTATGGCAACAACCTTTGCCGATTTAGCGCTGCGGGTTGGGTTTTCCTTTTTATTTGCGCGGCTGCTTGGGTTTTATTCCATTTGCTTTGCGTATGCGTTTGGCTGGATTTTTGGCACCCTGCTCAGCGCGATCTATTACCGCATGGGGCGCTGGAAGCGCGCCATTGCCGGGCAGGCATAAGATCATCAATCAATCCCCCAAAATTTTTTTGGGGATTTTCTTTTTGCAGCGAACCATACCGCCCGCTCAAACGTCTAATCTATGAAAGACAAAATGACCGGTACATTGCTTTCAGACTTTCAGAAAGGATGGCAGCTTTCATGATGGACAAAACCCAGTTTACACAAGCTGTGCTGGATGCGGAACCTACCCTTTACCGTGTTGCCAAATCCATGCTGCGCGATGAAACCTTGTGTGCGGATGCTGCCCAGCAAGCCATTTTGCTTGCCTGGGAACGCCTGCCCAGTTTGCGTGCGCCGCGGTATTTCAAAACATGGCTTACCCGTATCCTAATCAATGAATGCAATACCCTTTTGCGGCAGCAGCAGCGGTTTTCCCCTTATGAACCGTCAGAGGCAGAGTTGGTGCCTGCCCCTGTGCGGGAGGATTACAGTGATTTATATGCGGCGCTTGCCGCGTTGGAGGAAAAATACCGCCTGCCAGTTGTGCTTTATTACTTGGAGGGCTTTAAAACCCGTGAAATCGCGGGTTTGTTAGAAATCCCGGTTGGTACAGTGAAAAGCAGGCTGAATACCGCACGCGGGATGCTCCGCAAAACCCTGGAAGGAGAGTGCTTCGCATGAAAAAAAACCAATTCCCAGAGATGACCCCTGCCTTTGACCAGCGGGTACGTCAGACCTTGCAAAACCTCCCAGAACAACCGCGGCAGCAAGTGCGCCGCAATCCATTTAAACTGATGATTACCGTCGGCATTGCGGCTGCTTTGTGCATTGGCGGCACAGCCTTTGCAGCCAGTGGGATACCTCAGCAGATTGGGCAGCATTTTAAACTGTTTTTCCAGCCTTCTCAAGAAAAACTGGTGGATGATTATGCTGTCACCCCGGAACCGGGGACACTCTTAGCGGAAAATGAAAAATACAGCGTGGAAATTGATTCCGTTCTGTTTGACAGCAGTGCAAAAACGGGCATTATCAGCCTGCATATGCACAATAAAAAAGAAAATGGCGTTATGCCATTCAGCTTATCGCGCATTCTGCCGGAATTTCAGGGCGCAGGGCTTTTGTACAGCAATTTTGCTGAATGTTATGGTTCCAATGATGGCGAATATGATTTTGAGGTTTTATATGATTCATTGACGCCGGAATTTGGCGAGGACGGTTTTTGCGGCGGCAAATTCTATTTGGATGAAGCCCGTTCCACCGAAAATGATTATTATATTGAAGGGGCGTTTATCCCCGGGCGGGATTATGCGCCTGGCGGCGCATTGCGGCTGGAACTGCTTGAAATCGGCACATTTTATGTAGACAGCCAAGGGATGCAGCGTCTTGCTTCCGCCTTGACAGTGGCTTTGCCGCAGCCTAAAACAATGCCAAACTTATCATCAGCGGATGGCAATGTTACACTATCGCAAATTGGGCTATATGTCCGCATGGAAGACTGCTGTGTGGTTGATGATTTGGATATTGCGATTGTCAAATTAAAAGACGGCACAGAAATTGTCCTTTTGGACGAAGAAAACGGCATTAACAATTCGTTATATGCCTATGGATACAGTTTTGATGAAAATACCGGTGATGAGGAATTTGGCCCAGTTTGTGATGTTGGCATTTATGTCCTTGGCAAGCCATTTGTTTTGGAGAATGTATCCTCTATTTCACTCAATGGAACAGATTATCCGCTTTCTTAAATAAAAAGTCCATATCAAAAAAACAGATCCCCTTGCCACAGGCGCAATGCCTTTGGGCAAGGGGATTTTTTCTGACAGCGTCAAGCAGGTTTAGCGGACGTTTTTTTCAGGCGAAGTAACGCGAAAAGCCCACACCATGTAGTCATAAAAAATGCAATGTAGGAGAGTATCTGCAAATAATTTTTTTGGATAGACTCTTCAAAAATATGAATTTTTTGTCCCTGTACTTTATAGGCACAAACGGAAAAGCTATCTGTCATCGCAGATTGGAAGGAATCTTTTTGAAGCGGACTCACAGAAACCACCTCATAAAATGGGAACCACAAAAACTGGTTGATTTCAAAACAAAGGGTTTCGCCTTGCTGGGTTTGTGCTAAGACAATTGCGCCATTTGCGGTTTGCTGTTTGTCCAGGACGGTTGTAACTGCATAATTTTTTGCAGCCGCCGAACCAGGCGCAAAGGAAATCTGTGACTGCCCATGGTATGGGTGTCCGAGAAATCCTACCAGAATAAATAAGGCAGCCGCAAGCAGGAATGTAGCTGCTAATTTTTTGAACTGTGCCATAAAAAATCATAACCCCTTTCTGTTTGCATTTCCACATGATATCATGCTGTTCTGTATTTCGGCAAAATACCGAAATATTTCTTCTCCATTAGCATAACATAGAAAGGTTTCTTTGTCAACAACCGTCAGGATTTGACTAAAAATATTTGTATAAAAGGGAAAAACCCCTGAAAACATCGCGTTTCAGGGGTTTTTGTCTAAAGAAAACCACTCGCTAGGCGAGTGGTTCAAAAGAAGTCTTTTGACGATAATGTAGACAAGAAAAACTCCCTTTGCTAAAATAAAAGAGCGGTCGGTCAACTGCACCAAAAAGCAAAGGGAGGTCATCAGGAAATGGATGACGTAAAAAGTTTAGCACATACAAAGTGGAATTGCAAGTACCATGTAGTATTTGCACCGAAATACCGTCGAAAGGCATTTTACGGAGAAAAGCGACGCGAAATCGGTAAGATATTGCGGATGTTGTGTGAATGGAAGAAAATACGGATCATAGAAGCGGAAGTATGCCCGGATCATGTGCATATGCTGCTGGAAATTCCACCAAAGGTACAGGTATCATCATTTATGGGATACCTGAAAGGGAAAAGCAGCCTGCTGATTTATGAAAAGTTTCCGGAATTGCGATATAAATATCGCAATCGGGAATTTTGGTGCCGCGGCTACTATGTCGATACAGCAGGCAAAAATGCGAAAAAAATTGAGGAATATATCCGTCATCAACTGGAGGAGGATAAAGCAGGAGAACAATTGACTATGGGGAATTTTTAACCCCGTTTACGGGTAGCCAACAACAAACTTATGCAGATGACAGACCGTCCTGCGCGGCATGATGCGCCGCCAGTAATATAGGGCTTTGCCCGTTTATGAAATACCCCCGGCTTTGCCGGGGGATTTTTATTGATGGCGGAGCGGGTGGGATTCGAACCCACGGACGGTTTCACCCGTCAAACGATTTCGAGTCGTTCTCGTTATGACCACTTCGATACCGCTCCATCAAGCAGTCTTTTGTTATTATATCATAGAAACAAATGCACCGCAAGTGGTTTAATGATTATTTTTCTCTTTTTGGCAATGTGTTTATCATCATATCCTGCCCCTTGAAATTTGAACATTTTGTTTCGCAGATGCTTTTATACTGCTGTTTGTATAGATAAAATTCATGCAAACTGCGGATTCCCAGAAAAAACATGGTGAAAAGCGCACAAAAAAATTTTTTTCAAATTTTTTTGTAACAAAACGGCGTATTCAAGTGTTATATATATGAACGGGTAATTTGATATCCAAATGCAGCGGATATTGTAACCCATTATTTTCAAGGAGGGCATTTGATATGAAGATGA
Source organism: uncultured Butyricicoccus sp. (assembly GCA_964017555.1). Taxonomy (GTDB): domain Bacteria; phylum Bacillota; class Clostridia; order Oscillospirales; family Butyricicoccaceae; genus Butyricicoccus_B. The sequence goes on along the minus strand of CAXHNU010000021.1, from coordinate 11,768 downwards.
AACAAACAGCAGCAGGTGCCGTATGCGCCTGTATGATGCTGTCTGGTGGGCTGACTGCCCAAGCAGCAACGACAATCCCAATTGAGAACCCACACGCAGGTGTTGTTGTAGAGGGATATCCTGCCGTATTCCCAAATGCAGAAGGGGATACTTTATATCCATTGATTGCGTACCAAGGCACAACTTATCTGCCTTTGCGCACTGCTGGCTTATGGATGGGCAAAGAAGTCGGTTGGGATGCGGCAACTCAAACCGTCACTTTATCGGGCAATGTGACAAAAGAATATCCGGTTCGCGGTGAAGCGAAGATGCATTATGATGCAGAAGGGGAAGGCACAGTAAGCCCAGAAATCACGGTAACACTAGATGGCAAAAAAGTGGACTTTATAAACGCAAAAGGGGAAACTGTTTACCCTATCGCGTTTGAAGGCGCAACTTATTTGCCGCTGCGCAATATTGGTGAACTGACTGGACTAAGCGTCACATGGCGCAATGCACGCAGTGAACGGGAATCCAATGGCATTTACCTGCGTACACCAATTACCGAAGCGGAAAAAGCAGAAATGCTGGCTTATGCCAATACGCTGTATGATAAGCTGGAAAAACTGACTGATATCATATATGAAGCATCACAAAAATATGTACGCGAAGAAACGGGCAGAGTGAATGCGTATGGCGAAAAAGAGGCAGAATTTGTGTTGAATGATGTCGAATGGGCAAGCAAGGCACTACCCGAAATGAAAGCAATCGCACAGGAAGTGCTGGCAACAATGCCAGAACCTAAATGGCAGCTTCCAAGATATTATTATCAGCTAATTGTCGATGTGTTGAACCATACAGTTTCATACAGCGATGTTGCATTAGAGAAAATCAAAACAGATGGGAAAATTATCATCGGCGTAAGCACATCTGAAGAGGGCGTTGACAAAATTGACCACAGTTTTAATGCCATGATGAATGAAAATGCGCTTTCCTATGCGGATCGGATGATTATTGCAATTAGTGAAGATTTGGCGGCTTCACGTTATTTAACCCGTTATACAGATGGGCATTAACCGCACATAACGTTTTTTTTGATAACGGCTTGGGATATGGCTGAGGAAAATGCGTGCTGGGCAATCCGAATAAAATGCAGCACGCATTTTCGCATAATGCAGGCGGAAAAAACCGGAACCTATTTGGGTTCCGGTTTTTGTTTATTTATAGCGATTGATCCGCTAATTTTTCAACCGCTTGGGCTTTGGATGCAACAAAGAAAAAATCTTTCCCATGGTTGGATTCATAAATGAAATCCCTCAGCGGTTTGCTGGTATATTGGGAATAATCCCCCCAAATTGCCGCTTTGATATGGTAATTGATAAACTTTTGCAGGATTTCACCTGCCATACCAGTGCTCAGGATAAAAAAGTCATCTGCAATGACATTTTTATCAATCGCAATCCGGCAAGCGCCAGTTTCATATTTCACAGTCATCAGCAAATCCAAAGCGGATGCGGTATCGGTTATGATTTTCTCATCCCCGGAAACAACCGCAATAGGGATGCTATTTTGTGTCAGACATTCAGTTGTCATCATATGCAATTCCTCCGATTCAAAAAACTTACCTGATTTTTGCAATTTCCTGCTGATAAAATATAATTTTATCATCCAGGTTTTGCAGGCAGCTTGTCCATTTTTGCTGCATTGCACACACATGATTCCGATGTTTTTCGAGCATTGTCAGGCGTTCTGCCATTGTTGCGCTGCCTGCGTACCGCAGTGCGGCATATTGCCGGATATCCCGCAGCAGCATACCCGTGTCTTTCAGCCGCTGGATAAACTGTACCCATGCAATATCCTGCGCGGCATAGCAGCGGTAGCCAGACTTGTCCCGGCTGACCCGCATTAACCCTTTTTCCTCATAATAACGCAGAGTGGATGGGGAAATCCCAGTTGCTTTTGCAAAATCGCCAATTTTCATTTGTGTCCACACTTCTTTCAAAAAAACGGTTGACATCAAGTATACTGGAAGGTTTACAGTAAGGTTGCAACCATAACAGAAAGGATTGAAACAAACCATGGAAAACTATTTTACACGCGGCATGGCAAGGTTACAGCAAATTGACGGCGCAGGCGGGCAAGCCGTGTTGGATGCGCTGGACGGGTTAGCGCCTGGTTTGGCAGAATACATTGTCGGGTTTGCCTTTGGTGAAATCTATATGCGGCAAGGGTTAAGCCTTGCCGAGCGGGAAACCATTACACTGGCAAGCCTGCTGACTGCTGGCGGCTGTGAACCACAGTTAAAGGTACACATTGGCGCTGGGTTAAATGTCGGGTTGACACCGCAAAAAATCATCGAGATTTTTTTGCAGTGCATCCCATATACCGGCTTCCCACGGGTGCTGAACGCAGTTTTCACAGCAAAGGTAGTGTTTCAGGAACGGGGGATTATGATGGACGTATAAGCCAGCTTATGGCACCAAACGGGTCATATCACGCGGGAACATGGAAGCATCACGGACATTTTGTAACCCTAAAAGCTGCATGGTTAAGCGTTCCAAGCCGATGCCAATGCCGCCGTGCGGAGGCATACCATATTTATGCAGCATCGTAAAGGATTCAAATAAGGTTTCATCCATTTTGCGGTCACGCAGTTTTTGAATCTGCTCCTCATAATCATGGATGCGCTGCCCACCAGTTGTAATCTCCAGTCCACGGAACAGCAAGTCAAAGGAAAGCGCGGTTTTTGGGTTTTCTTTATCATCCATCGCATAGAATGGACGTTTTGCACTCGGGAAATGGGTGACAAAACAAAATTCCGAACCATGGGTTTCCTGTGCCCATTTGCACATTAACACTTCTTCATCCGGGTTGAGGTCAAAGCGGTTCTTGGACTTATGGTCATATTTTTCCTGCATAATGGTTTTAGCTTCCGCAAAGGTGACAGAAGGAATCTTGCCAACTTCAGGCAGCTTTACACCAAGCAGGTCAAGCTCTGGCTGCACGTGCTTAGGCAGATAATCCATTAAATATTGCAGCATACCGGTTTCCATCGCCATGACATCATACATGGAATCAATATATGCCATTTCAAAATCCAGCCCAATATATTCATTCAGGTGGCGGGAGGTGTTGTGACGTTCAGCGCGGTAAACATTGCCGACTTCAAACACACGTCCAAAAATGCCAGCCGTATATTGTTTATAAAACTGTGGCGACTGTGCCAAATATGCCTGCTGCCCAAAGTAATCCAGCTTAAAGATATTGGCGCCGCCTTCCGCGCCAGCCGAAACGATTTTCGGGGTATGAATACGGGTAAAGCCCTGGCTGAGCATATATTCAGAAAACCCTTCCGCAATCGCTGCTTGGATGCGGAATACCGCGCGTTTGCGCGGGTGACGCAGGGAAATTGGGCGCAGCGGCAGATCAACATCAAGGGACAATCCCATATATTTTTTACCAAGCGGAATGGGGAGCTGCTCAGCAGGCTTGGCAAGGATAGAAATCCCAGTCAGGATTACTTCAAAACCATGTTCCGCGCGTGGCTCTTCATGAACATCGCCAGTGACTTCGACAACCATTGCATCTTTGACATCTGCGCGGGCAACGTCACCGATTTTATCGCCTTGGAATGTGCATTGGATCAAACCGCGGTCAACGCGGACAACCACAAAAGAAAAATCAGACATATCGCGTACCCGGTGGATGGTGCCGCGGAATGTCACACTGCTGCCGATATGGGCAGCACAGTCTTTCACTGCATCAATATACTGTTTTGGAGTGCTTACAAAATCCATTTTAACGCCTCTCTAATCAAAAATAAATATTTACAAAATCATGCGGTTACGGTTCTTATTATATAGAGTTTATGATAGGGAATCAAGAGAAAATTAAAAAAATCTCAAGGCAGGGAATCTTGTCCCGCCGCATGAAAAACAACCCCCTGGCGCGGGAAGTTTGCTTTTCCGCGCCAGGGGATTTGTGCATTACCGGCTGCCAAGCTGGATGGAATAAACTGCCTGTCGGATTGCGGCATCCTGGTCTTCCACAAGCTCGATAAATTTTGCCGCGTAAAAGTCGGGCTGCCTGCCAGTGCCGGGGGTGGTGCGCAGGATTTCGGCTTCCACAAGCAAAGGAAGCTGTGTAACTGGCAGTACGATTTCGATAATCTCACCAATGAACAGGTGGGCATCGGTATAAAACGCAATGCCGCCGCTGCTTAAATCCTTGCTGATGATATGCCCACGCCCACGCCATGTGCCAAGGACAGGGTAAATATAGCTTTCAAACTGGGTGGGCACACGGACATTTTTCCGGGCATCATTGCGCAGTTTTGCGCCAGGTTTGACCACAACACGGTCGCCGCGGCTGCGGAGCACCCGCCCAAGCAGCACGGTTTTATCATTGACCGAACCCATAATGCAGATGTTCCCATGTTCTTCTACCAATTCAGCCCGGTCATCCAGCACATTAAAATGCAGGACGTCGCTGTCTGGCGCGTTCAGCAGGTCGGCTTGTGCGAGCGGGTTCATATCAACGTCAAAAATCAAATACCGGGCATTCATTCAGTTCATCCCTCTTTCTGTTGTTCTCGCTGTTCTTCGCGCAAACGGCGCGCTTTATCCGGATCATTGGGGTCAAAATTCAGAAAATATACATAGATCTCAACAATCGCCTGGTAAAGGGAATCCGGGATTTGCTGCCCAAGCTCTAATTGGGACAGCATGGTCGCTAAGGAATTATCCTCATAAACCGGCACGCCGCTGTCGGCGGCGACTTCCACAATTTTTTCTGCCAAATATCCCATGCCAGAAGCGACAACGATGGGGGCAGCCGTGCTGCCGTCATAACGCAGCGCAACCGCGCGCCCGGCAGGCAATGGCTTATCATATTTTGACATTTACACTATTCTCCCCTTCAAAGATTTTCGGGAACACATCAGAAATGGCAAGCGGCTTTTCCATTTTGCGCACCATTACGCCATTTGATTTCAGCCCATTATGCTCTAAAATGCGGGTGATTTCCCCTTGGATGGTCTTGGTGAACGGCACAGCTTTTTCTGGGCAGGCAATGAGCACTTCGACATTATCCCGGCGGCTGGCAAGCACAATGTCAAAGAAGCCAAGCCCCTGGATATCCAGTTTGAATAAGAAACGGATGGTATTATCCTGTTCCGCGCCGCCGCGTTTAAAATTATTTTCCGCGTCAGGATCTACCCAAACTTCAGAAAACATCATTTTACCATCCCAGTCAAGCGGGATAATGGCGTGTTTCACCGGCATATAAACACTTTCATTGATCAGCATTGCCGATACAATCTGCTTAAACGCATCCTGCGCATCCACACCGGCTTCGCCGCGCAATGCCCATGCCGCCGCGCTGACAAGCTGGTTTGCAAACTGGTTGTTTTCCGCACCGCGGGCAAAGGCAGTATTGTTGATAAACTCCAGCAGCGCATTGTCGCTGAGGTTGCCCAAACGTGCCCGCAAGGCGGTATGCCCCAAAAGCTGGTGGAAGGATTGCAGCAGGTTTGCCTGCGAACCGTTTTCATAACGGGTGATATCCAAAGCAAGCTGGGAAATGAGGCTGCGGGACAATCCCATATCATGGGTTTTCTCGGTATAACTGCCGAGAAACGGCAGAATTGTGCCAAGCAGCAGTTTCATCGCACCAGCGCGGTCGCCAGAAGCAAAGGACTGCCCAAGCTGCTGGGTGAGTGTAAGGAGTTGGTTGCCATAACTTGACGGAATAGCATGGGTGAGCCGGGTGAGTACCCGCATAAGGTTCCCTTCAATATGGGAAGCAGAAGTAAAATCGCCATAGCGTTTGAGAAACTGCAAAATATCATAGCGGATGCTTTCTGACCGGCTTTGCGAATAGGCTTCCCGCAGGATGGTAAAAAGCGGCCCGCTAAAGCGTGCGCCATCGGAAAGCTGCTGGGTCAGGAATTTCAGCAGCTGGGACTCATCCATTTTAAGCATTTCGACCAACGCGCCCATTTCGGTGGAAATGCCTTCCTGAAGTCCGGAAGAAACAACCGCTTGATAATCCTGCAAGACTTTGGCAAGCGTTTGGGAAAGTTCAGGCGTATCCATGAGTTTTTGCATGAATGCCTGGAAATTACTATCATATCGCAGCGCACCGCCAGGTCCGGCGGCATCGCCGGAATCTTGGCGTTCGGTGCGGTTATCGGGGCGGCTGACCCGGCTTGGGTCGGGGGCATTTTGCACACGGGTGTCGCCCGGGGAAACCGGCATATTGCGGTTTATATTCGTATTGTCATGACCGGGGACGGGATTGGTCACGCCTAACAAATCAGGCATATTTGGTGACACTCCCTTTCAATCGATTTTCATTTTATCATACAACATAATTATATAATGAAGCTGGGTTTTGTGCAAGCCCTATGCAGGAAATCCCGCAGGGCGGACAGATGAATTTATCCGGGTGCGGTTGTCGGGCTTTGCAGCTTTTGCTGTTAAAACCAACAAAGGCAGCCCTGAAAAATGTAGCTTTTCAGCAGATTGCCACTTGCAAAGCTTGCGCCGCTATGGTACGATAATATGGCTTGAAAGACATCTGTACTTGTCAGGAGGACAGAAGAAAAATGGAAACAGATACTAAATATTATCTGGTAGAACGCACGCTTCTGCCCGAAGTCTTTCGGAAAGTGGTCAAAGCAAATGCCGCGCTCCACACCGGAAAGGCAAAAACCGCAAGCGAAGCCGCACAAAGCGTGGGGTTGTCGCGCAGTGCCTATTATAAATATAAAGATGGCATCCGCCCGTTTTATGAAGCGGCGCATAACCGCACCATCAATGTCCATCTGATGTTAAGCGACAGACCGGGCGTACTGAGCAATATTTTGGGGCTGTTTGCGCGGGTTGGTGCAAATGTGCTGACCATTAACCAGTCCATCCCAATTGGCGGGCAGGCGGCTGTGACCATTGCCGCACGGACAGCAGAAATGAAATGCACCGTGGAAGCACTGATAGACCGGGCGCAATCGCTTGATGGGGTTGTACGGGTTGTCATCTTGGCGAGTGAATAAACAGGAGGATTATGTTTTATGGTAAAAGTAGCAATTATGGGGCATGGCACGGTCGGCTCCGGCGTTTATGAAGTTTTTGCAATGAATGCGGAAAAGATCGCACGGGTTGCCGAACAGCCAGTCGAAGTAAAATATGTACTTGATTTGCGGGATTTCTCCCATTTGCCTTATGCGGATAAATTCGTTTCTGATTTTTCTATCATCGAAAACGACCCTGAAGTGACTGTCGTTGCAGAAGTGATGGGCGGTACAGGCGCGGCATATGAATTTACCAAACGCTGCCTGAATGCAGGAAAAAGCGTCTGCACATCCAATAAAGAACTGGTTGCCACCCATGGTGAAGAACTGCTCGCCATTGCGAAAGAAAAAAACGTAAATTATTTGTTTGAAGCCTCGGTCGGCGGCGGCATCCCGGTCATTCGTCCCATGATGCAGTGCCTGGCTGCCAATGAAATCCGTGAAATCCGCGGCATTTTGAATGGCACAACCAACTATATCCTTTCTGAAATGATCCATAAAGGCGTATCGTTTGAAGATGCCCTGAAACAGGCGCAGGCAAATGGCTATGCGGAAAAAGATCCCACAGCCGATATCGAAGGGCATGACGCCTGCCGTAAAATCTGCATTTTGTCTGATTTGGCATTTGGTGATAAATTTGACCCGAACGCGGTTTCCTGCGAAGGGATTTCCAAAATCACACTGACCGATGTCGAAGAAGCAGGCAAATTGGGTTATGTTATTAAACTCATTGGGCGCGCGGTACGTTGTGAGGATGGTACTGCATATGCTTATGTAGCACCGCATTTAATCCCGAAAAGCCATCCGCTGGCAGCGGTTGAGGACGTGTTCAACGCGATTATGATTGACGGCAATGCAACCGGCGATGTGATGTTCTATGGCAAGGGCGCTGGCAAACTGGCAACCGCTTCCGCAGTTGCTGCCGATATGCTGGATGCAATTGCCCATGCAGAAAAACGCCGTCCGGTTGAATGGGGCGATGGTTCCAAAAATCTGCTGCGCCCAATTGACACGCTGGAAAGTGTCTGGTACAGCCGTCAGCCGGGCAAACCCGCTGTGATTACAGGTCCAATGACCACCGAAAGGGCGATGCGGGACTGCAAGGATGCAGCGGCGCTGATGCGTGTGCTGTAAAAAAAGCATTATTATGCCGCCTCCCTGCCCCAAAAGGGCAGGGAGGATATTGCGGCGCGCAAATATATGCAAAATTACATTTTTTATACGGCGCAAAGCAGTTTGATTTGTGCCTTTCCCCCGCCAACAGGGGGACGATTGAGGAGGAAATTTTCAAGATGAGCCTTATTGTCCAAAAATTCGGCGGCACATCGGTTGCAAATACCGAACGCATTTTTAATGTCGCCGATATTGCCACATCTGCCTACAAAGAAGGCAACCAAGTTGTGGTTGTGGTATCTGCCCAAGGCGATACCACAGACGACCTGATTGCCAAAGCCGCAGAAATAAACAGCCGTCCATCCAAGCGTGAAATGGATGTCCTGCTATCCACTGGTGAAATGATTTCCATGTCTTTGCTTGCTATGGCGATCCAAAAACTTGGTTATCCTGTCATTTCACTTACCGGCTGGCAGGCAGGCGTTGAAACCGATATCAACTATTCCGAAGCCCGCATCCGCAAAGTCACAGCGGAACGCATCCGTTCTGAACTCGACCGCAACCGTATTGTCATTGTTGCGGGTTTCCAAGGCATCAACAAACAGGATGATATCACAACGTTAGGGCGTGGCGGCTCAGATACCACAGCGGTCGCGATTGCGGCAGCGCTTGGCGCGGATTTGTGCCAAATCTATACCGACGTTGACGGTGTTTATACCGCAGACCCACGCCTTGTTACAGGGGCGCGCAAACTGGCTGCCATCACGTATGATGAAATGCTGGAACTGGCAAGCCTTGGTGCACAAGTGCTGCATAACCGTTCTGTTGAAATGGCAAAAAAATATAATGTCGACCTGGAGGTGATCTCCAGCTTTACCCGGCACCCGGGTACCAAAGTCAAGGAGGGTTCCAATATGGAAAAAATGAATGTAAGCGGGGTAGCCCGTGACAATAACTGTGCCCGTATCGCAATTATCAACCTGCCGGATGAACCAGGCGTTGCTTTCCGGGTATTTTCTCTGCTTGCGAAAAATAAGATCAATGTGGATATCATTTTGCAGTCCGTTGGACAGGATCACCGCAAATCCATCACCTTTACCGTGCCGCAAAGCGATGTAGAAGAAGCGGAAAAAGTATTGCGCGCCAACCAAAACAGCTTAGGGTTTGAGGATTTATCCATCAATACCCAGGTCGCAAAGGTATCCATCGTCGGCGCGGGCATGGCGTCCAATTCGGGCGTAGCGGCAAAAATGTTTGAAGCACTCGCTTCCGCAGGCATTAATATTCGTATGATTTCTACTTCTGAAATCAAAATTTCTGTGCTGATTAACGAAGAAGATTCCGAAAAAGCCGTTAAAGCCATCCACGCAAAATTCTTTAACGACTAAAATATACATTTCCAGGTTGCCGCATACAGCAATGTATGCGGCAAATGGTGTTTTCGCCCGCCTTTTACAAAAGGCGGCGGGTCTGGGCGGCGCCCAGCGGGTTCGGGCAGCGCCCGCCGGTTCGGCAGCCCGCAGCGGGCTGGCAGCAACCCGACAGCGAACGGCAAATTTTTGCGCTGCCGCATTGTATGGCAGGCAGGCTTTGTGCTATAATAAACATTGTGCTGGCATCCTAACCAATATACGGAGTTGAGATTTTCATGGACACAAGAGAAAAATATCAAGATGGGGATGACTCCCTTGTTGAGGGGCGCAACGCAGTGGCAGAACTGCTGAAGTCAAACCGCAGCATCAATAAACTCTTTGTTGCGGAAAATGCCCATGGGCGTATGATGGATATCCTGTCGCTGGCACGGCAGGCAGGCGTGCCCGTGATCCGGTGCGACCGCCGCAAGCTGGACGCCATGAGCGTCACAGGCAGCCATCAGGGCGTTATCGCACAGGCGGCGCCATATGCTTATGCCGCGCTGGAGGCGCTGTTTGAAGCAGCCAGGGCAAAACAGGAACCGCCCCTTTTTGTGATATGCGACAGCATCGAAGACCCACATAATTTGGGCGCGATCCTGCGCTCAGCCGAAGCCGCTGGCGCTCATGGCGTTATTATCCCAAAACGCCGCGCCACTGGGCTGACCCCTGCCGCAGCAAAGGCATCCGCTGGCGCTGCCGAACATATTGCGATCCATCGGGCAGGCAACCTGCCCGCACTGCTGGATATCCTGAAAGCTCGCGGCATTTGGATATTTGGCGCCGAAGCCGATGGCAATACCAGCCTGTATGACGCCGATTTTGCTGGGGCATCTGCCCTTGTGATCGGCTCGGAAGGCAAAGGCATCAGCCGCCTTGTTAGAGAAAAATGTGATTTTATCATTAACATCCCTATGCGCGGCAGGGTCAATTCCCTGAACGCTTCCAATGCAGCCGCTGTGCTGCTTTATGAGGCGGTACGCCGCAGGATGGAAGGAAAAGGAGATGAAGCGGAATGAGCGATAAACTGTTCGATACCCAAGAGCTTTCTGAAATCCGGAAGCTGATTGGCGACGAAGAACCGAAGCAGCCATCAAGACCATCAGCTGCAATACCGCCGCAGTCAAGCAGCGATTATGATTTGAACCAAATTATTGCCGAAGTCAGCGGCACAGTCGATAAAACCGCCAAAACCCCGCGCCCACAGCCGCGGGTCAGCCAACGCACTGGCGCTGTACCGCGGGTGAACAGCCAGCGGGTCAGTCAGCGCACAGGTACCATCCCCCGTGTTTCCCAAGGCACAGGGCGTATCCCGCCGCAAACCGGGCGCATCCCATTGCAGGGGACAGGGCGCATCCCGCGGGTGCCGCAGGGCAGCGGGCGCGTGCCGCAGGGCAGTGGACGGGTATCCCAGGCAAGCGGACGTATCCCACAAATCAATGGTCATGTATCCCAAGTCAGTGGGCGCATTCCCCGTATCCCTGGGGCAGATCCATGGGAAGTTGACCAGGCATTGCGCGCAAATGCAGAACAACAGGCGCGCCAGCTTGCCGCTATGACCGAGGAAGCCGAAAAAGAAGATAAACTCAGCCGCAAGGAACGCAAACGGCTGGAACGCCAGCGCCGCGAGGAAGAAGAACGTGCCCGCGATAAAGAAGATGAAATCGAATTTCGCGACCCCAAACAGGCACAGCGCTACTGTAAAAAACGCGCCCGCAATTTGGCACAACGCAGCATCATTGTGCTGATATTCGGACTGATTGCCACTTATATCACGGTTGCAAGCGGTATGGGGCTGCCGCTCCCAGCGGTTTTCCAATATACCGAACACGCTTACCTGACCATTATGACGCTGATGATCCTCCAGTTTATTGCCATGTTTATCGGGCTGGATGTGGTCAGCAATGGGTTTTATAACTTGTTCACCTTCAAAGCGGATCGCGCGTCGCTTGTGGTCTGCTCATTGCTGGCATCCCTGTTCCATGGCACCACGATTATCACCCTGCAATGGACAGGCTGGATTCCTTACTGTGCGGTCAGCATTATCCTGCTGTTTGCCCAAATGCAGGAGGAAAAAGCGCGCATGGCAGGGCGCTACCGCGCTTATAAAGCCGCGACGCTGGGTGACCATCCGACAGGTGTTTATGCCCACCAGGATGGACGTGACCATATTGTCCGCACGGTCAAATACCGTA
>CAXHNU010000020.1:0-38350 GCA_964017555.1 uncultured Butyricicoccus sp. | reverse complement strand
TAAACGCGCCGCCCGGCTTGACAGCCGGGCGGCTTTGCGATATACTAATTGCATGAAGCGTGTACCGCAATGCGGTTCGCCAAGGTTATTGGCTACAAAGTAGCCGTCTAACGATTCGTTCTGGGGGCGGTTGCTTTGCGTTTATGATAAACAAATGTAACAGCACTGCTGTACATACTAAGATACTGCTGTATATACTAAGATTCTAATAACCTTATGTTTCACCCACCACCTTTTTGAAAGATGACGAACCGCTTTGCACGCTTCTGCATTCATATATCCAGTCCTAGTATAACAGAAAATTCGCTATATTTTAATTTTTTATCCAAACACAAAATGCGCCGCTTTGCTTATGCGGCGCATTTGTGTTTGTTGTTTGTTCTATCGAGAAAATTTGTTGTTGTTTGTTTTTGTACCCGCTTTATTGCTTCCGATTATCCAAAGCTGCTTTCATTCGCTGTCGCGGACTGCCCGCCAAGCAGGCTGTTTGCTAAAGTCACACATTCTTCATATGTGTGATGCGCTAAGTCGGATTTCGCTGCCAAAATGGATGACGCTGACATGGACAGATTGGTTACGCCTAAACCGCATAATACACTTGCCATGCCGCGAGAACCTGCCATTTCACCACAGACACCACATTCAATATTGTTCGCTTTGGCTGCATCTGCTGCCATTTTAATCAGACGTAATACCCCTGGATGCAATGGACGGTATAATGACGAAATCTTGTCATTGATCCGGTCAACCGCACATGAATACTGAATCAAATCATTTGTGCCGATGGAGAAGAAATCCACTTCTTTTGCCAAAATATCTGCGCAAATCGCCGCAACTGGGATTTCAATCATAATGCCCAGTTTGATATTGTCATTATAGGCAATGCCTTCTGCCTTCAGCGCTTCTTTTGCTTTGGCTACCATCCCTTTTGCACTCATGACCTCTTCATAAGATGAAATCATGGGGAACATAATACGGATATCTCCATAAGCAGATGCACGCAGCAATGCACGTAACTGGGTCATGAATAATTCTTCACGGTCAAGACAAATGCGGATTGCACGATAACCCAAAAATGGATTCTGTTCTTTTTCCAGCGCTAATGCCGGCACTTCCTTGTCGCCGCCAATGTCCAAAGTACGGATAATGACAGGACGGTTTGACATGGTTTCTGCTGCCTGTTTGTATGCCTCAAATTGTTCATCTTCACTCGGCAAATCCGGGCGATCCATAAACAGGAACTCTGAACGGAACAAACCAACACCTTCGCCGCCCATTTCATCCACACGGACTGCATCGGCTGGTGTGCCAATATTGCCTTCAATAATCACACGATGCCCATCTGAAGTTGCACCCTGCTGGTTGCGATAGGTTTCCAGCATACGGCGCTGTTCGTCAAATGTCGCTTTTTTGCGGTCAAATTCTTCTTCAATCTCTTTTTCCGGGTTGACAACAATTTCACCGGAACAGCCGTCTAACAGGATATAGTCCCCGTTTTCAATGATACGCGCCTGTTCGCCTGCACCGGCTGCCGCTGGCAAACCCATGGAACGTGCCATAATCGCTGAATGGCTGGTGCGTCCGCCGATTTGTGTGATAAACCCTTCAACTGGCTTTGTGCCCACTTTTGCGGTGTCCGATGGCGTCAGATCGTTTGCCACAATAATACATGGCTCAATAATGGTGTCCAGCATATTGTCTGCAACACCTTTCAGCACTTTCAAAATGCGCATGGAAATGTCGCCGACATCTGCGGCACGTGCCTGCATATATTCGTCGTCCATTGCCCGGAGCATATCCTGGAAATTATCGCAGTTGATTTTGCACGCGTATTCCGCGCACACGCTTTCCCCCGCGATGATTTCTTTCATCCCATCGATATAATCTTCGTCTTCCAACATCATTAAATGGGCTTCAAAAATTTCTGCCTTATCCCCAAGGGTTTCGCCAGCTTCTTCAATGATGCTTTGGATTTGTGCTTTCGCTGTTTGCACAGCTTCATCGACCCGCGCCTGTTCTGCCGCAATGTCTTCCACCTTTTGCTTGGTGACGCTGAGGTCTGGCTCGCGCAAAACAAATGCTTTCGCCTTTACCAGCCCTTCGGATACGCCTAATGCTTGAATCGTAATCAATGTGTTCCATCCTTCCTCTGTTGCTGCGGTGTTTGCACACATATACAGCAGTTGATATGGTTTCCACGCTCTCACGATCTCCCAAAAATGCCCTCTGTTTTCTGATGGGCAAGAAAAACTCTCACATATTTATTTTCCATGTTCTTTGGTCTTTTGTCAAGCCTGTACAAAAATTTTTTCTGATTCTTGCGTATGATATTTTATCATGCCCTATTATTTGTAAAATAATGCCTTTGCCGCTGGTCATAAAAAATATTGAAATCTGATATCTTCTGCAAACATTTTGTGTAAAAACCCTGATGATCCGGCATTATCTGGATAACTCTGCCGCTGTCGGCATTACCGCGCCTTTATGAGCGCAAGTATATGCGGAGCATTTGGAGGCATATTCTAAATATTCCTGTAGCTTTTCTGCGCACAGTGTGCCCAAAGTATCCGCTGTGACGCCATCCCGCATGAGCTGGTATAAAAATGCCCCCGCAAAACTATCCCCTGCCCCGGTGGTGTCAACAACCTCTGTTGGACACGCCTGCGCAAATGCCTGCGCTGTTTGGGTGTATACCGCTGACCCGTCGCCGCCTTTGGTAATCAATACAAGTTTACTGCCCAGCGCAAATAATTTTTCCGCTGCCTGCCGTTCCGCTTCGCAGCCTGTGACAAACGCGATTTCGTTGTCGCTGAGCTTGACCAAATCTGCTTCCGGTAAAAATTCTCGTATCGCCTGCTGACACGCGGTTTCACTTTCCCATAATGCTAACCGTACATTTGGGTCGAATGAAATCAATGCCCCTGCTTGCCGCGCAAGCTGTATCGCTTTCCGGTGCGCTTCCTTTACCGGATATGGCACCAGGTCAACAGAACAAAAATGCAATGCCCCTGCATCCGCAAACATTTCCGGTGTGATTTGGCTTTCCGCTAAATATAAATCCGCGGATGGATTCCGATAAAATGAAAATTCCCGGTTGCCTGACGCATCCAGCGAAACAAATGCCAATGCGGTTTTTGCCTGCGGATGCCGGAAAACATATTGTGTATCCACACCGTTTTGCTGCAATGTGTGGATGATATAATCCCCAAACGCATCCTGCCCAACTTGTGATACCATGCACCCCGGCGCGCCAAGGCTTACCGCCGCTGCTACAACATTCGCAGGCGCTCCGCCCGCGACCCGCTCAAAATCTGTCACTTCACTTAGCCCGCACCCCTTTTGATGGGGCACAAAATCAATCAGCAGTTCGCCAATTGCAATCACTTTTTTCATATGGTGCAGCCTCCTGTCCGAATCTATTATCCCCATTTTACTATACCCCATCCTATGCTGGCAAGCTGTATTTTCTGCCCTTTTTCAGTTGTGTGTATCCCCCAAAACGAATTGAAAAATTTTTATCCCTGTGCTACAATAAAATCATTCGTTATCAAAATTTCTGGAGGAATAGAAATGGCAATCACAATCAATATCTATTACCATGGGGTCAATGGGAATGCCGCAAAATTTGCGGAAGAAATGCTTGCCAGCGGCATTGTCCATGATATCCGCCAGCAACCCGGCAACCTGCGATATGACTACTTTTTTCCCATCAATGATACCGAAACACTGCTCCTGATTGATAGCTGGGAAAACCAGGAGGCGATCAATGCCCATCATGCCTCTCCTATGATGGCAAAAATTATTGCCCTGCGGGAAAAATATGATTTGCATATGACGGTTGAACGCTATACATCCGATGAAACAGATCCTGCGCAATCCGATGCGGCATTTATCCGAAAATAACTTTCTCTGTTTGGCGCCTGCCCAAGATAAGGCTGGCAATCTTATCGCAGCAGGTGTATCATAGTAGTAAAGGCAAAACCCGAAAGCAGGCTTGGATATGAGAATTATTGGATTAACCGGCGGTTCTGGCGCGGGGAAAACTGCTGTTTCAAACTGTTTCCAGCGGTTTGGCGCTGGCAGTGTCAATGCAGATGCCGTTTACCGCACTTTGTGCAGTAATTGCCAGCCAATGCTGGATGCCCTTTGCACAGCATTTGGCAACATCTTAACCCCCACAGGACAGCTCGACCGCCCCAAATTAGCTGCCGTTGTCTTTGCTGACCCGGCAAAGCTAAATGCGTTAAACGCGCTTACATTTCCTTATATCCGTGAGGCTTCCCTGTCCCAAATGATAGAATTATCTGCAAATGGGCATGCTGTTATCCTATATGATGCACCGACGTTATTCCAAACTGGTGCGGACAGCCTCTGTGAATCTGTCATTGGTGTCATTGCTTCACGTGAAACGCGGATTGCGCGCATTATGGCGCGGGATGGGCTATCCCAGACAGCGGCGGCTGCCCGGATTGATGCACAGCCAGATCAAGCATTTTATCAAGCACATTGCCATTATCTCATTGAAAATGACGGGTCTATCCCAGCATTAGAAGCACAGGCGCAAACCGTCTGGGCACAAATTATCGAAAAAGGAGAATCACCACAATGACTTCTGAAGAACTCTTTTACAGCAAAAAACCTGCCTTTGACCGGGTGGATTTTGACCAGGCATCCGACTATGCCGAAGGGTATAAAGCCTTTTTGGACATTGGCAAAACCGAACGCGAAGCGGTAACCGCGATGGTCAATTTGGCACGCAACGCAGGATTTTCCCCCTATCAGCGCGGCATGGCATTGCAGCCCGGCGACCGGATTTACCGTGTCAACCGTGAAAAAGGCATTGCGCTGGCTGTCATTGGACAAAAAAGCCTTGCTGAAGGCATTCACCTGACAGCGGCACATTTGGACGCCCCACGGATTGATATCCGCACCGTGCCGCTTTATGAACAAGAAAATATGGCATATTTCAAAACCCATTATTATGGCGGCATTAAAAAATACCAATGGACGGCAATCCCGCTGGAGCTGCGCGGCACGGTCTGCGTCTGCCGGGATGGGAAAATGGTGAAACTGCGTGTTTCCATCGGCGCTGCGCCCGATGACCCGAAATTTGTCATCACCGATTTGCTGCCGCATTTGGCAAGCAAGCAAATGCAGGAGAAAATGGCGGATGGCATTAAAGCGGAAAATATGAATATCCTCATCGGCACCAAACCGTCTGACAGCGAAAAAGACTGCAAAGATAAAGTCAAACTTGCTGTGATGGAATATCTGAATCATAAATATGGTATGACAGAAGCGGATTTCTTATCCGCTGAATTATCTTGTGTTCCTGCGTTTGATGCGTGCGACATCGGGTTTGACCGTACCATGGTTGGCGCTTATGGGCATGACGACCGCGTCTGTTCTTACCCTGCTGCAACCGCGTTATTCTCGTTGCAGGATGTGCCGGAAAATACCGCTGTTTGCCTGCTGGTGGATAAAGAAGAAATCGGTTCCGAAGGCGTTACCGGGATGCAAAGCCGGTTCTTTGATACGTTTATGGCAGATCTATGCCGTACACAGGATGTTTATCCGGAAATCTGTTATGAAAACTCCATCTGCCTTTCCACCGATGTCTGCAATGCTTATGACCCGAATTATGCCGATGTATCTGAATCCCGCAATGATGCCCGGATGGGCTGTGGCTTTGCCATTATGAAATACAGCGGTTCCCGGGGCAAATCAGGCACCAGTGACGCTTCTGCCGAAGTGATGGCACGGGTACGGCTGATTTTAGATGGGGCAAATGTCGCATGGCAAACCGCCCAGCTTGGGCGCGTTGACCAGGGCGGCGGCGGCACGGTCGCCATGTATCTGGCAAACCGGAACATTGATACGGTGGATGCAGGCGTCCCTGTACTTTCCATGCACGCGCCATTTGAAGTGATTTCTAAAATTGACCTGTACAGCGCTTATCTTGGCATACAGGCATTTTATCAAGCCTGATTCCCCGCTTATATCAGGCATAAAGAGAAACCGGTCAGCTTTTTCCCCGCTGACCGGTTTCCCTTTTGTTTCTATTTTGGATTTTGCCTTGATCCTCTGAATTATTCAACAACCATCCAGCCGTCAAGCAGTTTGTAGCTGAGTTCAAATTCACTGCTGTCCTCGTCAACCGTGACAACGTCTGCACCGCTGGTGAGTTCAATGCCTTCTACATCTGTCCAGATGAAACGGCTGAGGTCTACGGTTTCGCCTGCTGCAATCGAAGTGCTGTAAGAAGCTTCATAAACAACGTTGCTGCCATCGTATACGCGGCCAACAATATTGACGTCTACTTCCGCTGTTTCTTCGACTTCTTCCAAAGTAGCCAACGGGATTTCTTCTTCTTCGATAATCACTTCTTCTACTGGCTGTTCTTCAACAACCGCGCCTGCTGCTGCGCCGCCCTCTACAGGTGCTGCATCTTCTTCAGCATCGCTGCCAGCCTGTTCGCCGGTTTCGTCCTGCTGTGCATCGTCCGCCTGGTCAGCATCTTCTGTATCAGCCGCGTCCTGATCCTGTGCGTCGTCTGCGGTGTTGTCTTCTTCGCTCGGTGCAGCGTCATCAGCCTTGTCGCCTTCGTCTGCGTCAGAAGCGTCGGTATTATCTGCATCTACGGTTTCACCAGCAGTTTCGCCTGCATCGTCAGAACCCTTGTCTTCAGATGGAGCAGCCGGAGTGCTGTCTACAGTCGCGTCAGAAGCGCCGCCTTCGGATGCAGAAGCATCTGTGCTGCTGCCTTCGCTGGAAGCTGCATCGCTGCTGCTGTCGGAAGAACCTTCGCTGGAAGCGCTGTCGCTGGAAGAAGTGCTTTCAGAAGCGCTGGAGGATTCGCTGGAAGAACCTGCGGATTCGCTGGAACCGGAATCAGAACCTGCGCTGGCAGAAGCGGATTCGCTGGCGCTGCTGCTGGAGGAAGAACCAGAGCCTTCGCTGGAAGAGCTGGATTCGCTGGAGCTTTCACTGGAAGAACTGGATTCGCTGGAACTGCTGGACGGTGCGGAACTTGTGGTGGTAGAAACGCTGGTGCTTTCGGAAGCGCCGCCAG
This sequence comes from uncultured Butyricicoccus sp., assembly GCA_964017555.1. GTDB lineage: Bacteria > Bacillota > Clostridia > Oscillospirales > Butyricicoccaceae > Butyricicoccus_B. Next base: position 31,278 of record CAXHNU010000020.1, on the reverse strand, counting down.
ATGATTCGCCTTCGGCAGCATAAGCGTTGATTGTAAACATCATAGCCAAAGCAAGGAATAAAGCAGCTTTTCTTTTCATGGTAGTATCTCCTCTCAAGTTGTCGTCATTTTGGTTTATTCTCAACTGTGTGTGTGTTTCTTGTTTTTGTTGTAACCAGTATATCATACGGTGGATACATATCGGTTACATTTGCGGGGTTTCAGGGAATTTTGTATATCCGTTTTTTTCGGTTTACTGTTCCCTGTTGTTGTATCCATTATATCATATATCGGATACATCCGGGTTACATTTTTTTCGGTTTCGGGAAGTTTTTTATCACCGGTTTGTTTTTTGTCATTCCGGTTTGCTTCCGTCTTTCCTGTTTGCTGTAACCAGTATACCATGCAGCGGGTACATATCGGTTACATTTGCGGGGTTTCGGGGAAATTTTTATATCCGTTTTTGATGGAGGGTGGATTCCCGCTTGCCGCTGTTGTATCCAAGTGCAATCCCTGACTGGATACAAGCTGTGGCTTTTGGGGATCAAGGGATTTTGACCTTTCTGGTTTTCTGTTCCCTTTTGTTGTAACCAGTATATCATGCGGCGGATACATTTGGGTTACATATCGGGTATCCCGGGGAAGTTTTTGTATCCGCCTGCAAAAAAAATTTTCTGGCACGGTACCCCGCTGTTACGCGTGGTACAATAATACATCGTCAATCATGCGGAACAGTTCCAAACCGCTGCGGAAGAAACTGGACTGCTTTTGCTCCAGCCAGGTGACTTCCCCCTGCCAGGTGGCATTTTGGCGGAATTGAATGTTTAAGCAGAAGGTTGCAAGTTTGGCGGTTGGGCAATGGAATGTCTTCCATTCCTCACGGGGTTTGGCGGGCGCACCAGTGACAGGGACTTTCATGAGTGTGCGCCGTTCTTCATACCGCTGGGTCATCATGGTGCGGTCAAGCAAGTTATCAATATAGCGCATGAGGGCGAGCAAAGAACAGAATGTAAATGCTTCGGGTTCAAATGCGCTGAAAAATCGTCCGGTGATTTCCCCATTCTGGTATTCATCGATACATAAATACATCCGTCGTGCTTCATAGGGGATTTCACCCATTGCGGGCAGCAGCATACGTTTCCTCCTTTCCGGCATATGGTTCTATTTTTCGTGTGCTGTTACGGCACGCCTTACGGTAATTTTATCACAGCTTGATTGCAGTTCGTTTAAGGCGCTTTGCCTGCGTTTAACACTATTATAGCACCGCCTGGTTACATATCGGATATATCTGACGGTATTCAGTGACAAAAATTTAAGGCACAGGGGCAGTTTCCGGCGCAAGCGAGCCAAACCCTTCCCGTTCCAGCGGGCGCAGTGGACGCAGTTTGCAGCTTAATACTACGCGGGATTTGGGATATTGTTTGCGATAAGCGCGGCGAATACGCTGCAGCACTTGTTCACCGGTTTCCAGCGTAACCGTTGGCAATAGGGCGATATATTGCGCGGGGCTGTAACGGGCGACAATATCCCCTTTGCGCAGGCAGTGTTTGATGACTTCCAGCAGCAAATCCATGGTTTTGCCCAAAGTGGACAGCGGCGGCACCTGTAAATGGGCATCGGTAATGGTAATGAGCGCCAAAAACATCCGCCCGCCATAGCGTTCCAGGCTGCGGGCTTCAATGCGGTATAAATCCCGGAAAATACTATATTCGCACACATATGCCCCATCGGTTGACGCATTTTCCTCCAAAGAATTACAGATTTCATCAACGTCCAAATTGACTGCTTGTTCATTGTCGGCAAGATGGCGATAAACTTCACGCAGTTCCTCGGATACCTGCACGCCCAGACGGTTGTAATATAACTCTGTGATATGGTTATAATGGCTGTTGGCTTCCTGCACATGGTCAGCGGCAACCAGCGCCAAAATCAGTTCCCGGTTAATGGTTTCATCCAGTTCATCGACCAGCAGGGCTGGACGGCAAACTTCGATAATTTCTTCCGGTGTGCCATGACTGCGCAACAAATCACATAGCTGATAAACTGCACGCAAAAAACAGCTATGGTAATATGTAGACGGGGCAACCATCCAAATTTCAGATTCATTCAGGAATCGTCCCTGATAAAGGGTTGTTGCTCTTTTTAAAAGTTCTTTTTGCCGCTGCAAATCAGTTTCCGCAGCGGCTTCATTTTGTAATTCATCAAAGATAAACGCATCCACGCCAAAATCTAACCCTGGGTTCCATTGACAGGTGCCATGGCGCACCAAAATAAATTCCAATCCATCTGGCGCGCCCCCCTGCACCAGCAACATCCGAAAACGGTGGATGAGTGTTTTTAATGCGTTGCGTGGGTTGCTGCTTTCCTCATTTGGCCAAAGCAGCTCATAAAGTTCATCTTTTGGCACGGCACGGTTTTGGTTGGTCACCAAATATTCCGCCATATCCATCAATTTCTTGGAACGCTCTAACGGGGCGCTGATTTTCTTGCCCTGATAGAATATCCCAAAATCCCCAAAGGTCTTTACCCAGATCTCAGGGGTATGCACTATATTTTCCATAATTAGCCCCCTCAATAGGCTGGCAGCAGACGGGCCGCCCTTTTTATCCCACTTCATATGCCAGATTCTTTTTCCTGCGGGCAGCTATGCCCCCATGGAAACCTGTTATAAACCTATTATACCCTACATTCCCATAACTCACAAGCTCATTATATTACATTTGCGAGATATTCACAGACGCTTTACTTCTTTTTTGTAAAAAGCGGGCATATACTGATGGCATATTGGCATTTATAAAAGGAGTGATGGCAATGTGTGGAATTGCTGGGCTGATTGATTATACTGGCGGCGCGCAGGCATTTGCCGATACCGGCAAACGCATGGCGCGGGCGCTGACGCCGCGCGGGCCTGATGCCGGCGGGCAATATGTTGATGATTTGGCGCTGTTGGTACACCGGCGGCTGATTGTGGTTGACCCGGAAGGCGGTAAACAACCCATGGAATCGCCAGACGGGAATATTATTTTGATTTATAACGGTGAGTTATATAACACCGAGGATTTACGGGTCATGCTGCTGGCAAAAGGGCATATCTTCCGCGGGCATTCAGATACAGAAGTCTTGCTCCATGCTTATCTGGAATGGGGCACAGACGCATTTGCGCGGCTCAATGGCATTTACGCATTTGCGTTATGGGACAAAACAAACCGGAAACTGATTCTTTGCCGTGACCGGCTGGGTGTAAAACCGTTATTTTACAGCCGTCAAAAAGATGGGCTGGTCTTTGGTTCTGAAATCAAAGCGATATTGTGCCATCCAGCCGTGCAGCCGCGCGTCGGCGCGGATGGGCTGCGTTCCGTGTTATTATTGGGGCCGGCACGCCCGCCGGGTTTCGGTGTTTTTGAAGGGATCACAGAGTTATTGCCAGGACATTATGCAGTGCTGACACCGGAAGGCTTCCATCTGCACGCTTATTGGACGCTTCATGCGGCAGAACATCCGCATAACCCGGAAGAAACACTGGCACATACCAAAATGCTGATTGAAGATGCTGCTTCCCGGCAGCTTGTCAGTGATGTGCCGCTTTGTACCTTTCTATCTGGCGGGCTGGATTCTTCTATTTTATCCATGCTTGCGGCGCGGGCATACAAACAGCAAAACCGGCAGTTACATACCTGGTCGGTAGACTACCGGGACAATGAAAAATATTTTACAAAAAGTATATTCCAGCCGAATAGTGACGCAGAGTATATTCAAATGATGGTGGATGCCATTGGCAGTGAACATCATGAAGTGATTTTGGAAAATGCAGCATTATGCGCGGCATTGCTGCCCGCTGTGGATGGACGTGATCTGCCCGGCATGGCAGATGTGGATTCCTCTTTATTGCTGTTTTGCGCGGCAGTCAAAAAAGGGTTTACGGTATGCCAGTCGGGGGAATGCGCGGATGAATTATTCGGTGGGTACCCATGGTACCACCGGGAAGAAATTTTATTTGAAGATACCTTTCCATGGTCACGGTCGGTTGATTTCCGGTTATCATTACTGCAAGATGGTGTGATATCAAAGGGACAGGAATTTGTCCGCCAGCATTATTTGGACACCTGTGCGGCAGCCGAAAAACTGCCCGGAGAAAACCGGAAAGACAGCCGTATGCGGGAAATGTTCCTGTTAAATCTGCGCTGGTTTATGGCAACCCTGCTTGAAGGCAGCGCTGCAAAAGAAAAAAAGTGGGAGGGAACCCTATGGGGTTCCCTCCCACACTTTTCGGGGGAATTTTTTATTCGCCACAGTATTTTTTCAGCGTTTCACGGATTGCGCCCGGCCCGCGGGTGAGTTCGATAAACATTTCTGTGACGCGGTCAGCCAAACCGACTTCATACAGATTGGCGCCGAAAATCGGCTTGCTGCAAAGCAGTGGATATAACTGTTTTTCCTTTGCCGGGTCACCGCCCAGGGTGATGCCCGCAAGGACTTTATCCAGATATGGCAGCATCGGGTCGGGACTGCGTTCAAAATGATTGCCATTGTCATCCACACTCAGCAGATAACGCAGCCAGCCTGCCAAAACAAGCGGGATATAGGTCAGATGGGATACCCGGTGCATTGGAATTGGGGAATTATAATACGCATACAGGGTTTCACCAAACCGAATGGCAAGTTTTTGTGAAGTATCTGTCGCGGTACGCTGTGGCGTATCCGGCAGGAATGGGTTCGGATAGCGTTCGCTTAATACTTCATGCAAAAATTCCGATGGATTAATAACGCCGGGATCTTCAACCATTGGCATGGCTTCCAGCTCACTCATGCGGGTGATAAGATTGACAAGCTGTGGATCTTTCATTTCCTCATGCACGGTTTTATAACCGAGCAGGCAGCCATAAATGCCCAAAGCAGTATCCATGGGGTTCAGGCAGGTGCAGGCTTTCATATGGGCAGATTTGTCAACAATCTTGCGGCTGGTGAAAATGATGCCAAGCTGTTCCAGCGGCGGGTGGCCATTGGGGAAATGATCCTCAATCAGCAAATACTGTGGGCGTTCTGTGTTGACAAATACCGCGGCGGAAGTGCCCTTTGCGGTTGTAAAGGGGCGCACACCTTCCAGCCCATCGGCTTCCAGTTGTTTGGTCACGCGGTCATCTGGGTGCGGGGTGATTTTATCAATCATGGAAAGCGGGTAAGCGATTTGATTGACAAGCCATTCATAATCCTCTTGTGTAATAAAGCCGCCATCCACCCAGGCTTCTGCCATATCCATCATGGCGCGGCGCACACGCACGCCATTATTCTGGCAGTTATCCAGCGAAACGACTGCAATTGGCGCGGCGCCTGCGGCTTTGCGCTTCAGGCACAGCGCTGCCAACCGTCCAAAGAAAGAAGCGGCGGCGGATTTGGGGCCGACAGAAGCATCCCATGCAAAATCCGGCACAAAATTGCGGTCATTATCGCGGATGGTGTACCCTTTTTCGGTAATCGTCAGCGTAACCATCTGCAAACTTGGCGCACAGAAGATTTGTTCCAGCCGCGCCATATCCTCACTCATTTTGAGGCTTTCTGTGACAGAAGCAATGATTTCTTTTTGGATATGTCCATCCGCATATAAAGTTGCCAGAATAGACAGGTTATCATTGGCGCGGTAAACCCGGTCAATCAGTTCCTCGTCATAGCTTTCACAGCAAATAATACCGGTTTTGGACAGCCCCGCGGTCAGCAGGCGCTGGCTTAATGCCGCCGGGAATGCGCGGAACAAACTGCCTGCGCCAAAATGCAGCCAAGTGGGCGCTGCCGCTGTCGCTTCGCGCGCCATGGCGATATCATAAGAAGGCAGTCGATAGCCTTTCCAGGATAAGTTATGCCCCAAGCTTTCAAGGGTTAGTTTCATGGTTCAGGATTCCTTTCTCTTCAAAATTCAGCAGCCGCAATTATAGGCTTCGCATGGCCCACGGCAATACCTGCCGGGATTATTCCATATCATATACAGTATACCAAAACACGGGCTGTTTGAACAGGAATATTTGCAAAAAAAACACCGGAATCCAAAGCAAGCAGGTTTGCTGCATTTGGTATCCCGGCTTTTTCCCCTTTTTCTCATTCCATCCGCAGGTTATCATTCCCAACCTGGATCGGCTTATCTTCTTCATCCAGGTTATTGAGTGCATATTCACAGCAACTGATAATGAGCTGGTTCATTGACATATTTTTATACTGTGCCAATTCCTGCAATTCTTCAACCAGCGTCAACGGCAAACGGAAAGTTTTGTTGACAAATTCACGCCGTTCAAGCCGAAACATTTTTTATCACCTCCCCTATTGCGCGTTTTCCCTATTATATGCCCATTATTACAAGACAATAAGATATCACATTCTCTTGCAAAATCCATTATAATACGACGTGTTCTTTTATATTTATTTAATTTACAATGCTTTTCTCTTGTAGAAATAGGTGAAGTGTGATAAAATAATGTCGTTTTATGTCGTGAAAGGAGCAGTTACATATGAATTACAAAAAAGGATATTTATATTTATTCAATGAACTCACACGCCTGCTGGAAAAGAATGAATGCCTGCGTGATGAAATCATCCGCATCCAGCAGGAGGCAGAAGAACGGGTGATTGCAGACCCGGAATAATCACCTGCGAATCATGCCATGCAGGGCGTCCAGCGCGTCTGCAAGGCTGCCTACACGCCCAATCAGCCCATGGGCAACCGCTTCCTGCCCGCCAATCACAGTGCCGACATCTGCCGACATATTATCGGTTGCCATCATGAGGTTGGTAAAGGCGGCGGGGCTGATATGGGAATGCTGTGTGACAAACGCGGTAATGCGTTCCTGAATGGAACGAAAATAAGCATAAGTCTGCGGCGAAGCGATCACTGTGCCGCTCATGCGCACCGGATGGATTGTCATTGCCGCAGACGGCGCAATGAAAGACTGTTTTGCGGCAACTGCCAACGGCACGCCAATGGAATGCCCACCGCCAAGCACAAGGGAAACTGTCGGCTTGTGCATACCGGCAATCAGCTCGGCAATGGCAAGCCCAGCTTCCACATCCCCGCCCACGGTATTGAGCAGGATGAGCAGGCCGTCAATGTCATCGGCTTCTTCTACAGCGGTGATTTGTGGAATAATGTGTTCATATTTTGTGGTTTTCGTCGCCTGCGGCGCCTCCATGTGGCCTTCAATCTGCCCCACGATGGTAATACAGTGGATGGTGCCATGTGCATTGCGGGCAGTGACTGAACCGGTTTGGGTAATACTGTCATGTTCCGGGGCTTCATTGCCCTGCACAGGTGTGTTTTCTTCATTCATTTGATTCAAAACCCCTTTCGATATTCCGTTTTCAGCATGCCACAAGCCTGCCTGGATTATACACACCCATTGGTTTTGTTCTATCTTTGCCCTTTTCCCCCATGGAAATATCCGGCGTGGCAATCATTACAGTGGGTTATAAGCAAAACAGGCTTTTGCGGCGAACCACCTGTGTAATAACGTATGGTTATCAACATATCCACAAAGTTATGCACAACTGGGCACAGTTTTACACAGGGTTATCCACAGTATTCACAGCTTTATCACAAAGTATCGACAAAAAAGCCGCTTATTCTGCCGGTCAGCTTTACAAACCGGTTACAAACTGTAATAATTCCTGTGCATAAAACTGTGCGGAAAGTGGATAGCGCGGCATTTACAAATCGACATTTTGTAATATTTTTATGTGATATTACGTTTTGTATCCTATGCTGTGTCAAATCTATGTGGATAACCTTGTGGATAACAGGACTTTAACTGTGGATAACCTCATGCTGCCTGTGGGCAAAAAAATTACCGGACGCAATCATTCCGATAGAATATTACGTCCGGTTTATGAACTTGGCTGCTCATGGGGCGTCAGCCGCCATTCAGTAATTTCAAACCCATTTGGCAGCAGGTGCAGCGTGATTTGCAGTGTTCCAGCCTCGCCAGCAGGCAGGGTAAAAGACAGCAATGCTGCTGTCTGGTCATAAAATGCGGCAATCCCCTGGTCATTGAGCCAGGCTTCAATCTCAACGCCTGCCTCGCCGGGCGGCAAGGCGAAAGCTTCTTCCATCGCGCCGAGAAGCTGTTCGGCGCGGCTGTCCGCCTGAAAATACCCGCTGGAAACCCGCCAGCTATGGCGGGCTGCCATCTGGTCAGCCTTGGCACGGCTGAGCGATAAAAGCGCCAGGCAGGTAAACGCAAGCAGCAGCAAAAGGTTCACAATGGTTGGAAAGCCAACCGCAAGACTGCTTCTATGTTTTTTCATGTGTTCCCCCTTTTTTGGGCGTCCCCGGTATATTGGCGCAGCGGCAGGGTGAGCACTGCTTCATGCGCAGGGGAATATATGATAATTTTCAGGTTTAACACATGGTTTTCCCCCATTTCCCCGGATACTTCCATCTGATAAATGCTGTCTTCTTCTGCCACAGGCTGCCAGTCCTGGCTGTACCATGCAATAAACTTGCCATCCTGCATTTGCCCATCCAAAAGATAAGGCAGCGCGGATACATCGCCATCGAGCGACCGCAATGCCATGGCGGCATTTTCCGCGGTGCGCTGTGCCTGGGACAACACACGGCTTTCTGCGCTGAGCGCATATGCCTTGGCAAATGCCATCAGGCAAATTGCCGCGCCAACACAGAACACCAGCAGATTGACCATCATTTCAAACAGGAATAATCTTGTGCGGCTTAACCGTTTCATGCCGTCCCCCCTGTTCCGCGCTGGCAAAGCAGCAATGTCATTTTGCCGCCGTCCGGCGCGGTATAATCGGCACAAATTGTGCCGCCCAGCCAGCGCAGGCGCATGGTGCCTGCGCGGCACAAGCGCTCTGCGGTATCCGCATCGCGCCCATACCCTTGCTTATATAAATAACCGTTCCGGCAGACATAAAGCCAGGTATGCCCGTTTTCCCGGGTACGCAATGCCTGTTCGCCGTCTGGCAGAAATGCAATGCCAACCCCGCCTGTGGCGTCTGCGCGGCGCACAGCGCCTGTGAGATAGGCAAGCGGCACAGCACGGGTATGGGTATCCAACGCACGCTGGTCAATGCCGCGAAAAACCCGGACTGCCTGCATGGTCAGCAGCACCCCTAATATGGTAAATGTTAAAAAAAACGCGAGCACAAATGTCCTGCCAGCCTGATGGACTGGATCGCGGGCAATCCGCCATCTTTTCATGCCCAAGCGCCTCCTTCCACCCGTTTGACCCGGATTTCCGGCGCATGGCCCGCAGAAATACTGCGGTATTCGACCTGATAGCGCCGGTTTGCAGTACGAATGCCATAATGGCGTTCCAAATAGCGCAAGCTGGGCGGATACCGCCCTTCTACGGCATAACAGTGCTGTACCGCAAGTTCAAGTTCATGCTGCAAGGCGCGCCGTCCTTCGGTTGCCATCCAATCGCTGATGATTAAAATCCCGCCGCAGAAAAGCAGGAAAATCAAACAGGCAGTCAGCAGGCTTTTGGCAATCTGACGCAATGCTTTCCCCTTCTTTCATCCCATTGCTGCCAGCCCGCCCAGCAGCGGCAGCATCACAGACAACATAATTGCACCAGCCGCCGCGCTGAGCAGCAAAACAATCACCGGTTCAAGCCGGGATAATAACCGCTCCATGCGCGCGGAGGTATCCGCCGCCATGCGTGCGGCAGCTTCATCCAACATAAATTCTGCCTGTCCGGCGGCGCGCAGCCGCCCAAGCGCAATGCCGGTGACCAAACCGCTGGACGCCAGCGCCGCGGGCAGCGGGCGTCCAGCGTCCAGTTTTTCACGCATCCGGGATACCGCGCCCGCAATTTCCGGATGGCTGGATAATGCGGCGGCATATTCAATGGCAGCGTTTTCCGGCACACCGCACCGGCAAAACATAGCAAGCGCCGCAACAAACCTGCCTGCTGCCATTTTGCGGGCAAGCGCTGTGTTTTCAAACATTTTCCACCCGCTGTTTTGCAGCATTAGATATAATAATGTGCCGGCAAACGCAATGCCTGCCAAAGCAAGCCCGGAAAAGCCGGAAAGCCATTTGCCTGCTGCCATTGCGCCGCGCGCAAACGGCGAAAAGGATAAACCAAGCGCCGCAAACTGGTCAGCAAAAACAGGCAGCACAAAACCACTTGCCACAATTAAAATTGCTGTGGAAAGCGCTGCCATCACTGCCGGATAGGTCGCGCGCCCGCTGAGGCTGGCGCTTGCCACCCGTTCCCGCTCAAAATAGGTGGCAAGGGTTGCAAGGTTTTCTTCTGTCCTGCCGGATTGCTCACCGCGCTGCACCATATCGCACACATAATCCGGGAATACGCCGGTTTTGCGCATTGCGCCGGATACGGTATCATTTTGCACATACTGCCGCATTTCCAAATACAGCCGTTCTTCGGCGGGGGAATTTGCCCCGCCAGCCATTGCCGCAAAGCATTCGCTGGGCGAACGCCCGCGGCGCAGCAGCCTGCCCATTTGGCGGCAAAAATCAGCAAGTGCCTCCGCATGAAGGGTATGTCCTTGTTTCTGGATTTTCCTAAGAAGCTGCATCCCTTTTTTTCACCTTTCAAATATGGTATTTCGTTTATTATATCATAGGGCACATTAAAATTTAAGGGGCTATGCTGTATTATTTTTGACTTTCCATATATGCAGACTGTATAATAGAAATACAACCATCAAAATGCAAAAGAAAAAATCCCCCAGGCGGCAAGCCGGCATGGGGGTAGATATCGAAGGGATTGAGAAATACATTGAAAACCTTATTGCTGAACCCGGTAAAAAACCCGGACGCATTAGGGCAGGCTGCCGCTTTGCTGCGCGCCGGGGAAGTGGTCGGGATGCCAACGGAAACGGTTTATGGGCTTGCCGCAAACGCGCTGAACCCTGATGCTGTGAAAAAAATCTTTGAAGCCAAAGGGCGTCCACAGGACAACCCTCTCATTGTGCATATTGCAGATGTGGAACAGCTGCAAGGGCTTGTGCGCACGGTGCCAGAAACGGCGCGGCAGCTTGCCGCCGCCTTTTGGCCGGGGCCGCTTACCATGATTCTGCCCAAAGCGGATTGTATCCCGGATGTTGTCAGCGCGGGGCTGGATACCGTTGGTATCCGCCTGCCGTCGCACCCGGTTGCGCGGGCGCTTATCCGGGAATGCGGCTTGCCGCTTGCGGCGCCGTCCGCAAACTTATCCGGGCGCCCATCCACCACAACATCCAGACATGTGCGGCTGGACTTAGGCGGCAAAATCCCTGCCGTTGTCGAGGGCGGACCTTGTGCAGTCGGTGTGGAATCCACTGTGGTTTCACTCATTGGACAAACGCCGCGTCTGCTGCGCCCCGGCGGCGTTTCACTGGAACAATTGGAACAGGTATTGGGCAAAGTGGAGATTGACCGCGCCCTGCGGGAAGAAATCGGTGATGATGTGCAGGTTTCTGCCCCGGGGATGAAATACCGGCATTATGCGCCGGATATACCGGTTACGGTTGTTTGCGGCGACCCTGAGCGCACTGCGGCATATATCACCCGCCATGCGTCATTAACTGCGGGGATTATTTGTTTTTCAGAATGCGCATTCCAATTTGACTTACATGAACGGCGGATTATTGGTGCAGCAGAGGATGTACAGACCCAAGCCCGGTGCATTTTTGACGCGCTGCGTGCTTTTGACCCTGTATATGTCGACGAGATCTGGGCGCAGTGTCCATCAGATGAAGGGTTAGGGCTGGCAGTTGCCAACCGGTTAAAAAAAGCAGCTGGATTTCAGATTGTCAATGTGGTATAAATGTGCTTGACTTGGAGTGTACTCCATATGTTAGAGTGAGTATTATGATAAGGCTTTCCCCGAACTTGAAAGGAGAACACAAATGGAAAAATCCAAAGTATATTTTGCTGATTTCCGCACTTCATTGACAGAAAACTTACAGCAAAAACTGGCGCGGCTGATGGCTGTGGCAGGTATGGGCGATATTGATTTTGACCGGAAATTTGTTGCGATTAAACTGCATTTCGGCGAACCAGGCAATTTGGCATATCTGCGCCCCAACTGGGCAAAAACCGTTGCGGATTTTGTCAAGGACGCGGGCGGCAAACCATTTTTAACCGACTGCAATACCTTATATGTCGGCGGGCGGAAAAATGGGCTGGAACATATTGACGCGGCATATCTCAATGGCTTTACACCATTTTCGACGGGCTGCCATGTGATTATTGCCGATGGCATTAAAGGAACAGATGAAGTCTGCGTGCCTGTGGCAGGCGGAGAATATATCAAGGAAGCCAAAATCGGACGTGCCATTATGGATGCGGATGTGTTGATCTCATTAACCCATTTCAAAGGGCATGAAAATGCTGGGTTTGGCGGCTGCCTGAAAAACATTGGGATGGGAAGCGGTTCCCGCGCCGGCAAAATGGAACAGCATAACGCGGGCAAGCCTTCTGTCAATCCAAGCCGCTGTGTTGGCTGTGGGATGTGCATGAAAATCTGTGCGCATGGCGGGTTATCCATTACGGATAAAAAAGCATCAATTGACCATAACAAATGTGTCGGCTGTGGGCGGTGCATTGCGATGTGTCCACGGGATGCCATTGGCTGTAATTATGATGAATCATTTGATGTGCTCAATTATAAAATTGCGGAATATACCAAAGCGGTTGTGGATGGACGTCCATGCTTCCATATCTCGCTGGTGATTGATGTATCACCAAACTGTGACTGCCATGCGGAAAATGACATACCGATTGTGCCAAATGTCGGGATGTTTGCATCCTTTGACCCGGTTGCACTTGACCAGGCATGTATTGACGCAGTGAATGCGATGCCAGTCAACCCTGCGTCCATCATTGGGCAAGACCCGCCATGCGGATGCTCTTCAAAAGATAAATTCCAAATGGCGCACCCGGATACCAATTGGGAAGCAGCACTGATCCATGGGGAAAAAATCGGGTTAGGCACCCGCGCATATGAACTGGTGAAAATTTAAACATATACAGCAAGCGGGAGGGGCAAGCCCCTCCCCTTTTACTGTGCCGCATGGCAGCATAAACAGCATTCATTTAGATATCATATAAATTGGATATTTATTTTACCAATCAGACATTGATTTTAGCGGCAATTTCGTATATAGTAAAGATACCAGGACAGGATAGGAATATAGATATGAACGATAAAACAAAATATGATGCCGCTTGTAAAAGGATCTTATCCGAAAAATCCATTTTAGCATGGATTATGCGGGAATGTTTAACCGAATATAAAGGCTGCACCATTGATGAAGTGATGCAGTGTATTGAAGGGGAACCAGAAATCAGTACAGAGGCTGTATCCCCGGATACAATGGTAATCAAAGGGATGAATACAGAGGATATTTCTGAACGTGAAGGAGTTATCTATTATGATATCAAATTCACAGCAGTTGTCCCGCATACCCATGAAAAAATCAGGCTGATTATCAACATTGAAGCCCAAAACAATTTTTATCCAGGTTATCCGCTGATTAAACGTGCCATTTATTACTGCTGCCGTATCATATCCTCACAAAAAGGCACAGAATTTACTGGGGATGATTATGGGAAAATTAAAAAAGTCTATTCCATTTGGATTTGTATGAACCCACCAAAATACAAAACAAATACCATCACCAAGTATCAGATTACCAAAGAAAATATGGTTGGTGAACTGGCAGAAGCCAAGGAAAATTATGATTTGTTATCGGTGATTATGATATGTTTTGGGGAGGCTGAGGGGCAGGCAAAACCTGATATATTAAGCCTGCTTAGCACAGTATTTTCCTCAACACTTACAGTAAAGGAAAAACAAATCACCTTACAAGACACCTTTGAAATTGATTTGACACAAGGGTTAAGGAAGGAGATGAACGCGATGTGTAATTTTAGTGATGTGATTGAGGCTCGCGGTCTGGCTCGCGGCGAAGCACGCGGCGAGGCTCGCGGTGAAGCGCGTGGTATAGCGCGTGGCGAAACGCGTGCGAATCTGAAATCCATTCAAAACATTATGCAAAGCCTTAATTGCTCTGCCTTGGACGCCATGGCGTTACTGGGAATCCCTGATGAGGAACACCAAAAATATTTGGACTTACTGCGCCAATAAATAAACCATGCAATATGCCCAAAACCCATTATGATCGGGTTTTGGGCATCTATTTTGCAAAAATCTAAAAAAACATATGCTGACTATAACAATCCTGCAAGCTGCGGCAATCCTAAGCTGACCATTGGCACATAAGTCACAAGCAGCAGCCCAAGTAAAATCATTGCATAATATCCCAGCATATATGGCATCACTTTGGCAAGCGATGACCGCCCAACTTTAATTGCAACAAATAACGTATTGCCAACCGGCGGTGTGATATTCCCAATGCAGAGATTATACACAAGAATTAACCCAAATTGTACTGGGTCCATCCCGAATGTTTTCACAACCGGTAAAAACAATGGCGTGAAAATTAAAATTGCAGGTGTAACATCCATAAATGTCCCTGCAATCAGCAGGATGATATTCATAATCAGCAAAATAATGATCGGATTATTGGTCAGCCCCAACAGCGCCGCGGAAATTGCCTGCGGTATCTGTGTGAATGCCATCACCCAACCTAAAATATTGGATACCCCGATTAAAAACACAATCATCCCACTCATTTTGGCGCTTTCTATCGTGATATTCCAAAAAGAACGCAATGTGATATTCCGATAACAAATGCCCAAAATTAACGCATAGACAACCGCAATGGCAGAACCTTCTGTCGCGGTGAAAATCCCGCCGACAATCCCGCCGATTACCACAACAATCAGTGATAATGCCGGCAATGCTTTTAACGTTGCCATGCCAAGGGTTTTCCATCCGCTGGATACTCCCCGGTACCCTCTTTTTTTTGCGAAAAATACTGCCGCAATCATACAGGCAACTGCCCAAATGAGTCCTGGTACATATCCCGCTAAAAATAATGCCGCAACCGATGTGCCCCCTGCCGCAAGCGAATAAGTGATGAGCGCATTAGATGGCGGAATGAGCAGCCCCGCAGGGGCTGACGCGCCATTGGTCGCCGCGCATAATGCCTTATCATATCCTTGTTCTTCCTCGCCCTTTTCCACCATGCTGCCAACCGCTGCCGCCGCCGCTGACGCTGAACCCGAAATGGCACCAAATAACGCATTCGCACCGATATTTGTCACCAGCAATGCCCCTGGCATTTTGCCCAGCAGTGCCATCACAAAATCTACAAGGCGTTTTGCAATGCCGCCTTGATTCATCAGGTTGCCTGCAAGAATGAAGAATGGAATTGCCGTCAGGCTGAATTTACTCATACCGACAAAAATACGCTGCGCACCTGTCACCACTGAAATATCCAGCGGTACTGCCTGCAATACTGCCGCAAGGGAAGAAATGCCGATTGCATAAGCAATTGGGACGCCAACTGCTAACAGGACAATCAGTACCACCAGAATCATCAGTAACGCTTCTATTGCCACTGCTTCACGCCCCCTTCCCCTGCTTGCTGCTTTGATAAATATCCACAATGTTCAAAATGGTATACAGCATATTGAGTATGCCGCATAATGGCAGGACAATATAAAAAACCCCCACTGCTACCCCTAAAGAAGAGGTCATCTGCCCCATGGCTAAGCTGGAAATTTTGACGCCGCCATAGACCAAAATAATCGCGGAAAATAAAAACGCAATACATTCCCCAAAGACGGAAAAAAATAACCGGGATTTGGGCTGCATCCGTTCCACCAAAATCGGAATATTCATATGCCGCGTTCCCCTGTCACCAGCGACGCCCCAAAAAGACTTCCCAGGCAAATAAATATGATACCATTTCTTCTGACCATGTGGAGGGATTTCCCAGGACATAACGTGCCAGCACCTGCCAGCAAGTCAGCACCACATCACCAGAAAGCTGCCGCCTGCCACAACATATAAAATGTGATTCATCACTTTGCGTATGCTGCCATATTGCTCTCCTTTCCTTTTTATGACTGTGCTGAACTGCTGATTATGCTTTTGTATCGCTTCATACACCGGCTGCAAATCCGGATTGCTTTGCAGCATGGACTCATGCAGCGGCTGACACGCCTGTTCAAATGGCGCTGTATCCGGATAGTTAAAAATAACGCCTTGCGGCTGGGGCTTTCTCTTTGGCGCTTTCCAACTGCTTTGCCCCATTCCTCCCGCGTACGGCATTAATCAGCGCAAAACCTTGTTCAAAAACCGCGCGTTGCTCAGCAGGAAGCCTTCTAAAAATGCCAGATTGCAATCAAAATATCTGGTATCATCTGGTGCATATCATATGAAAATATTTGCAAACATCCCCATGTCCATTATCTGTAAGCGCCATTTCATTGTTTTCCGCCCCGTCAATCACCTTGGACTGTAATGCCGTATACACTTCGCCAAACCCCATCGGCGTTGCCGAACCGCCAAGCAGCCGCATCATTTCCACATTGGTTGGCGATTGCTGCGTCCGGATTTTTAACCCTTTTAAATCGGCTGGCGTTTCAATCGGACGGTCTACCGTATAAAAATTACGGGTGCCCGCGTCCAGCCAGGTCACGGCTTCAAACCCCGCTTGCTTGGTGGACTCAAAAATTGGACCTGTTATCGCTTTGTCATCCATCGCGGCATGATAAGCTTCACTGCTGGAAAATAAATAGGGCAGGTTAAATAACGAATAGTTTTTGCTAAAAGTTTCCAGCAGTGAATTGGAGGCAACACAAAAATTAATTGCACCGGTTTGGGTAAGCTGTACCATTTCATTTTGGGAACCCAATAATTCACTTGGGAACACTTCTACATTGTATTGCTCCCCTAACTGCCGTTCAATAAAAGTTTCAAATGCCTCCAGCGCAATATGGGTCGGATGGTTTGTTGACTGGTTATGCCCAATGCGGATGATGGTACGTGTATCCGCCTCTGCCCTGCCACAGCCGGGCAGCAGCAGCAAGGCACCCAATAGTAAAATATGAGATTTTTTCATCACAGGACTCCTATGGGTCAGACGCCGGAATATGCCGAATAGCCGCCATCAATCGGGATGCACGCTCCGGTAATAAACCCGGCTGCTGTATCATTCAGCAAAAACAATACCGCGCCAATCAGTTCCTCTAGTTCTCCAAAACGCCCCATTGGTGTACCTGCCAATATTTTTGCGGTGCGCGCCGTTGGCGTGCCATCCTCACGGAATAATAATTTTCGGTTCTGGTTGCCTACAAAAAACCCTGGGGCGATTGCGTTGACACGGATGCCTGATTTTGCAAAGTAAGTTGCTAACCATTGGGTGAAATTCACAACCGCCGCTTTTGCGCCTGAATATGCCGGGATTTTGGTCAGCGGCGTATACGCATTCATAGAGGCGATATTTAAAATATTGCCCGAACGCCCAATCATATCCGCGGCAAAAACCTGGGTTGGCAGCAATGTGCCCAGCCAGTTGAGCGCAAAAACAAATTCAACACCCGATTTCTCCAAATCAAAAAATGTTTTGCAGTTTTGAATCATATCCGCTTCAAAATGAAATTCATTATCGGTTGTGGCACGCGGATTATTGCCCCCTGCCCCATTCACCAGCACATCACACGCGCCCAAATCCCGCAGAATCTTTTCATGTGCCGCATCTAAACTTTCCCGCTCTAGAACATTGGCTTCATAAGCAAAAGCTGTGCCGCCTGCCGCATGGATTTCATCCGCAACCGTTTGGGCAGATTGTAAATTCAGATCGAGCACCGCAACCTTTGCGCCCACTTCTGCCAATGCTTTGGCAAACATCCCGCCAATGGCGCCGCCTGCCCCTGTCACCACACATACCTTGCCCTGCAAGGTGTTTTCAAACCGATTTTTCATTTTTTCTGCCCCTTTTCACAGGCTTCAAATAAGCCGTTTAAATATGCCGCGCCAAGCGCACGGTCATATAATCCATAACCGGGTTTGCCGGTTTCGCCCCAAATCATCCGCCCATGGTCGGGGCGGACATAACCCTGGAAATGATTTTCCACCAGCGCGCTTACAATCTCATACATATCCAAGCTGCCGCAAGAGGATAAATGTGCCCGTTCCTCAAATGAACCATCGTCTAAAATCTGCACATTGCGCATGTGCATAAAGGCAATGCGGTCTTTTGCCGCATATTTACGCACCAGCTTTGGAATGTCATTTGATTCCACACAGCCAAGCGAACCGGTGCATAAACACAGCGCATTGGCTGGCGAATCGGCAATGGCAAGATAGCGGTCAATATTCTGCTCCCCTGTCACCACGCGCGGCAAACCAAAAATCGGATATGGCGGGTCGTCCGGATGCAGCGCCATGCGGACGCCGCATTCTTCCGCAACCGGAATCACCTGTTTTAAGAAAATCTCAATGTTTTTCCATAAGCCCTCTTCCCCTAAGGCGGCATATGCCCGGAATAACCCGCGGATTTCCTGCTGTGAATAGCTTGCATCCCAACCCGGCAAATGGATATCATCCCGCAAAGGGTCTAAGCCCGCAAGCTGCTGGCGGTACATGACAAGACTGGTTGAACCATCCGGCGCGGCTTTGTCAAGCTGGGTGCGCGTCCAGTCAAAAACCGGCATAAAATTGTATGTGATACACTTTACACCATACCGCGCACAGCGCCGGATGTTTTCACAATAAACATCCAAATGCCGCTGCCGTTTTTCTGTGCCTAGTTTGATATCCTCTGACACCGGGATGGATTCCACCACTTCAAATGCCAGCCCATGGGCATGGCAGTCCGCGCGAAGCGCGGCAAGACTTTCTTCCTGCCAAACTTCACCCGGCGGCACATCATATACCGCGGAAACAATGGAATACATCCCCGGAATCTGGCTGATCTCCTGTAACTTTACCGGGTCATCCTTGCCATACCAGCGGAACGATAATTTCATAACATCAACTCCCCTTTTCCAGGCTGCCCTGTTTTGCCAAGGAACCTGCAAATATTATGGAAACAAATATCCTGGATCATACCTCCCAGCAATGGATAATCCACAGGCGCAAGCCCTTCATTTACCTGACTGCCAATCAGCCTGCACAAAATCCGCCGGAAATATTCATGACGCGGGTAAGATAAAAATGATCGGGAATCGGTGAGCATACCCACAAAACGGCTAAGCACACCGATATTGGCAAATGAACGGAGCTGGCTTTCCATGCCGTCCAAATGGTCATTGAACCACCATGCTGAACCAAATTGAATTTTTCCCGCAATGCTTTCATCCTGAAAACTGCCCGCAACTGCTGCAAATTTATCATTATCCGCCGCATTCAAGGTATACAAAATGGTGCGCGGCAAACAGCCCCGTTTGGACAGTCTGTCCAGCAGCGCGGCAAGCGATGCGGCAGACAGGCTGTCGCCAATGGCGTCGCCGCCCGCGTCTGCCCCAATGTTTTGATAAATCCTGGTGCTTAAATTGCGCTGCGCGCCAAAATGCAGCTGCATTGCAAACCCATGCTTTGCATATTGTTCCCCTAAGCCATCCATCAGCAGCGATTGATATGCCCCCACTTCATAAGGCGTGGGCTGCTGCCCGGCAAGTGCTTTTTGCACCGCGTCCCCGGCTGCTTTTTCATCCCAAATGGTGAAATCCGGTGCGCCAAATGAATGGTCAGATAAACAGCAGCCATTTTCTTTGAAAAACGCAATGCGGTCATATAGCGCTTGCTGGATATCTGTGACAGTGCGCAGGGTTTTGCCCAAAGTTATCCCCAACCTGTGGATATAACCCGGGAAATCTGGGTTTGCAATGTCCAATGCTTTTTCCGGGCGGAATGTCGGCAAAACTTCTACCCTGAAATCCGGCTGCTGTGCCAAAAGCTGATGGTACCGCAAATCATCCGCCGGATCATCGGTTGTACACAGCCCTTTGACATTGCTTTGCCGGATGAGCGTGCGCACATCCCCTTTTTCCCCCTGCAATACCGCATTTGCTGCCTGCCAAATGGATTCGGCAGTATCTGCGTCTAATAATTCATCAATTTGAAAATACCGTTTCAGCTCCAAATGTGACCAGTGATACACTGGGTTGCCAATTAATTTTGGCATAATTTTTGCAAACGCATGGAATTTTGCATGGTAATCGGCTGTGCCGGTGATATACGCTTCTGGTACAGCATTCCACCGCATGACCCGCCATTTATAATGATCACCTGCCAGCCAAGCCTCACCGATATTCTGAAATTTCGGGTTTTCATAAATTTCCCGTGGGTTTAAGTGGCAATGGTAATCAAATATAGGCATATTTTCTGCATATTCATGATAGAGCCGCCGCGCTGGTTCTGTGGACAGCAAAAAATCTTCAGAAATAAAACTTTTCATACAAACTCCTTTTTTCTACGGCTTTATAGGCAGTTTTCCTATTTTCCCGCGGTTTCATTCACAGTAAACTGCATTTTTCATCCTGACTGACATTGTGCAATGGTTTATTCCTCAAATGTCTAACTTGAAAATGAATGAAACGCGCTATATAATATAACCATATCCAATGGGATGGGAGGGTTTTTGTTGGATTTGCACAAGAATATCTCTACATTGTGCCGGAATATGCCGTATGCGGAATTTGGCTGTTGTCACTGTCAAGCGACTGAACCACCAACCATACAGCGCTATTCTCATGAGTTTTATGAAATTTTGTTCTTTTTATCCGGCAAGGTGCTGTATACCATTGAAGGGCGCACTTACCAGCTCCGCCCGGGCGATATCCTGCTGACCAATGATTGTGATATCCACTACCCCCAGCCTGATGCGGTTTATGAACGGTACCTCATCTGGATGCAGCCCAACTTTATCCGGGATTTGGGCAAACTGGGTGCAGATTTCACCGCTTGTTTTATCAATTCGGGCAAACGGCGCTACCGGCTGATTCGTCCAAGCAGTGTTGCAGCTGCCCATTTGAAGGGCATTTGCGAAAAAATGGTTGCCTCAAGCAATGAACAGAAATTTGGCAGCCAAGTGCTGACACTGATTTATCTGGTGGAATTTTTGGTCTATTTGAACCGTGCTTATTTTGCGTCACCCGATGTTATTCAGCAAGACGTATCCGAAAATGAAAAAATCAACCAAACTGTCACTTATATCAACACCAACTTAACCGAGGATTTGTCGGCGGAGCGGCTTTGCAAGGTCTTGGTTGTCAGCAAGTCATATCTAGCCCATAAATTTAAAGAATATACTGGTTTTACACTCTATCAATACATCATGAAAAAACGGCTGGTTGTGGCGCGGAATTTGCTGCGGCAAGGGTATTTGGTGATGGAAGCCTGTGAAAAATCCGGCTTTCATGACTATTCTAATTTTCTGAAGGCATTTAAGCGGGAATTTGGCAAAAGCCCAAAAGAATTTCTACCCCCAAGGTGAAATCACATACTTTATGCCCAATGGGACATACTGAACCCGTCAGGAGGTATTTTTTGAACGCGTTACTCACTTTATTTTGGACATTTGCCCGCATTGGCGGGCTGACATTTGGCGGCGGCTATGCCATGCTGCCCATGTTGCAGCGGGAAATTGTGGAGCATCACGGCTGGGCAACCGAAGAAGAACTTGCTGACTATTATGCGGTTGGGCAGTGTACACCAGGGGTTATTGCGGTGAATACCGCTACGTTTATCGGTTATAAACAGCGCGGCGTTTTGGGCGGCATTGCCGCAACGCTTGGCGTTGTGTTCCCATCACTGGTGATTATTACAATCCTTGCGGCGTGTTTGCAGAATTTTGCAGAATATCCGATTGTGCAGGATGCTTTTGCAGGCATCAGCGTTTGTGTATGTGTGCTGATCCTGCGCGCTGTGCTGAAATTATGGAAAAAATCTGTCATCAGCCCGGGTACCCTGGCGATTTTTATTGGTGTATTTGGCGCTTCTGCCCTTGGCAATTTCATCGGCTTTGCTGTTTCCCCCGTTGTGCTTGTGGTGCTGTCCGGTGTGGCAGGCATTGTATTGCGGACAATATCACGCACAAGACCTGGGAAAGGAGCCTGACTATGACACTGATCCTGCTCTTTTATGAATTTTTTAAAGTTGGGTTATTTTCAGTGGGCGGCGGGCTGGCAACCCTGCCTTTTTTATATGATATTTCTGATAAAACAGGATGGTTTACCCATGGGGATATTACCAACCTGATTGCTGTATCAGAATCAACACCGGGGCCGATTGGCGTCAATGCGGCAACTTATGTCGGCTATTTAACCGCCGGACTGCTCGGCGCGGTGATTGCTACCATTGGGCTGATTACCCCTTCAATCATTGTCATTCTTTTGGTATCACAGGTGCTCGAACGCTTCCGCACCAACCGTTTGGTGGAAGATTTGTTTTATGGGCTGCGCCCTGCCTCTACCGGGCTGATTGCTGCCGCCGGGTTTTTGGTGATGCGGTCTGTTTTTCTGACCGGCAATCGGCAATTCCTGGCGATGTTTCAGTGGGGACAGATTCTTTTTGCGGTCATTTTATTTATTGCAATTGAAAAATTCGATAAGCATCCTGCGGTTTATATTGCGATTTCGGCTGTTGTCGGTATCATTTTTCATCTTTCCCGCTGAAAAAATGCAGGCATCCCGCTTTACACAAAGTTATCAACAATCTGTGGATAACTTTGTGTATTTTTATTTTTGCCGGGGGATAATCTGTTCCTGCGGTTCATATACTGGCTGTGAGGTGATATTTTTATGACAAACCAAACCCCACTTGCTGTGACCGTATCCATCCGCCCGGATGGGGACGCATCCGCGTTAAAAACCGCGCTTGCAAAGGTTCGTGAACAATTCGCATGACTGCCATTTATGCACGGCAGTCTGTTGATAAGGCGGACAGCATTTCAATTGAAACCCAAATTGACCGCTGTAAAGCCCGCTTAACCGATTTGGAACTGCAAAATGTCCAAATCTATCAGGACAAAGGGTTTTCCGGCAAAAATACAGCGCGTCCGGGTTTCCAAAAACTTTTACAGGATATTGGGCAAGGGCATATTCAGAAAATCATTGTGTATAAGCTTGACCGTGTCAGCCGCAGTGTGCATGATTTCACGGGGTTATATGAATTATTGCGGCAAAAACAAATTGCGTTTATTTCCTGTGAAGATGGGCTTACACTGGATGATACGCCCGCTGGCGCCGCGATGGCACAAATTATGATGGTTTTTGCCCAATTTGAACGAGAAACCATTATCCGCCGTGTGACCGATAATTATTATGAACGCGCAAAATCCGGGATGTACTTAGGCGGACGTCCGCCCTTTGGCTTTGCCAAAGGGCAAACCATCTGCGCGGGCAAACATACCGCGTGTTTTATCCCCTGCCCCGCACAGGCAGAAATTGTTGCCGCATTATTTTCCCGTTATCTTGAACCAGGCGCTTCGCTTGGCTCGCTGATGCGCTGGCTGACTGAAAAACAGATCCGTACCACCTCCGGCAATACCTGGAGCACTGCACAGCTTGGGCGGCTGCTGCGCAATCCGGCTTATGTACAGGCTGACCCATTTGTTTATCAATATTTTGCCCGGCAGGGTGTGACCATCAATGACCCGCTTTCGGCTTATGACGGGACACATGGCTGTTATTTTTATGCCCCGCGCACGGGGCGGACACGCAGTAAATTTTGTGATATGAAGGGCAGTTTTCTTTCGCTTGCCCCGCATAAAGGGTTGATCCCCGCGGAAATTTGGTTAAACGTACAGCGAAAACTGGGGCAAAATCAGGCAGTGAAAAACAGTGGGCGCGGCTCGCATAGCTGGTTATCCGGGCTGATGAAATGTGAACATTGTGGTTATGCGGTGACTGTTGTGAATCAGCCCGCGCCGCACCGCGGGCATTATATTAACTGCGGCGGACGCAAAAAAGGCTGCTGCCCTGGGCGCAGCCAAGTGATGACGCTGGAACAAATTGAAGCATCTGTGCAAGCCGTATTACTGCCCTTTTTACGTGGTTTGCGGCAAGTGCCGCTTGCGCGTCAGGCAGCGCCATGCCCACCGGAAACCAGCCGGGCACTTGTCCTGCTGGAACAGGAAATCGCACAGCTTACCCAAAATATTGCCCAAATTACCCAGCCCGATGTTTTGGCATTAACCGCAGCGTTACTGCATGAAAAAAACACAGCCCTGGCACGCCTGCGCGAAGCGCAGGCGCAAAATCAAATCCCTGCTGCCGATGCGAAATTGGAAAAGCTGTTTGCCGCAATCCCGGATGAATGGGATACATATACGATTGCGCAGAAAAAACAAATTGCCGCGCTGAGTGTTTCACGTGTAACGGTTGGGGACGGGCGGCTGCATATTGTTTTTGCCGCGGGATATGATGGTATGACTGTGTGAAACAAAAAGAAATCAGATTGCATATCCGATGGCAATCTGATAAAATGGATATTGAAGAAAATGCTTTTTGCAGAGGTGATGATATGATGCCGGAAAAAATGGCTGGGAATCACCAAAGATTTGCTGATATGTTTATCAAAAATTTCATACGCGCATGGGATCCGGATTTTATAAAGGTTACACCGCAGGAAGCAAAAAAAATTGCTGACGCTGAAAACAGCGGATTTGTTGATGAATCTGAAATAGATTGGGACAATCTTTCCCAATATTAAAGCTGCACACACCATAAAACAGCGCCTGCCAAAAGCAAATGCTTTTGGCAGGCGCTTACTTTTTTTACGCGCTGACACGCGGCTGCAGCCCTTTGAATAGAACATTGATAATTTGCTGCATATGTTCTTCCCAATCTTCAGTTACGGCTGTCAAAATCACCGGGCTAGACAGGCTGATGATTAAACTCGCAACTGCTTCTGCCTGCAAATCCTGTGCAATTTCACCCCTTTGCTGGGCTTTTGTCACAGCATCCATCAACTGCTTTAAAATGAAATCCCGGAATTGTTCCCCACATTTATAAACCACTTCAAAGGTTGAATCCCCGCCGCGTATGCTTAATAGACCTGCCCCAGCCTTTACCATAAGCTGGCTCATGTATTTCAAATAATGATATACCATATCACGAAATGGCTGCTGCTTTGAAAAAATTTCATGCAGCGCTTTGCAGGCATTTTCAAACATCCATTCCCCTACCGCTGTTAATAATTCGGTTTTGGAGGGGAAATATTCATAAATTGTCGATTTCCCAATGCCTGCACGGCGGGCAATATGTTCCATCCGGGTGCGGTCATATCCCCCGCTGCAAAATTCCTCAAAAGCTGCCCGCAGAATATCTGCACGGCGGCTTTCCCGTGCCTGCGTCATGATCCTTTATACCCCCTCTTTTTGCAATGCGATTTTACCTCCTGGCACATCATCCCGCGGGTCTTGTGGTTTATGTTTGCTGAATCGTGAAGTTAAACTATCAATCAGAGAATAATAAACCGGTGTAAACAGCAACGTTACAATGGTTGAAATCATCATGCCTGTAATCATAACAATTGCCATGGGGCGCATCATCTCTGACCCTTCCCCGCCGGAAAATGCCATGGGCAGCAGCCCTAATATTGTGGTTAATGTGGTCATCAGCACTGGGCGCACACGGCGTGGGCACGCGTTTAATATGGCTGTGTTTTTATCCTCGCCGCGTCCCCTGCGGGTTTGGATATAGTCAATTAAAACAATGGATGAATTGACAATGGTACCTGCCAGGATAATCACACCAATGATGGATACCATCGAAATTTTGTTGCCTGTCACTGGCAAGCCAAACATCGCGCCCAGCAAACCAATTGGCAAAATCATCATAATGATAATTGGCATCACAAAAGATTCAAACTGGCTTGCCAGCACAAAATAAACCAGCCCTAATGCAACAACCAGCGCAAACCCCAAGGTACCAAAGGATTCTGCCATATCTTCCATTTCGCCGCCGGTTTCCAAGGTGACACTATCCGGCATTTGATAAGCCGCTAAAATCTTATCCACTTCGGCATTTAACGCAACCACATTATCCGAAAGGCTTTCCCCTGTGATGGTGATGGTACGGCTCTGGTTGTCACGCGCAATGCTTTGCGGCGCAAGTTCTGTGCTGATATCTGCAACCAAGCTAAGCGGTACTGAACCGCCTGTCTGTGTGGGTACCATCATGGCTTTTAACGCGTCAAGGCTGGCTTTTGCTGCCTCATCCCCGCGGACGGTGATATCATATTCCTCGCCGCCAATTTTCATCTTGGTTGCGGTGGAACCGTTAATCTGTCCGCGCACCGCGGCGCCAATGGTTGCCGCCGTCAGCCCAAACCGCGTTGCATTTTCACGGTTGATTTTGACGCTGACACGGGGTTCTTCTTCTGATGCGGAGCTTTCCACTTCAATCGCATCCGGTAATGCGGAAATCTGTGCAACCAAATCATCCCCGGCTTTGACCAGTTCATCATAATCATTGCCGGAAAGGCTGATGCTGACTGCCCCGCTCGACATACTCATGGTAGACGACGCCGAAACAGAAATTTCACAGCCCGCAATATCTGCCAAATTATCACGCAGTTCATTGGCAACCTCGGTAGATGAACGGTCACGCTGGTCTAAATCCACCAGAATCAGTGTGACACTGCTGCCGCCGGACATCATACCGCCGCCGCCAGTCGTATAATACATACTGTCAAGCTCTGGAATGGTGTCTTCCGCAATTTTACATACCCTGTCCTGAATGGCTGCGGTTTCTTCCATTTCTGAACCGATTGGCATACCAATGCTTACTGAAATCTGCCCCTGATCCATCTCCGGAATCAGTTCCATACCTGCCGCGCCAATACTCATAACAAATACGACAATCATAGCAAGTGATACAATGACCGCTACAAAACGCTTTTTGATAAAGAACCGAAGCAGCCCTTTATATTTGCGCATTAACGGTTTATCGCCTAAATCACCGGTGTCATTGGCAACTTTCAGGCGGCGCTTGCCGCGATCCATGGTAATATAACAAAGAAGCGGTACCAGCGTCAGCGCAATGATCAGCGACGCGCCAAGCAGGGCACAAATGGTAATACAAAATTCTTTGAACATCATGCCTGCCATACCGCCGGATAACCCAAGCGGTAAAAATACGGCAATTGTTGTGAGGGTTGACGCTGATATGGACAATGACACTTCTGCTGCGCCTTTGGTGCAGGAATCCCAACGGCTGTAACCATCCGTCCGGAAACGGAAAATATTTTCCAGCACAACAATGGAGTTATCGACAATCATACCAACACCCATTGCCATGCCGCCGAGTGACATCATATTGAGTGTAATGCCAAGCGCCCGCATGACCAAAAATACCGTGACAATACATACCGGCATGGATACTGAAATAACCGCTGTGGAACCCAAATCACGCAAGAACAATAACAATACCACTGCTGCAAAAGCAACGCCAAATGCAATATTCTGCATAACCGAATCCACGGTCAAATTAATATATTCTGCCTGATCCATCAAAACAGTATAATTGATATCCGGGTTTTCTGCTTTTAACCCTTCCATGGCTTTCATGGCACGGTTGGCAACCTGTACCGTGTTTACCCCGGACTGCTTGCTGACTGATACAATCAAACAAGGTTCGCCATCGACTTTCGCAATCGCGGACTGATCCTGCGGTTTCATCGAAACACTGGCAATTTCATTTAACCGGATGGTTCCGCCAGTTGGCAATGGAATCAGTGTATTTGCAACATCGTCAACCGATTTATATTCACCATCGGTACGGACAGATAATTTCTGTGTGCCGTTATTGACCTCGCCCGCTGGCATGGCAACATTATCCGCGCCTAACATCTGCGCGATATACGATACCGATAAACCATACCCTTCCAGGCGGTCAAGATAGGTTTCAATCGCAACCTCATTGACATAACCGCCCGATACATCTACCGACGCGACGCCATCAATGCGTTCCAAACGCGGCGAAATATCATCATCCGCAATGGATTGCAGTTTTGCTAAATCATCGCCTTTTAACCCAAATAGTACAACCGGCATGGAATCAATATCCATCTTCATGACCGTTGGTGCGGAAGCATCTTCCGGCAATGAGGATTTTGCCAAATCCACCTTTTCACGCATATCCACCAAAGCCTGATCCATATTGGTGCCATCCGCAAAAGTAACCATAACCATACTCATATTTTCGGATGAACTGCTTTGCAATTCATCCATACCCGCAACGCTGGCACACGCCGATTCAATCGGCTTTGTGACAAGGTTTTCAATTTCTTCCGGGCCTGCACCAACATAAGTCGTCATGACAATTGCCATAGGCAATTCAATATTCGGCATGAGCGCCAGCGGTAATGCGCCAAAACTCATCGCGCCAAATATCACAATGAGCACAAAAGACAAAATGGTTGTGACTTTATGCCGGATACAAAAATCTGCTATTTTCATGGGTTAAGCATCCTCCCCATTTACAACACGTACCAATGTGCCATCAGAAAGATAACTTTGCCCTTTGACAACTAAACGTTCGCCGCCTAATAACCGTTCGGTAACTTCGGTAATGCCATCACCAACTAAACCGGTGCGGATAATGACTTTTTTTGCCCATGGGCCGTCACCGCTGCCAATGGCTTCGTCATGGCGGTCTTTGGATGGGCGGTCATCGGTCAAAATATAAACATATTCCTCATCCCCATCGGTTAAAATGGCTTCAGTTGGCACATAAACCGCATTGCTGCGGCGGTTGGTGAACAATGTGACGCTTGCAAACGCGCCAATGGCTGGCTTCATTGCCTGTGGCAAAGCAATGGTCACTTCATACAGCCGTGTTTGTGGATTGGCTGCGGTTGCAATGGTGGCAATTGAACCATCAAACGGGTCGGCTGAAACCGATTGTATGGTTAATTCTGCCCGATCGCCAACGTTTAGTTCAGATAACACCGTTTCGCTGACATTCACGGTTACATCAATGCTGCCGCCTTCGGCAATGACAACGGCTGGCGCGGACTGCGCTGCCATGCCGCCGCGTTCAATGCCAACAGAAGTGACCAGCCCGGAAACCGGCGCGGTTACTGTGCCAAGTTTTGCTTGGGCTTCAATCTGTGCCATGGATGCCTGAATCTGTGCCAGTGATGCCCGCTGCCCTGCCACTGCCTGCTGTACGGCTGCTTGTGCGGTAGCAACACCGGATTGTGCTTGGGTTACACCTGCCTGTGCCTGCTTTAACCCATTTTCCGCCTGCTGTACGGTGGACTGTGCATTTTTTAAGGCAGCATTTGCCTGCTGCAATCCCTGTTCCGCCTGGGTCAGCGCCTGGTCAGACGCTGCGCCCGCGTCATGCAGCGCTTTGGTATTTTCATATGCTGTCGTTGCCTGATCTACCGTAATTTGCGCATTGTCTACGCCAAGTTGGGCATTTTCTACCCCACGCTGGGCATCTTCTACCCCGCGCTGGGCATTTTCTACGGCAAGCTGGGCATTGCGCACCCCGATTTGTGCTGTCGCAATGCTTTGATCCGTAGATGCTTTTGTTGCGCTGTAACTCTGTTTTAATGAACTATATGTGCTGGTCACAGTGGAAGTATCCACCTGGAACAAGGTTTGTCCTTTTGTGACCATATCGCCTTCGGCGACATTTAACGACAAGACTGTTCCTGCTAACATTGGAAATACCTGCACGGAATTTGTCGCTTCTACGGTACCTGCCACAGAGGATTCCGCCGCCATTTCCCCCGTCTGCACATCCGCGATTTCCACTGCAACCCCTTGCAGGGTTTCCTCTTCTGAGGAATCTTCTTCTTGTGCTTTCTGCCCACAGCCTGACACTGTTACAAAAATAAACAGCGCCAACAGACAGGCAATCACTCTTTTTTGCTTCATGGCTATGACCTCCAAAATGTGTTTCTTTTATAAGATATAAGGCTGCGCGCTGGGAATGAGGAGCGTTCAGAGAGGGGAAGGAAACGCCCTTCCCCTCTTTGGTTCCATGTGAATAAAACTTTTAAAGGGTTCCTTTTATTGCCCATTGATAGGTGTTGTATGCCGAAAATAAATTGATTTTCGCTGTTTTTACTGCGTCTGCCGCAGTTTCAAGCGTGTCTTTCGCTGCATCATAATCATTTTTTGAAATTGCGCCGCGGTTATACTGCAACTCACTGACCGCAAAGTTTTTCTGCTCCTGCGCATAACTGCTTTGCGCGGATTCTAATAAAACCTTATCTTCCTGTACCGTTTTATATAACTGCCGGAAACTGTTTGTAAAATTCTCCTTTTCGGCTTCCAAATCAATCTTTGCCGCTTCAAACGCGTGTAAACTATGGGTGACATCATTCGCGTAATCCCGCGATGCTTTGTCAATCGCATCTTGCTTTGCCCATAATGTATAACTATTCTTGCGCGCCTCACCTAAATCTTTTTCATAATCCATTTGGGACAGCATTTCCGCGGTCACTTCTGGGATCTCCCCTACCGTTACCGCTTCATTCGCGCCATATCCGCATAAAATTGCCAGACTGTTCTTTTGATTTGCCCGCTGGGTTTCTAATGTCTGTAAATTCGCCTGCAATGCTTCCTTTTGCGCTTCCAGCGTCAAAAGGTCAAGCTGGGTCGCTGCCCCTACATTTACCTGGGTCTGTACCACACCCATATTCCGGTCAAGCGCCTGTAAATTGCGCTTAGCAGAGGTTATCGAATCTTCTAAGGTGTGCATGGAAATATATGCTGCCTGCGCACTCATGACAATTTGATTCGCTGTGTTGTTTACCTGTTCTTTTGTTGTATTGTATGTATAACCAATTTCTTCTGTGGCATCATCTTCTTGATCCTCTAAATCATCATATGACATCCGTGTGGACGCAATGGTTGACTGTAATGCCGCCTTTTGTGCCTCCAATGACCGGATTAACCCACTGTTATCTACACCGTCGCCCTGCTGGTTCTTCAGTGCCCGGATCGAACTTTCCAAATTGTTGATTTCTGATTGGTATTGCCACATCTGGATTTCCAGATTGTCATATTGTTCTTTATATTGGTCATTTACCTTGGTTGCACCGACTCCCGCTAAGGTCTGATCTAACGACTTAATGGAAACATTATTTTGCCGGACAATCCGTTCAATTTCATCAAATGATAATGTACTGCCCGCAATGCCTGGTGTTGTCGATTTGGTGCTTTCCATATGCTGATAAAGCGTCTGTATGGCAGTTTGTGTGCCAAGTGCTGTCACCACGGCGGGCAATGCGTTCACCGCCTGCGCCGGTATGCTTAACCCCATTGCCAAAAGTGCTGTCAATGCAAAAACCCGTTTTTTCATCATGATGCGCCTCCTGCCGCGCCGGTGGAAATTAACCCTTGTTTTGCCCATACATAGGCACGATATGCCGAAATTAAATTCAAATGCGCGGTTTCTACCGCATT
>CAXHNU010000019.1:0-38882 GCA_964017555.1 uncultured Butyricicoccus sp. | reverse complement strand
TGCGCTGGACGGCAGATTTTAATGCGTTCCGGGAAAAAATCAATATTTTGGAGCGCGGTTTGGATGACCGTGCGGTAGAAATCATGAAATATCTGCTTTGTGCGCAGCTTCAGCAAGATTTGGATGTTGTGGAACTTGTATTTCATGATTTGAACGAACGAACAGGGGAATTCCGGTTTGCGGCTGTATTGTCGGATGGTATGGAACAATATATTTCCATGCCTGCGGGCACATATGGGCGCATTGCGCAGGATGTCGAAGAGCGGTTATTCACTGCGTCGCGTGATTTCAGTAAAATTGATATGGCATGGGCGCAGGAGGCGTTGGAACTTTTGCATGGCGTTATAGGGTAAAAAGAAAGCCCTGCCATTTGGCAGGGCTTTTTGCTGGATTAGCCCCAAAGCAATTGGAGCACAATCCCGCCCAGCACAGCAACGACCCAAGTTGCTGCAATCACAGGCAATGCACGGCGGCGGCTGGATTTTTCACGCAGCAAAATCATGTAGCCAAATCCAGCGCCAGTGGAAAGCCCGGCAACCAACCCGCCGAAGCCAATCGCCCCAGAAAGGTAAAGCTGGCTGAGCAGCACGGAAATGGCACAGCTTGGAATTAGCCCGATGCAGGCGCACAGTACAGGCTGAAGCAGGCTGCCACCCAGCAAAAAGGATGAAATGATGTCCTCACCAGCCAGTTCAATTGCAAGGTTGATGACAAGAAGGATGCCAAGTAAAAACAGGCAGGTTTGGGCGGTGCGCCATAGGATTGCAGAAACGGCAGAAGAACCGCAGCAGTGATCTCCATGATGACTGATATCGACATGGACAGGCGCATGGGCACGGTGTTTTTTGCGGAAAAAAGTCCATTTCAGCAGATAGCCGCCAGCAATGGCAAGGATAAGTTTTGCAAGGATAAGGAATATGGTTTGCCGTGCCAGCCCACCGGAAAGCAGCAGGGGTACCGCTTCATCTGATGTTGCCAGGAATACGGCAACCAATGTCGCAGGATGCAGAAAACCTTCTGCAAACAGAGCGGATGCCGCCGCAGAAAAGCCGCATTGCGGCACGCTTCCGGCAACAGCGCCAATGACGGGTCCGACCTTTTGGGCTTTTTCCAGCAGGACGGGGGCAGCGCGCATTTTATGTTCCAGCCAATAGAGGGCGGCATAAACAGCAAGGAGGATGGGCGCGCTTTTGATAACATCCTCAAGCGAATGCAGCAGCGCGTGCTGCAATAAATGTGGCATAATGGTTCTCCTTTTGCGAATCTGGGAATGGTTCTCATTATAGCATTTTCGTGCACGCAGTGCAAGAGGAGGGCGCATATGCGCGGCTGGTTTTTCAAAATGGCTCAAAAAACGAGCTTAAAATACAGGAGTATGTATGAATTTTCACGAATTAGGAATTGAGCCTTCAATTTTAAGGGCATTAAAAGAAGTTGGCTATGGGCAGCCAACGCCAATCCAGCGTAAAGCAATCCCCGCGGCGCTGGCAGGGCGGGATCTGCTGGGGTGTGCGCAGACAGGCACAGGCAAGACAGCAGCATTTTCCATCCCCATGCTTCAGCGCATGGGCAAGCCCAAACCAGGGGAAGAACGCCCAGTACGTGGGTTAATCCTGACGCCAACACGGGAACTGGCACTGCAAATTTTTGAAAATATCTGCCAGTACAGCCGGTATACCGGACGTGTCCCGGCGGTTATTTATGGGGGCGTGTCCCAAGTGCCGCAGGTAGAAGCCATCCAGCGCGGCGCGGATATCCTGATTGCAACGCCGGGGCGCTTATGGGATTTAATGGGGCAGAAAGTGCTCGATATCAGCAAAGTGGAATGTTTTGTTTTGGATGAAGCCGACCGGATGCTGGACATGGGTTTTATCGGTGATGTAAAACGGATTGCCGCACATATTCCGAAAAAACGGCAGTCTTTGCTGTTTTCCGCAACCATGCCAGATGAAATTGCACAGCTTGCAGGCGATTTGCTACACAAGCCAGTGCGCATCTCCATTACACCGGCGGCAACGCCAGTAGAACAGATTGAACAAGGGGTTTATTTTGCGGAAAAACCAGAAAAGCGGATGCTTTTGCAATATATTTTGCGGGAAAGGGATATCCCACAGACCTTGGTGTTTTCCCGCACCAAACATGGCGCTGACCGCATTGCACGGGATTTAAATCGTGCGGGGATTTCGGCGCGTTCGCTGCATGGGGATAAATCACAAGGGGCAAGGCAGGCTGCTTTGCGGGAATTTAAGGAATATAAGATTGCGGTGCTGGTGGCAACCGATATTGCAGCCCGTGGGCTGGATATTTCAGAATTGCCGCTTGTTATCAATTTTGACTTGCCGAACATCCCAGAAACTTATGTACACCGTATTGGGCGCACCGGGCGTGCCGGTATGGAAGGGACAGCGCTTTCTTTCTGCGCAGGGGATGAACGGCCTTATCTTCGGGAGATTGAAAAACTAATCCATCTCAAAGTGCCGGAATTACATTTGCCAGAAACCATGCTCGCGGCAAGTAAACCCACAGAAACAACAGAGCCACGTCCAATGGTTCGGAAATCCGCCGCGATACCTGGCAAGCGCAAACGTGTAGAGCGCAAACAACCAAAATCAGCAAAACCGCGTGCATCAACTGGTGCATTGGCATCACGTTACCCGCGTCCGGCACAGAGCAGCCGGAAACGGGGTGCAAAACACAGCAGCAATGATGAATTTAGCATGGATATTTCCACGCCGCGTACTCATTCGCTTTCTGAAGCAGCCGCAGCGCGTGTCCGGGCAAAGGTTGCGGCAAAACTTGCAGAACGTGAAGCGCGCCAGCAAGCTAAAGTAACAGAAGTAAAACCGGCATCCCGCCCAGCGACAAAAGGGAAAAAGCAAACGCGGCAGCGCCGCCCTTTGCATACCGGGCGCCGTCCGCAAGGTAAAGCATAAAAACATGGTTTTGCCGTATACAGCACCCCGGCAGGTATGGGTTTCCAATCCTTGCCGGGGATTTTCTTTGCCGGGTATAGATATCCGGCAAAAAATTATTTGCTTTGCACATAGCAATTCATTGGGTTCCATGGTATAATGTATTCTGTTATAAGATTGCCATTTTGAATTTTTTAATGGGGCTTGCGATATCGTCGGTATGACAGCAGGCTTTGATAGATGTTTTTTCTTGAAGGAAGTGTAACTTATGCCAAACAGGATTTCTGTTACAATTGCAGGGCAGCAATATACCATCCTGGCGGAGGAGAGCGAGGAATATACCCAGCAGGTTGCGAAACGGGCAGACCATAAGATTGCGGAAGCGAAAGCGGTTACGGACGCATCTATGCTGAATGCGGCTGTACTTGCCGCGCTGAACCTTGCGGATGAAGCCACAAAAGCGGAACGCGATGTGGAACGTACCCGTGGGGAATTATCCGAACGGGCAGAGCAGGCAGAAGCCATGCGGGAAGAGATTGTCCGTTTGGAGCAGGAAAATGAAAAATTGCGGAAGGAACTTGCTGAGAAACGCAGAAAAAATGAAAAAACCTGAACTTTTAGCCCCAGCGGGGTCATTGGAAGGTGTGCGCGCGGCAGTGCAGAGCGGGGCAGACGCGGTTTATATGGGGTTTGGCACATTCAATGCGCGCCGCGGCGCAAAAAACTTTACCCGTGAACAGATGATAGAAGCCATAGCGTATTGCCGTGCCCGCGGAGTAAAAACCAACATTACGTTTAATATTGTTGCGCTTGACCGGGAAATGGAGCAAGCCATTGCAGATATCAAACTGCTAAACCAAGCGGGCGCAGATGCGCTGATTGTGCAGGATATTGGACTTGCGCAGCTGATCCGCACTTGTGCGCCTGAAATGCCAATCCATGCTTCCACACAGATGACCGTGCATACGTTGGATGGCGCACGGTTTGTGAAATCGCTTGGGTTTTCGCGGGTTGTGCTGTCACGGGAATGCACATTAGAAGAAATCCGGGAAATTGCGGCAGGTGCAGGGATTGAAACCGAAGTTTTTGTGCATGGCGCATTATGTATGTGTTATTCAGGGCAATGCTATTTGTCCTCTGTTATTGGGCAGCGTTCGGGCAATCGTGGGTTATGTGCCCAACCTTGCCGCCTGCCTTATGGTTATGAAGGCAAATCGGGAACGGCTTTCCCATTATCACTGAAAGATTTATGCTTAGCAGGATGGCTTCAGCCTTTGGTTCAAGCTGGCGTTGCATCGTTTAAGATAGAAGGGCGTATGAAACGCCCGGAATATGCCGCCGTTGTCACCGATATTTACAGTCGTTTGCTGCGGGAGCAGCGCCGCCCGACCAAGGAAGAAATGGATACTTTGCAGTTGGTTTTTTCACGGGATGGTTTTACGGATGGCTATTTCACCGGCAAAAAGGGTGATACCATGTTCGGCACCAAAACCGATGTGCCGCTGGACAAAGCAAAACCATTATATGAACAAGCGGCGCGTCGTTTTGCCGAAGGCAGAGAAATGCCCCGCGTTCCAGTTGATATGGCATTCACAGCGCGGACAGGGCAGCCTGTTTCGCTGGCTGTCTGTGATGGGGAACATGCGCTGCAAATTACAGGGGAAATCCCGGAAACAGCGGTAAACCGTCCGATTACAGAAGAAATCATTGCAAAATCTCTGCAAAAGACCGGTGGCACACCCTTTATCGCGCAAAAAATTGGGGTTGGGCTGGATGCTGGGCTGATGGTGCCAGCGTCCCATATCAATGCACTGCGCCGTCAGGCGCTGACGCAGCTTTTGCAGCGGCGTGAGCAGCCGCCTGCGCGCGTTTGGCATGAACCCACGTTTCAGCGGGAAAAGCAACTTGTACAGCCTTTTCAGGGTTATACAGTAGAAGTGCGCACTATGGCACAAATCACCAGGGAAATGTGTTCTATGCCGCCGCAAATGATTTATGTGCCGCTGGATGTGCTTGCTAACCACCAAAACCGCACACAGCAATTACTTGCACAGGGGTTGACGCTTTGCGCAGTTTTGCCGCGGGTTTACAACCATAAAGAACAAAAGGCATTATCGGATATGCTTTGTCAAGTGAAACAAATGGGCATAACCCATGCGCTGGCAGGCAACCTTGGGCAGATTGAAACCCTGCGCCGTTTCGGCATGGAAACTTATGGCGATTTTGGGCTGAATGTTTGCAATTCCGGTGCGTTAGCCGTTTTAGCCGGACAGGGAATCCGGCGGCAAACCCTGTCATTTGAACTGCGTTTGCCGCAGCTGCGGGATTTATGCAAACCAATTGACACAGAATTAATTGTTTATGGTTATTTGCCGCTGATGCTGTTTGAAAACTGCGCAATCCGGCGAAAAACCGGCAAATGTACTTGCAAAACCGGTATCACAGCGCTGACCGACCGCACCGGCAGGCGCATGGCGCTGCTGCCGGAATATGGGTGCCGCAATACCTTACTGAACAGCCAGCCGCTTTATCTGGCAGAGCCAGAGTTTGCACAGCTTGGCATCCCATATGCGCGCCTGCGTTTTACAATAGAAGCGCCAAAACGGTGCGGGCAGATTTACACGGCATATATGCAGCGGGAAACCCCAGTTTTCCCAGAAGGGCATACCCGCGGCTTATACCGCCGCGGCGTAGAATGATATCGAAATGAGGTCTGTTTGTTTATGACACATAAACTGGTATTAGCATCTGCATCGCCGCGCAGGCAGGAGCTTCTGCGGCTGCTTACAGATGATTTTATCATTTGTCCCGCTGACGCGGATGAAACATTGCCAAAAAACCTGCCGCCAGAGCAGCAGATAGAAACTCTTGCTTTGCGCAAGGCAGAGGATGTATTTGCCAAAATGCCGGACTGCATTGTCATTGGTGCGGATACCATGGTGTTTTTGGACGGGAAACCGCTGGGCAAACCTGTAGATGCAGCCGATGCCAAACGGATGCTGCGGCTGCTGTCCGGGCGCAGTCATTGTGTGATTACCGGGCTGGCGGTGCTGTCGCCAGAAGGCAGGCAAATCCGGCACCGTATGACCGATGTGCATTTCCGTGAACTCACAGATGCGGAAATTGAACGTTATATTGCAACCAGCGAACCGATGGATAAAGCAGGAGCTTATGGCATACAAAAATATGGCGCGGTATTTGTGGATGGCATTCAGGGCGATTATTTTAATATTGTCGGGCTGCCAGTCGAGCTGCTTTATTGTATGCTGAAAGATTTCGGCGTGACAGGATAAACGTGAAGAGGGAAGATGCTTTGAAGAATATATTTTCAACCCGCTTGATTGCGGCTGTGATTATTATCGTGATAATTTGCCTTGGGGTTGCAGTGTATACCGGTGCAACTGGCAATGCGAACCCAATTACAGAGGGCATTGGCATGGCATTTTCGCCGCTTCAGCAAGGTATTACCCGCGTGGCAGAGATTGCCGGGCAGGGCAGGGCTTATTTTGAAGGGTATGATGCGATTGAGCAGGAAAATGCGGAACTGAAAAGCCGCTTGCGGGAACTGGAGCAAAACGAACGTGACGCGCAGATTATGAAAGATGAAAATGACCGCTTGCGCGCTATGCTGGGCATCAAAGAACGCAATACGTCATTTGAGCTTGAACTTGCGGAAGTGATTGCGCGCAGCCCTGGCGATTGGGCAAGCACCATTTCATTAAGCAAAGGTTCCAACAATGGCATAGAAATTGATGACCTTGTGATGACCGAAGATGGTATGGTCGGCTATGTGTCAAATGTTGCGCCGACTTATTGTGATGTGACAACTGTGGTAGATTCCAATATGCAGGCAGGCGCGCTTATCACACGCACCCGTGAAGTTGGTGTTGCAGAAGGGGATTATGCCTTGATGAAAGAAGGCAGCCTCAAGCTGTCCTATCTGGAGCCGGACTCTGATGTTGTGATTGGTGACACGGTGGAAACCTCCGGGCGCGGCGGCGTTTACCCAAAAGGCATTATGGTTGGCACAGTGGAACGGGTTGTCACAGAAAATAACGGGATTTCCAGCTATGCTGTCATAAAACCATTTGTAGATGTATCCAAAGTGACAAATGTATTGATTATCAAAGATTTTGAGGTGACCGAATAAGCATGAGGCGACAAAACCCATTTTTGAAATTCATGCTGTACCTGCTGTTTCTGGTACTCATTTATGTGCTGTGTACAGCGCATATGCCGTTTATGCTGTTTGGGTACCATATTGATTTGCTGCCGTGCATACCGGCTGCTATTGCGCTGATGGAAGGCCCTGCATGGGGCGGGCTGTTTGGTTTGCTGACTGGTGTGCTTTATGACACTGGCTTTATTGGCGTGGATGGGCTGTTCCCAATTTATTACCTGTTGTTTGGTATTCTGGCAGGGGCAGTAAGCCTGCGGTTTTTGCGGCGTATGTTCCCGTCTATGTTATTGCTGAGTATGTGTGGGATGCTGGTGCTCAGCATTATCCGGTATGGATTTGCCATGCTGCTGACCGATGGGATGCCGTTTGCATTGGTGTTCCAGTCTATGTGCGGTGAAATCCTGGTTGCCGCAATCCTGTCCCCGCTGATTTATTTCCCAGTGCGCGGGATTGCGCGTAAATTTGATCGTATGTTATAAAAAAGCCTGCCAGGAAGGAGAAGAATATGGATAATAAAGCAAAACTGCTGCGCAGGCTGATTGCCATGGTTGGTGTGCTGATGCTGCTGGCTGGCATTTCGGCTACTGGGTTGTTTTCACTCCAGGTTGTCAATGGCGAGGAATATCGTGAACAAGCAACAAACCGTTTGACCAGTTCGATGCCTGTGGCAGCGTCACGCGGCGAAATTGTTGACCGTTATGGCAGGGCACTGGTGACAAACCAGTCGGTATATTCCCTGCGGATTGATTATTCTTATTGGGATAAAACCAATCAGAATGCAAATATTTTATCACTGGTTGGGCTGATCCGGGAATCAGGAAGCGAAGAAGTGGATTCTCTGCCGATTTCCCGGCAGGAACCGTTTACCTATACCAGCGATGCGGAAAGCAAAGAATGGAAAGCATTTTTGGATTTCCTGGATGGCAAAAAGGTCGATGGCAAGGAAATTGACCCCAATTTGCCTGCGCCGGATATGATTCAGGCGCTGCGTAAATATTATAAGGTTGATGATGCGTTGTCAGATGGCAATGGGCGTATTATTGTGGGCATACGTTATGAAATGCAGCGGCATGAATTTTCCACATATAATTCATTTATCATTGCGTCAGATGTATCCATTGACTTGATTACGCAGATTAAAGAGCGCCATCATGAATTTGCCGGCGTCAATGTCGAAACCGAGTCCATCCGTAAATATGGAACGACTTATGCCGCGCATATCCTTGGGCGGGTTGGCCCAATGTATAAAGAAGATTGGGAAGGTGAGGACGGCAAAGGCGGCTATAACAAAAAAGAAGGCTACCAGATGAATGACGAGGTGGGCAAACAGGGGGCAGAATATTCCTTTGAAAAATATTTGCACGGTGTCAGCGGTACCCGTTCCATCGAAACCGATATTACAGGCACGGTGACCAATGTTGTGGAAGGGAAAAAACCGCAGCCGGGCAATAACTGCATCCTGACCATTGATCTGGATTTGCAAAAGGCGCTTGAAGATTCCCTTGCACGGGAGCTTTCCAAAAACCCGGATGCCAAAGGCGGTGCGGCGGTTGCGATTGACGTCAATTCCGGGCAGGTGCTTGCAATGGGCAGTTATCCAACCTTTGACCTGACACAATGGAACGAAATGTATGATGTCTGGAAAAATGATAAAGAAGGTACGCCGCTTTATAACCG
This sequence comes from uncultured Butyricicoccus sp., assembly GCA_964017555.1. Taxonomy (GTDB): domain Bacteria; phylum Bacillota; class Clostridia; order Oscillospirales; family Butyricicoccaceae; genus Butyricicoccus_B. Next base: position 30,113 of record CAXHNU010000019.1, on the reverse strand, counting down.
CGCAACGCTTGGTTCTTACGCGCCAGGTTCCACCTATAAGCCGCTGACCGCGATTGCCGGGTTGGAAGAAGGGCTGATTACTGGCGAAACCCTGATTGATTGCCAGCATTATTACACACGGTTTGAACAGAGCCGTACCTATACTTGTATGGGGCGTCATGGCCCATCCAATGTGCTGCGTGCCATACAGAAATCATGCAACGTCTTTTTCTATGAATTAGGGCACCAGCTTGGCGGCGAAAAACTGGAGGAATGGGAGCATTTATTCGGGTTTGGCGAAAAAACCGGCATAGAGCTTTCTGAAAACTCTGGATCGGCTTCTGGGCCGGCTAACCGGAAACGTATGCTGGAAAGCCTGCCTACTCTAAATTCCTGGCAGGAGCCAGGCGGCGATGTCATTACCACCGCGATCGGACAGTGTGATAATGCCTTTACACCGCTTCAGCTTGCCAATTATACCGCAACAATTGCAAACGGCGGCACATTATACCGCCCAACGATTCTGCGTAGTGTGAAAACATATGACTATACTGGTACAGTCAAAGCAGAAAAACCAGATATCATCCGACAGATTGATATTTCTGACCAAACATTGGCGCTTGTGCGTGAAGGTATGGCGGAAGTTACCGACGACCAAGGGACAGCGGCAGCAACCTTTGCCAATTACCCCATTAAGGTTGCTGGTAAATCTGGTACCGCGCAGACCGGCGGGCAAAAAGATAACGCGGTATTTATCGCATATGCGCCGTTTGAAGATCCACAGATTGCCGTTGCCGTTGTCGGCGAAAAGGCTGGGCATGGTTCTTCCATTGCCCCGATTGCACGCGATATCTTTGATGCGTATTTTGCAAAAGACAATTCTGCAAATGTAGGCACTGTGCCGCGGGAAAATATGCTGCTGAAATAATATTTCTCAAACAGGGCAGTTAAGGCAGTTTGTTTCTTTTGTGAACAATCCGTGAAATTTTATTTCTTACCGGTGAAAAGTTCGTAAAGATCTTGTATCTGTGGGGAAAATGGATTATACTGAAAGTAAGCTGTGAATGGAGGCAATATGTTTAAGGTGATTTTGGTGGCGTCCGGCAAAGGCGGCACAGGCAAAACATCCCTAACAGCAAATGTCGCTTGCGCACTGGCTGAAAATGGGCACCGTGTCTTGGCAATTGATGCGGACAGCGGTTTGCGCAATCTGGATATTGCACTTGGGCTGAACAATATTGTATTTACTTTTGCCGATGTCGCACAGGGCATTGTGCCGCTTTCGCGGGCTGCCGTACCGCACCCAGTATTTCCAGCACTTTGCCTACTGACCGCGCCAATTACATTGCCGCCGCTTTCGGAAGCGCAGATGAAGCACTTGATGCAGCAGGCGGAAGACATGGGATTTGATTATGTGCTTGTGGACGGCCCAGCAGGACTGGCGCCTGAAATCAGCCTATTTGCGCTGGTGGCAACCCAAGGGCTTGTCGTTACCATGTTGGATGAAGCCAGCGTGCGTGGTGCTGAATGTATTGCGCGGATGCTGGAAAAGAAAAATATCATCCGTATCCGCATGGTCGTTAACCGTGTGCGCCTAAATTTGCTTCGGCATGGCGCGATGGGCAACGTTGATGATGCTATGGATAAGGTTGGTTTACAGCTGCTTGGGCTTGTTCCAGAGGATGAATCTGTCATTGCCTGCGGCAGCAGCGGGAAATGCTTGCTTCAGCAAAAAAGAAGCGGGGCATCTACCGCATTCCGTAACATCGCGCAAAGATTGGATGGAATACGTCTTCCCATCATGCGGATATAAACTGAATGGTTACTTTGAAAGGGGAAGTTCAATATGAATATCGCACTCATTGCACACGACCGGAAAAAGGAATTGATGGTACAGTTCTGCATGGCTTATTGTGGCATACTTGCGAAACACAGCCTGTGCGCAACTGGCACAACCGGCAAATTTGTTGCAGAAGCAACTGGGCTGAAAATTGAAAAGTTCCTGGCGGGTATGCAGGGCGGCGAGGAGCAGATTTCTGCCCGTGTGGCATACAACGAAATTGACCTTGTGTTGTTTTTCCGCGACCCAATGTCCAACAGTGAATATGAACCAGATGTCCACGCGCTGGCACGCCTGTGCGATATGCACAATATTCCCATTGCAACCAATGCCGCAACAGCAGAAATGCTGATCCTTGGGCTTGACCGCGGCGATTTGGATTGGCGCAATATTATCAACCCGAAAATCCGCTGAATACCGGAAACCGCGGCGTATCTGCCGCGGTTTTCCACGGTTTATTAATCTTTTTACAAAAATCAAACAAAGGGGTAACATCAATGGAAAAAATCAAACCCAGGACATTATCCGGTTTTATGGAACTTTTGCCGCAAAAACAAGCGCAAATGGAACGTGTGATGGAAATACTGCGCGAAACTTATGCGCTGTATGGGTTTTATCCGCTGGATACACCGGTGCTCGAAGCATCTGATGTACTGCTCGCCAAAGGCGGCGGGGAAACAGAAAAACAGATTTACCGGTTTCAAAAAGGGGACAGCGATTTGGCAATGCGGTTTGACCTGACTGTACCGCTGGCAAAATATGTTGCGCTCAATTATGGACAATTGGTATTCCCATTCCGGCGCTATCAAATTGGCAAGGTATACCGTGGGGAACGCGCTCAGCGTGGGCGGTTTCGTGAGTTTTACCAGGCGGATATAGATATTATTGGGGATGGACAGCTTGATATTATCAATGAAGCAGAAATCCCATCTATTATTTATCAGATTTTTACCCGGCTGGGGCTGGAGCGTTTCCGTATTTCAGTCAATAACCGCAAAATCCTCAATGGGTTTTATGCAATGCTTGGGCTGACTGAAAAATCCGGCGATATTATGCGCACAGTGGATAAGCTGGACAAAATCGGCGCGGAAAAAGTACGTGCTGTTTTGACCGAAGAATACAGCATTTCCGCGCAAGATGTCGATGAAATCTTAACGTTTATCGCAATCTCCGGCGGGAATGACGCTGTGCTTGTCGCGCTGGAAAATTATCGCGGCAGGAATGATGCCTTTGATGAAGGGCTGGACGAGCTGAAAACAGAGGTGCAATATCTTGCGGCATTCGGCGTGCCGGAGAGCCATTTTGCGGTGGATTTGACCATTGCACGCGGGCTGGATTATTATACTGGCACGGTGTATGAAACCACTATGCTTGACCATCCGGAAATCGGTTCTATTTGTTCCGGCGGGCGGTATGATAACCTTGCTGGTTATTATACCGATAAAAAATTGCCTGGTGTTGGCATTTCTATTGGCTTAACCCGTCTGTTTTTTGTGCTGGAAGATAAAAATTATTTGAATGAAAACCCGCCTGCTGCGCCAGCAGATGTGATGATTTTGCCGATGACGGATGATATTGCCCCGTCAATTGCGTTGGCAACCCGGCTGCGGGAGCATGGCGTGCGTGTGCAGCTGCATTGCGAAAAAAAGAAGTTTAAAGCAAAAATCACTTGTGCGGACAAGCTGCATATTCCATATGTTATTTTTATGGGCGAGGATGAAATTGCAAAAAATATCATTGCGCTCAAAGAACTGGCAACCGGTGAACAAACCAATACTGATTTTGAACAAGCGCTTGCCCACATTCAGGCAGGGCTGCGCAATACAGGCAAAGTGATTTTGGATCAATAAAACTCTATGAGAAGGACGGATAAAAAATGATGTGCAATACTTCAATCGCAGGGATGAAACGCACCCATATGTGCGGTGAACTGCGGATAACTGACAGCGGGAAAACAGTCACAGTCAACGGCTGGGTTGACCGTGTGCGCGATAATGGCGGCGTGCTGTTCTTATTGGTGCGCGACCGTGCCGGTATTATCCAATGCACGTTTGATAAAAGTATCAACAAAGATTTGTTTGATATTGCGTTTACCTGCCGCACAGAATTTGTTGTTGCGGTAAAGGGTAAACTGATGGCGCGGGATGAAGCGGCAGTCAACAAAAAAATGCCAACCGGCGAAGTGGAAATCATTGCGGAAGAACTGCGCATTTTAACCAAAGCAGAAACAACGCCGTTTGAAATTGATGATTCCAAAGAAATCGGTGACCAAATCCGGTTAAAATACCGTTATCTGGATTTGCGCCGTCCTGCCATGCAGCGCAATATGATGTTGCGCCACCGTGTGGCGCAGGTGGCACGCAATTATTTCGATGAACAGGGTTTCATTGAAATTGATACGCCAATGCTGACAAAATCCACCCCCGAAGGGGCAAGGGATTATTTGGTGCCCTCCCGCGTGCATCCGGGCAAATTTTATGCGCTGCCGCAATCCCCACAGCAGTATAAACAGCTTTTAATGCTTGCAGGTATGGATCGTTATATCCAGATTACCCGGTGTTTCCGCGATGAGGATTTACGCGCAGACCGTCAGCCGGAATTTACCCAAATTGACCTTGAAATGTCCTTTGTGGAACAGGATGATGTGATTGCGGTAAATGAAGGGTTCCTTCAGCGGGTGTTCAAAGAGGTGCTGGATGTTGATATCCAGCTTCCATTGCCGCGTATGACCTGGCAGGATGCAATGGACAAATATGGTTCAGATAAGCCGGATGTACGGTTTGGATTTGAAATCAAAGATATTTCAGATATTGCGGAAAAATGTTCTTTTAAAGTGTTCCATGATACGGTGGCAAATGGCGGCACTGTGCGCCTTATCAATGTGAATGGGTATGCGGATAAATTCCCGCGCAAAGAAATTGATAAGCTTGGCGAATTTGTGAAAACATACCGGGCAAAAGGGCTTGCTTGGATGAAACTAGGGCAGGATGGCGCAATGACATCATCGTTTGCAAAATTCCTGACAGAAGATGAAATTGCCGCGATAAAAGAACGCGCTGGCGCGAAAGAAAATGACTTGCTGTTTGTTGTCGCAGACGCTGACTGGGAAACTGCTGCTACGGCACTTGGCGCCTTGCGCTGCGAACTGGGCAAGCGTTTGGGACTTGCCAAAAAAGATGACTTCAAACTGCTGTGGGTTACAGAATTTCCGCAGTTTGAGTACAGCGAAGAGGAAAACCGGCTGGTTGCAAAGCATCATCCCTTTACAGCGCCGATGGATGAGGATATCCCGCTGCTGGATACCAACCCGAAAGCTGTCCGTGCAAAGGCTTATGACATTATCCTTAATGGCTGTGAACTGGGCGGCGGCTCGATCCGTATCCATGACCCGGAACTGCAAACAAAAATGTTTGAAGCGCTGGGCTTTACCGATGAAAAAGCAAATGAACAGTTTGGGCATTTGATTACAGCGTTTAAATATGGCGCGCCGCCGCATGGTGGGTTAGCATATGGGTTTGACCGGCTGTGTATGCTGCTGGCTGGGCTGGATTCCATCCGCGATGTTATCGCATTCCCCAAAGTGCAAAATGCTTCTGATCTCATGATGCAGTGCCCAGATGTTGTTGACGCAAAACAGCTAGAAGAATTATCTATTGCAACCACGCGCATGGAAACAGAAGAATAATCTTTCCTGCCTATTTGCGGCAGTATGTTTGGATTGTTTTTGCGCAAACTATCACCAGAGAGGTGATATTGCAATGGAACAGAAATATGAAAATTTGGGCGCACTGCTGAAAAATGAACCCGAAGTCTTTGATTATTATACTGGGCTTCCAGTATATGCGCGCAGTATGATTGCGCGCCGCAGTGAAAGTGTCCATTCTTATGAAGAACTGAAAAATTATGCAGACAACCTGCTGCGCGGTGATGGCTGACAGAAGCAGGTTAGGGCAGCGCCGGGAAGGGGAAACCCTTTCCCGGCATTTTTCTTTCCTGTCTTGATGTTTTGATAAAATGTGTTATAATAGAGTTAATTTAAGAGAACAGGGGGTGGTTTTATGATAGGCGGTATTTCTGGTTCATATTATAATCCTTATCTAGCTTATGGTTATTATGGCAGTCTGGCACAAAACCGGAACGCATCCAACCAAGCGTCCCAAGTGCAGAATACACAGAAAACACCCAATATATGGGCTGCACAAAGAACCGTCGGTCCCGATGTGCCTGTGGAACCGGTGAATGCAGTAAAGCCTGTCAATCCCAATGAAGCAGGGACATCTGACCTTGCAATCCTGCTGCGCAGGGGCGCTGATCCAGTGGAAATGGCAATGCGGCTGAAAGTACAGTATGGCGACTCGGCAGCTTCTGGCGAAGCGTCAGAAGTCGGGGCGGCAGGCGTGCAGAAAGCCATGGAAGAAGGCGAATGCAAAACCTGCGAGCAGCGCAAATATCAGGATGGCTCGGATGATATGGGTGTTTCCTATCAAACGCCAACACGGATAGATCCAGATCAGGTTGCTTCTGCTGTGCGTGGACATGAAATGGAACATGTTGTCCGTGAACAGGCAAAAGCCCAGCGCGAAGGGCGTAAAGTGGTTAGCCAAAGTGTGACACTGCATACAGCAATTTGTCCGGAATGTGGCAAAGCGTATATTTCCGGCGGCACAACCCGTACCGTAACGGCGGCTGCCCCTGAAAAGACGCAGGACGCAGAACCACAGCAATCCGGCGTTTTCTCCGCAGTGGCATAATCCCGCTTGCCAGCAAATGTTATGCGGCGGCTGGCAATCGGTAAAAATAGCCCTTTCATTATGCAATCTTTATGCCAGACGCGCATTATGCCGCTAATGGTTTGGAACAGTTGATAAAAAATGCGCAAAACCGCGTTTTTTCTTGAAAAAACCATATGCAGGTGGTAAACTAAGAACGGACTGTGAAAGTCCGTTCTTTTATTTGTGAAGATTCCAGCACTTTGTACAAAACAGATATTCCCTTAAAAAGATGAGAAAGGAATGAACCCGATGAACCGTATTTACGAAAGCCCATTTTCCGCGCGTTATGCCTCACCAGAAATGCTTTACATTTTTTCGCCGGATATGAAGTTTTCGACATGGCGGCGGCTGTGGATTTCGCTCGCCAAAGCAGAAATGGCACTCGGACTGCCGATTACACAGGAACAAATTGATGAAATGGAGGCAAATAAGGATAACATCGATTATGAAACCGCACGCAAACGGGAAAAAGAAGTCCGTCATGATGTGATGGCGCACGTTTATACATTTGGCAAAGCGGCACCCAAAGCGGCAGGTATTATCCATTTAGGCGCAACAAGCGCATATGTTGGCGATAATACGGATATTATCCAGCTGCGCGAGGGGCTGAAGCTGGTGCGGGCAAAACTGGCTGCTGTGCTTGCCAAGCTTGCCAAATTTGCGGATGCGCATAAAGCGCAGCCGACATTAGGCTTTACCCATTTCCAACCGGCACAACTGACGACCGTTGGCAAACGCGCAACTTTATGGATGAATGAACTGCTGATGGATTTAGACGAGGTAGAATACCGTATCCAAAACCTGCGTATGCTTGGTTCAAAGGGCACAACTGGTACACAGGCTTCCTTTGTAGAACTGTTTGACGGCGATGATGATAAAGTAAAGGAACTGGAAACCCGCATTGCTGGTGATTTTGGTTTTGCTGGTGTTGTGCCGGTTTCCGGACAAACCTATTCCCGGAAAATTGATGCTCAGGCACTGGCAACACTATCCGGCATTGCACAATCCGCGTCAAAATTCGCAACAGACCTGCGCCTTTTACAGCATCTCAAGGAGATTGAGGAGCCATTTGAGAAAAACCAGATCGGTTCTTCCGCGATGCCATATAAACGCAATCCTATGCGTTCAGAACGCATTTGCGCACTCAGCCGTTATGTAATCTGCGACAGCCTGAATCCCGCGTTCACTTCTGCAACGCAATGGTTTGAACGCACGTTGGATGATTCGGCAAATAAACGCATTTCTGTGCCAGAAGCATTCCTTGCCGTTGACGCAATCCTAAATATTATGATTAACGTGGTTTCCGGGCTGGTTGTTTATCCAAAGGTAATCCATCAGCGGGTGATGAATGAGCTGCCCTTTATGGCAACCGAAAATATTATGATGGGTGCGGTCAAACGCGGCGGCAACCGCCAGGAATTGCATGAACGCATTCGGGAACATTCTATGGCGGCAGGCAAACGCATTAAAGAAGAAGGGCTGGACAACGATTTGATTGACCGCATTGCAGCTGACCCGATGTTTGGTATGAGCCGTGAAGAAATCATGGCGCACCTTGATCCAGCCGCTTACATTGGCCGCTGCCCGGCGCAAGTGGACGATTTCTTAAACGGGGAAGTATATCCACGCATTGCGCCATATGCCGCAGGTGAGAATATGGAAGTTGAAATCAACCTGTAAAATGATTTGAATATTGCCAAAAAACCTGTCATTGACGTTGACAACAGGCTTTATCTGGCGTATAATATACCGTATGTGCAAAACAATAGGAGGTTATGGAAAGTGAAAAAAAGTGTCATTTCCTTCCTCGCAGTCATGCTGATTATTGTATTTTTGGGCGTGTCTGTGATTACAGGGCTGTATATTCCGGCGGGCGGCGGCGCAAGCTCGTCTGCGGATACGGAACCTGAAAAGGGAAGGACAATTATCCCAAGTGTATTTGACAGTGAAAACGGCATCCGCCGCGGTCTTGACCTGGTTGGCGGTTCGTCGATCACCTTTGAAGCAGAACTGCCGGAAGGCTATGATAACAGCCGCCTTTCCGCGGATATGAGCAGCGCAATTGAAATCCTGCGCTACCGCCTGACTTTGGAAGGCTATACCGAAGCACAAGTTTCCCAGCAGGGTGATAACCGTATTATGGTTGAAATCCCGCAGATTAAAAATCCAGAAGACGCTGTACAGGTACTCGGACAGACCGCACAGCTTATCTTTGCGGATGCGGATGGCACACAGTGGCTGGCAGGCAGCGATATCCGCAGTGCAAGCTCGGAATATGGCAGCACAAATCAATCTTCCTTACCAGGCTATTATATCAGCCTTCAATTTACCAAGGAGGGCGCAACCAAATTTGCGGAAGCAACCGCTTCTATTTCTAAGCGCACCGATGACCGTTCCATGTATATTATTTTGGACGATCAGGTTATTTCTTACCCAACTGTAAACCAGACCATTGACAGCGATGGCTGTGTGATTGAAGGCAGCTTCACCGAAGAGGGCGCACGTCAGCTTGCTAATCTTATCGGCAGCGGCGCATTGCCATTTTCCCTTAAACAGGTGGAATTGCGTGCCGTTGGCCCGCAGCTTGGCGCAAATGCGCTCAGCACCAGTCTGAAAGCCGCGATTATCGGCATTATCTTGGTTGCCATTTTTATGGTGATTATGTACCGTCTGCCTGGCTTTGTTTCTGTGATTGCACTCGGCTTCTATATCGTTATTGAAGCGGTCATTTTGGGGCTGCTGAAAGTCAACTTGTCTTTGCCAGGCATTGCAGGTATTATCTTGTCTATCGGTATGGCTGTTGACGCGAATGTTGTCATTTTTGAACGCATTAAAGAGGAAATCCGCAACGGCAAAACGGTTAAGTCTTCCATTGACGCAGGCTTTAAACGTGCCTTTACCGCAATTTTGGACTCCAATATTACAACCCTGATTGCAGCAGGTGTGTTGTTCTTCTTTGGCAGCGGCACAATTGTTGGCTTTGCAACCACATTGGGACTTGGTGTTATTATCTCCATGTTCACAGCGCTGACTGTTACCCATTTCCTGCTCAACCGTATGGTTGATTTCAAAATCAAAAACCCGAAAGTTTATGGCGCATAAGAAAGGAGGATGTTTGAAATGAAGGGTAAATTCCCAATTGTAAAGAACCTGAAAATTTTTGGCGTCATTTCCATCCTGCTTTGCATCACCGGATTTGTCAGCCTGATTCTGCTGCCGTTTGGCACCAACCTTTATAACCTCGCAATTGATTTTGCGGGCGGCACACAGATTGAAATGAATATGCACACCGAAGTAACCGCCGCCATTTCGGACGAGATTTCCGCGCTGGTGGAAGAACAAACCGGCGTGAAACCCGAAGCTCCGGTTGCAACCGGCACAGAACGCGATCATGTGATGATCCGTTCTACCAGCCTGGATACCGAACAGCGCGCGGCTGTTATCAAAGCGATGCAGGAAAAATATAACCTGACAGATGATGATCTTGAAAAAAGTGATGACGTCAGCGCAAGCGTCGGCAATGACCTTAAGAAAAAAGCATTTACTTCCGCATTTGTCGCGGTTGTACTGATGCTGGTCTATATTACCTTCCGGTTTGAATTCACCTCTGGTTTGGCTGCTGTTTGCTGCCTGATTCATGACCTGCTGGTGATGCTGTCGGTATATGTTATTTTCCAAATCCCGCTGAACCAGAATTTCATTGCGGCAGCGCTTACCATCCTGGGTTATTCCATTAACGCATCAATTATCGTATTTGACCGTGTGCGCGAAAATATGCACATAGCCCGTAAGGAAACCTTTGAGGAAACGGCTGAAAAATCCATTTGGCAGACCATGGGGCGTACCATCAACACGACACTCACCACACTCTTTATGGTCGGCATGATTTTCATCCTGGGCGTTAGCTCGCTGCGTGATTTCACCATGCCTTTGCTGGTCGGCATTGTCAGCGGCGCATACTCTTCTATTTTCCTGGCAAGCCCGCTTTGGGCATTTTTCCGCAAACATTTGCGCAAAAAAGCGTAAACCTTTTGATGAGGATACCTGTCAACGGTATCCTCATTTTTCCATACCACACGATAAGGAGGCAGCTTATGAAAATTGGCATTTCTACCGCCTGCTTTTACCCGCGCCCGCTGGAGGATAGTTTTGCCCGCATTGCGGCGCTGGGACTGGATACCATTGAAATTTTCTTTAATACAGACAGTGAGTTTTTACCGCCGTTTTCGGATCTGATCCAATCGCTGCTGAAAGAAAACCAGTTAAACCTGGTTTCTGTGCATCCATATACCTCAATTATGGAAGGTATTTTATTATTTTCAGAATATGCCCGCCGTACAGAAGATGGTTTTCAGCAATATCAGCGGTATTTTGCAACCGCGCGAAAGCTCGGCGCACGCTATTTGACTTTGCATGGGGAACGGCAAATGCCTGGTGTACAGGACAGCCCTGCCGCGGTGGAACGTAAATTGGAATGCTACCACCGTCTGTGCCAGCTTGCTGCACAGGAAGGCATGATTGTGGCGCAGGAAAATGTCGCATGGTGTAAATCCCAGAATCCATCATACTTAAAGCTGCTGTATGACAATATCCCGGATTTGCGCTATACCTTGGATATCAAACAAGCCCACCGTGCCGGGCATCATTGGCGGGAATATTTTGATATTGTTGCGCCGCGCCTTGTCAATGTGCATATCAATGATTTTGATGAAACACATTCCTGCCTGCTGCCCGGCGAGGGCACGCTGGATTATCATGACCTATTCAGTACGCTGCGTGCATCCGGCTATGATAATCAGGCGCTAATAGAAGTATATGCGGCGAATTTTACCGATGACCAGCAAGTCATCAATGCTGCGGCATTCCTGCGCCATGCGGCGCAGCAGGCAGGGTATTCAGTAGATTAACCGTATTTTTCAGAAAATACATCAAATCGGCTTCCAGTCTGCGCAGAAAAATGATATGATAAAAATAAATACAAGGGAAGGCAGGTAATCAATATGAAATGTCCGTTCTGTAATTTTCCAGACAGCAAAGTGGTGGATTCCCGCCCAACCGATGAGGGTACCAGCATCCGCCGCCGTAGGGAATGCCTGAAATGCGGCAAGCGGTTTACCACATATGAAACCGTGGAACGTCTGCCGCTGATGCTTGTGAAACGCGATGGGACACGGCAGCCATACAGCCGTGAGAAATTGCTTTCCGGCGTGCTGAAAGCCTGTGAGAAGCGCCCTGTGCCGCGCCAGCGCCTGGAACAGCTTGTCGATAAGGTGGAACAAAAATTGTTTGGTACATTGGAAACCGAAGTTTCTTCCAAAACCATCGGTGAAATCGTGATGGAGGAACTGCGTGGGATTGATGAAGTTGCTTATGTTCGGTTTGCATCGGTTTACCGCCAATTTAAGGACATTAACACCTTTATGGAAGAACTGAATACACTAATTCGGGAAAAATGATTGCATCAAATGGGGCAAGCCAGCATATAGGCTTGCCCCATTTGAAGTTTTTGCCGGCTTTTTTCAAAAAGCCGCGGGGTGCAGGGGCAGCGCCCCGCAGGCAGGAACCCTTTGCAGCGTATTTTCATAAGCTGGGGTATCCCAGGCTGCAAAAGGAGGAATGATTTGTTATGCCTATCATCTATTTAAGCCCGTCTACCCAGGAATTTAACCCCTATTACGATGGCAGCGGCAGCGAGGAATATTATATGAACCTTGTTGCCGATGCTATGGAACCTTATCTCACCGCTTCTGGCATAGAATATGTGCGCAATACACCCGATATGACAGCAGCATCTTCTATTCGTGCCTCAAACGCAGGCAATTATGATGTACATCTTGCCCTTCATTCCAATGCTGCACCACCCAATCTGGCAGGGCAACTGCGCGGTTCAGATGCTTATTATTATCCAGGGTCAGAGCGCAGTCACCGGCTGGCAGATATTATCGTGTCCAACCTGAAAGCCATTTACCCAATGCCAGACCGCGTGACAGCCCGCCCCACAACATCTATCGGTGAAGTGTCCCGCACCCGTGCGCCAGCCGTCCTTGTGGAACTTGCATACCACGATAACCCGGAAGATGCCCAGTGGATTCGTGACAATATTGGTCTGATTGCACGCAACTTGGTGCTGTCGCTGACCGAATATTTCGGCATTCCATTTGTAGAACCAGAACCAATCCAGACCGCAACGGTGGAAATTAGCACTGGCAATCTGAATATTCGCCAGCAGCCATCGCTGACCGCGCCAATCGTTGGGCAGGCGCCTGACGGCGCACAGCTTTCTGTCCTTGGCACATGGGATGGCTGGTATGTGGTGCGCTATGGCACAGTGGAAGGTTATGTGCGCTCGGAATATGTTGTGCTCAATTATGCGTAATCCCTGCCTTTGACAGCGGCTTTTCTCATGCGCACCAAATAGTTATGCAAATATCAGCATAAAACACCAAAAGGTTTTGTTAAATTGCCTTGAAAAAGCAGGTTTGAAATAGTATAATAGATTCGATTGATAGAGGAGGTTTGAAATGTACCAGATTCTAAAGAAAAAAATACTAAATGTAAATACCAAGCTGATGGTCATTGACGCGCCAAATGTTGCGCGCAAGGCAGAGCCTGGTCAGTTTATCATCCTGCGCGTCAGTGAAGATGGTGAACGCATCCCGCTGACGATTGCGGAATATGACCGCGAAAAAGGCACAATCACAATTATTTTCCAGGAAGTCGGCGCAACGACTATGGCACTTGGTCAAATGAACGAAGGCGACTGCCTGCATGATTTTGTCGGTCCGCTCGGCATTGCAAGTGAACTTAACGGGCTGAAAAAAGTTGCTGTGGTCGGCGGCGGTCTTGGCTGCGCGATCGCTTATCCGCAAGCAAAAAAACTGCACGAAATGGGCGCAGAAGTCGATTTGATCGCAGGCTTCCGCAACAAAGATATCATCATCCTTGAAGATGAAATGAAAGCGGCAAGCACAAACTTGTACATTGTAACAGACGATGGCTCGAATGGCAGAAAAGCACTGGTTACCGAAGTGCTCAAAGAACTGATTGATGCCGGCAACCAGTATGATGCAGTTATTGCGATTGGCCCGATGATTATGATGAAGTTTGTTTCTGAAACCACTCGCCCTTATGGTATCAAGACAATTGTTTCGATGAATACCATTATGGTGGATGGTACCGGTATGTGCGGCGGCTGCCGTTTGACGGTTGGCGGCGAAACCAAGTTTGCTTGTGTCGATGGTCCGGACTTTGATGGCCACCTGGTTGATTTTGATGGCTCCATGCGCCGTGGTGCAATGTATAAGGCGCAGGAAAAGGCGGCAATTGAACGCCATGAATGCAATCTGATGAAGCAGGAGGTCAAATAAGATGGCAAATATGAACCCGAAAAAAATGCCTATGCCGGAACAGGACCCCAATGTCCGCAATAAGAATTTTGAGGAAGTTACGCTGGGCTATACCGCTGAAATGGCTGTGGAGGAAGCACAGCGCTGCCTGAACTGCAAAAATAAGCCCTGCATCACAGGCTGCCCAGTACAGGTTAAAATCCCAGACTTTATCGCGCTGGTAGCAGAAGGAAAATTCCTGGAAGCTGCTGCGAAAATTAAGGAAACTTCTTCGCTGCCAGCCGTATGTGGTCGTGTATGCCCGCAGGAAAGCCAGTGCGAATGCCACTGTGTGCGCGGCATTAAAGGCGAACCGGTTGCCATTGGACGCTTGGAACGCTTTGTCGCTGACTACGCACGCGAAAACAGCAGCGAAAAAACCGAAAAGCCTGCGGCAAATGGTCATAAAGTTGCTGTTGTTGGCGCGGGTCCTGCTGGCTTGACTTGCGCGGGCGATCTTGCACGCATGGGCTATGCAGTCACCGTATTTGAAGCGCTGCACACCGCGGGCGGCGTGCTGATGTATGGCATCCCGGAATTCCGTCTGCCCAAGGAAATTGTGCAGAAAGAAATTGATACGCTGAAAGATTTGGGCGTTGAATTTGTGCTCAACTTTGTCGTTGGGCGCTCCGAAACCATTGATGAACTGTTTGCAGATGGTTATGAAGCGATTTTTGTCGGTTCTGGCGCAGGTTTGCCGTCCTTTATCGGTGTGCCGGGTGAAAATGCAAATGGTGTCTATTCAGCAAATGAATACCTGACACGTATCAACCTGATGAAGGCTTACAAGGAAAATGCGGATACGCCTATTTTGCACGCAAATAAAGTTGCGGTTGTTGGCGGCGGCAATGTTGCAATGGACGCTGCACGCTGCGCGAAGCGCATGGGCGCGGAAGAGGTTTATATTGTTTACCGCCGTTCCGAAAAAGAATTGCCCGCACGTTTGGAAGAAATCCATCATGCCAAAGAAGAAGGCATTGTGTTTAAATTCCTGACCGCGCCGCTGGAAGTTTTAGCTGATGAGAACTATAATGTAACTGGCATGAAGTGCCAGCAGATGGAGCTCGGTGAACCGGATGCTTCTGGGCGCCGTCGTCCAATCCCGGTGGAAGGCAGTGAATTTACCCTTGATTTGGACTGCGTGATTGCAGCAATCGGCACCAGCCCAAATCCGCTGATTCGCAAAACCACTCCAGGTTTGGAAACAAACCGCAAAGGCTGTATTGTTGCGGATGAGGAACACGGCATCACATCTAAAGATGGCGTATTTGCAGGCGGTGATGCGGTCACCGGTGCAGCAACTGTTATTCTCGCAATGGGCGCAGGCAAGCGCGCCGCTGCCGCAATGGATGAGTACATTCAGAAGAAAAACTGAACAACATAACCTGATGATAAAGGGCTGGGACAGCAGTGTTCCAGCCTTTTTTGCCGCAGGTAGCCAAAGGGCATTTGCACGCGTAACCCAGTAGGATAAGTACTGGACGCAGAACCGCACGCAAATTATGCGTGCGGCTTTTGTAAAGGAACTGTGAATTTCCTGCTAAACCAAGAAAACAAGTTGAATTTATCGTAAGATTGTGGTATTGTATGATCATAGAGATTCAAAATGAATGGAGGGGAGCAGGATATGGCAGTTACTTTGCAGCAGATTGCTGAAATTGCGGGTGTATCACGCGGCACAGTGGACCGCGCATTGCACAACCGCGGGCGTGTCAACCCGGAAGTATCTGCACGCATCCGGAAGATTGCGGATGAAATGGGGTATGCTTATCATATTGAGCAGCGTCCAAGCCGGGAAGGTGGACTGAAAATAGGGATTATTCTCCCTTCAATCGAAACGTTGACCATGCAAATGACTGCACAGGGGGCGCGTGCAGCAGCAGAAGAATTGCGTGCGCGCGGGGTCGAAGTATTGATCCGGGAGCAGGAACAGTTTGATGGACAGCGTCAGCTTGCGTGCATCCGTGAACTGTTGGATGCAGGCATCCACGGATTGGCAATCTCACCAACCAGTGACCCGGAAGTGTGCGAAATGGTAGATCAGTTAGAAGATCAGGGCATCCCGGTTGTCATTTTCAACGGGGATCTGCTGGTCAGCAAACGGCTTTGCTATATCGGTATGGATAATGCACGCGCTGGGCGTGCAGCGGCGGGGTTGATGCATTTGATGTTGCCGGATGGTGGGGAAGTGCTGCCAATTACCGCGCACCTGACCCAATATGCACACAAGCTGCGGTATACCAGCTTTATGGAGGAAATCGAGAAAATCGCACCGAATATTACCTTATTATCACTGCAAACCTGCTTTAACCGGGATGATTTTGCTTATGAGATCACATTGCACGCACTGGAACGGCATCCGAACCTGAAAGGGGTTTATGTTGCGGCAAATGGGCAACACGGTGTGTGTGATGCACTTCGTAAAGTAGGGTTGGAAGGGAAAATACGGATTATCGCCTTTGATTTAAACCCACAGAATTACCAGGATTTATTGGATGATCGGGTCAGTATGGTGCTTGACCAGGATGCTTATACACAGGGATTCCAATCCCTGCATATTTTACACCAGTTTCTTGCCTTTGGGCAGAAACCGCCCCGTGAGCTGATGTACACAGAACTGGCAATTAAGACGAAATATAATATTTAAACGTAGTTTTATGTCCCGGATTCTCAGAATCCGGGATTTTTTTATGCCTTAGCGTGCACACACGCACATTTTGCTTTATGTGCGTGCATATTTCTTAGCAAAATGCACAAGTTATATATAATTATTTTGTGAAACGAAACGAAAATTGTGAAAAGTGCAAATTCTCTATTGCGTTCATTTGAACGCTGTGTTATTCTATATATAGCAAAAGACCCAAGGATGCACGCAGAAAAATGCGTGCATCCAGAAATCCGGCTTGCCGGAAATCTGTTAGAAAGGAGGCGCATCCCTTGCTGTAAAGCAAGGCAGGCAGCGTATGCAAATTGAGGCATTGCATACGCTGGCAGAAGAAAAGAATACTGAAAAGACAAGAGGGGTAGATTATGAATTTCGTAAATTCTCTGGCATTTACAGCAATCACCTTTGTAGCATTTACCGCATTTGTCGCAATTGTGTCCTGGTGGAAAACAAGGGGTGATAACCTTGATACCCAGGACGGCTACTACCTTGGCGGTCGCAGCTTGACCGGTCCGGTTATCGCAGGCTCGCTGCTGATGACAAACCTTTCAGCAGAGCAGCTCGTCGGCAACAATGGGCAGGCAGTCCGCGTTGGTATGAGTACCATGGGCTGGGAAGTCACTTCAGCCGTTGCGTTGGTTATTCTGGCATTTGTCCTGATGCCGCGCTACTTGAAAACCGGTTTGACCACCGTGCCGCAGTTCTTTGAACAGCGCTACGATTCCGGTACTCGCCGCATGGTATCCATTATTGTGCTTTTATCCTATGTTGTCATCATGTTGCCAAATATCTTATATGCAGGCGCGCAGGTGTTTGTCAATATTTTTGGATTGGATCAAATCCTTCATGTCAGCAAATTCACCGCGATTGCAATCGTTTGTGTTGCTACTGCGATTGTTGGTTCGATTTATGCAATCTTTGGCGGCTTGAAGGCAATTGCTTTGTCAGACTCTATCAATGGCTTAGGGCTGATTGTCGGCGGCTTGCTGGTACCGATTTTCGGTATGATGTTCTTGTCCAATCAGCTCGGCGGCAATGGCAGCTTTGCAGATGGCTTTGATAAGTTTTTACATGTAGACCCTGCTATGCTCAATGCAATCAATGAACCGAACACCCCAGAACCTTGGCTCCCATGGCCATTGTTGTTCACAGGGTTGCTGGTAAATAATATGTACTATTGGGCAACCAACCAGTCGATTATCCAGCGTACATTTGGTGCGAAAAACCTGAAGGAAGCCCAGAAGGGTGCTGTTTTTGCAGGCTTCCTGAAGATTATGACCCCGCTCATTATCGTTGTGCCGGGTGTTATTGCAAGTATGGCATATGCTGGTCAGGATTGGGGCAGCGGCGACTCTGCATATCCGATGCTGGTTGCACAGGTTATGCCGAAGCCAATCCTTGGGTTCTTTGCAGCGGTTATGTTTGGTGCGATCCTGTCGTCTTTCAACTCGGTTTTGAACTCTGCATCCACAATTTATGCACTGGATATCCATCGCCCGATTTTCAATCCAACAGCTTCTGATGCCCATATGGTTAAGGTTGGCCAGAATTTTGGCACAGTCGTTGCGATTGTTTCCACAGTTATGTCTCCATTCATGCTGTATATGGGCGGCATTACAAGCTTTGTAAACTCTGCATTTGCGGCATTCAATACGCCCATTTTTGTATGCCTGCTGTGCGGTTTCTTCTGGAAGAAGGTTCCGTCTAATGCGGCAAAGATTGTAATCCCAGTACACGTTGTGCTGTATTTCACGCTGCAATTTGGTTTGCGCAATGTTATCCCATTCTTAAAAGATATCCATTATCTGTACTTCACAGCCATTCTGTTTGTCTTTGATATGCTGCTGATGTGGGTTATCGTCAAGAAAAACCCGCGTCTGAAGGATTTCGAATTGCAGGATGTTGGAGCAGTTGATCTGACGCCATGGAAGACTGGCAAGTTCTGGGCAACAGCAACACTGATTGTCATGGTAGTTGCTTACATTCTCTTCTCCCCACTTGGCTTTGGCAAGGGTGAGGTAAGCACTTATCAGCGTTCATTGCAAAAGGATTCTGCATCGGCTTATCATCAAGTTGTAGACTAAAGTTTTTTAGATTTCAGTTTCATAAACAGTAAAAATAAAGGCAGCCTGGTGCCATATGTGCCAGGCTGCTTTTGTGTGTTGGATATTTATCTTATGCTTTACTTGTCCGGGGGGATTTGCTATACTGAATAAGTGCATTGCCATAAAATAAAATGTATTTTGCATATAGAGTCGGGAGGAAATCGGAATATGAAAATTTCCATTGTCAGTGCAGGACCAGGACAGCCTGGTTTGCTGACCGAACGGGCAAGGAAAGAGATTATAAAAGCAGATGAAGCGTTTGCCTGTGGGCGTGTTGCTGGCGGGCTGGCAACATTGCGAAAAAATTGGAAGTTATGCCCGGTGGAGGCGCTGGCGATGTGTGCAGCCGAATCCAAGGCAAAACATATTGCAGTTGTGATGAATGGGGAAGCTGGGTTTTTCAGTGGGATGCAGCAGCTTGCAGACAGTCTGCGCTCTTTTGGGGAGGTTTCGGTTTATCCAGGCATCAGCAGTGTGCAATATTTATGTGCCCAGATCGGGGAAAGCTATGATGATGCAGTTTGGCGGGAAGACGGTAAATGCGACTTGTTAGCAGAAGTATCATATCATCATAAAGTATTTTTATTGCTGGATAGCAAACGCGGCGTAGGAGCAGTCTGCACGGAATTGTGTACCAGTGGGCTTGGCAGCCTGCGTGTTGTCGCAGGATCCAGGCTGGCAACAGGAAAAGAACAAATTGTTGACACTGCGGCACAGAACCTGCGCGGCAAGGCTTTTCCGATGCCCGCAGTGATGCTACTGGTGAATGCGCAGGCAACAGACCCTTTGCGTCCGGTGTTCGATGAAGATTTGCTGGTGGATGAAACAGTGCCAACACTGCCGCAGGAAGTGCGGTGGCACGCGGTAAATTTATTGGCAGTGCGTCCAAACCATGTGGTATATGACCTGGGTGCGGGCAATGGTGCGGTATCAATGGAACTTGCACGCAAAGCGTATGGCGGGCGAGTCTATGCGGTGGAAAACCATGCGCCAGCAGTTGATCTGATTGCACGCAACCGGCAAGCCCTTGGCTGTTGGAATGTGCGGATTGCACGCGGGGAAGGTAAAGCAGCAATTGAGCCATTGCCTGTTCCGGATGCGGTATTTATCAGCGCCAGTGCTGGCAGTCTGCGGGAAAATCTGCATATCTTGAAAGAAAAAAATCCTCATGTACGGGTTGTTGCTGCCGCAGATAGTTTGGAGAGGCTCAGTGAAGCACAAATGGCATTTAGCACATTGCGCTTTAAAAATGTAGAAGTGAGTCAATTGTTGATTTCGCGTGCCCGTACACTTGGAAAATATAATCTAATGATGGCGGGGAGTACAATGTTTTTAATCAGTGCGGGAGAATGATTGTAAATGGGGACGGGATTTCTTTCGCAGATGATTTTAGGTGTGCGCTTTCATTTTTAATGGATGAGATTTGTTTGTGATTTTATCTTATTTTGCGGCAAAGGTGATTTGATAAAACAAAAGAAAGCCCTGTTACGTGATCAGCGCAACAGGGCTTTTTCCCTATACGGGTGTCGAAGCCATATCGGGAATATTTATAGTATACCATAAAATTTGACCTTTGTATATCGAAAATTGATCAAATGGGCAAATATTTTTATTTCAATGTATTTAGATGACTGATAATGGATCATAAAAAAAAGAATCCGAATTTTCACATTCGGATTCTGGCGTTTTGGTGGACCTGAAGGGACTTGAACCCTCGACCTCTCGGATGCGAACCGAACGCTCTCCCAACTGAGCTACAGGCCCTTATTTTAGAATGGTTTAAGAAATGCTATATACTGGGTCATCATTTACACATTCCCTTGACAATTTATAATTATACCTGTAAAATGGTTTTATGTCAAGTAACAATACTGCGCGCATCAGCCAGATGCGCCAAAAGGAGATTGAAAATTATGAATAACAGTCAAAAGACCATGGACAAAATTGTTGCCTTATGCAAAGGTCGCGGTTTTGTGTACAGCGGCTCTGAAATTTACGGTGGGCTGGCAAATACATGGGATTATGGGCCGCTTGGTGTTGAATTTAAAAATAATGTCAAAGCAGCTTGGCGGAAAAAGTTTGTCCAGGAAAGCCCCTGGAATGTTGGTTTGGATTCTGCAATCCTGATGAACCCAACAACATGGGTTGCATCTGGCCATGTTGGTGGCTTTTCTGATCCTTTGATGGATTGTAAAGATTGTAAAACCCGTCACCGCGCTGACCAACTCATTGAAGACCAAACAGGTGAAAATCCAGCAGGATGGTCAAACCAGCAGATGATGGAGTATATTACGGCACATGGTTTGACCTGTCCGAACTGCGGCAGCAAAAACTTTACAGACATCCGTCAGTTCAATCTGATGTTTAAAACGTTTCAGGGTGTTACTGAAAATGCGAAAAATGAAATTTTCCTGCGTCCCGAAACAGCACAGGGCATTTTTGTAAACTTCCAGAATATCCAACGTACAACCCGCCGAAAAATCCCATTTGGGGTAGGGCAGGTTGGCAAATCCTTCCGAAACGAGATTACACCAGGCAACTTTACATTCCGTACCCGTGAATTTGAACAGATGGAGTTGGAATTCTTCTGTAAACCAGGCACGGATTTGGAATGGTTCAAATATTGGAAGGATTATTGCCATCAGTGGCTGCTGAGTCTTGGTATGAAAGATGAAAACCTTCGTTTGCGTGACCATGACCCGGAAGAATTAAGCCATTATTCCAATGCCACCACAGATATTGAATTTTTGTTCCCGTTTGGCTGGGGTGAACTGTGGGGCATTGCTGACCGCACCAATTTTGATTTGACCCAGCATCAAAATACTTCTGGGGTGTCTATGGAATATTTTGATCAGGAAGCCAATGAAAAGTATATCCCATATGTCATTGAACCTTCCTTAGGGGCAGACCGTGTCGCATTGGCATTTTTATGCGACGCATATGATGAGGAAGTTGTTGGTCAAGACAAAAATGGGAAAGACGATGTCCGTACCGTTTTGCGGCTGCATCCGGCTTTGGCGCCATTTAAGGCTGCTGTTCTGCCGCTTTCCAAAAAGCTGACTGCACAAGCAATGCCTGTTTGGGAAAAACTATCCAAAAAATTCAGTGTTGATTTTGATGACGCTGGTTCTATTGGCAAGCGTTACCGCCGCGAGGATGAAATTGGTACGCCATTCTGTATTACAGTGGATTTTGAAACCGAACAGGATGGCTGCGTGACGGTACGTGACCGTGATACAATGGCACAGGAACGCATTAAAATTGACGATTTGGTGCATTATCTGGCAAAGAAAGTTGCATTCTAAATGAATGCTTGAAGTAAGGGCACCACTTTTACAAAGTATTGCTGTAGAGGCTTGCACGGTGTAGCACTGTGCAAGCTTTTTTATGCAGAAACACCATATTGCGTTTTCATTTCCTGTAGCAGCAATTCTGCCGCAGGCGTGAATACCTGATACTTTTTCCATATAATATATAGCTGTGTTTTCAATTTCGGTATCAATGGACGAAAACACAATGCGCTTTCTTCACTTGTGTCTACCAATTTATCAAAAGTAAGCACATAACCTAAACCTTCCCGCACCAAAACACTTCCATTATAAGCAAGGTTTAATGTTGCCGTAATATTCAGCGCGTCCATCTTTTCCCCAAATAACCTTGGAATATCTTCACGTATCCCTTGACGGGAAACAATCAAAGGCAAATCTAATAAATCCTCGATACAAACGGCTTCTTTTTGTGCAAGTGCGGCGTCTTTTCGCATGACAACACCCCAAACATCTGATTCTGGAAGTTCTAAATAGTTATATTTCGATAAATCTACTGCCTGTGCGATAACGGAAAGATCCAATAATCCGCGTTCCAGCCGTTCTTCTAAATCATTGGTATCACCACTGTATAAGTGAACCCGGATATTCGGATATTGCGCCTGGATTGCTTTGATACACCGGGCCAAATATTTGATATTTGCAGATTCTGCACAGCCAATATGAATGTCACCCCCATTGATATCGCCTAATGATTGGAATTCAGCAGCGGTTTTGTCTATCATATCCAAAATATCTTCTGCCCGTTTGCGAAGCAGCATTCCTTCATCGGTGAGCCGGACATTATAATTGCCGCGGATAAATAATTTTTTCCCCAATTCATTTTCCAAATCTTTAAGCTGTTTGGATAGGGTAGGTTGGGAAATATGCAGCCGTTCGGCTGCATGTGTGATGCTGTTTTCGCGGGCAACTTCTAAAAAATATCGCAATACACGGATTTCCATCCTATCGCCTCCTATGGATAGTATAACAGGCTTAGTTATGCCTTTCAAGAATAACTTGAAATAGAAAATAAGTATTTGCAGTTTATCGTCGCATGTTTTATCATAAAGGTGCAGGGGAGGTGAGAATATGCCACAGGCATCAGATCCTTTAGCGCTTCTTTGGCAGAATTTGATGGATGCCGGATGCAGCCCCAAAATGCTTGCGCGATGTATGGCTTTGGCACAGGAAAAGGATAATATTGCATTGTTGCATATGCTTTCTCGCCATAGGCAGGCATTGATGGATACGCTCCATCAAAGTGAAAAACAGATTGATTGCCTGGATTATCTCATACACAAATTAGGGAAAACAACATCATGCAAACAATTTTCATCAGGAGGCATTTGAAATGGAAGAAAAATTGGTTTTGACACAGGAATGGGATAAAACATTTCCGAAAAGCGAAAAGGTAACCCATCAAAAGGTAATATTCCATAACCGTTATGGCATTACGCTTGCCGCTGATTTGTATACACCCAAAAATGCAGCAGGAAAACTGCCTGCAATTGCTGTTTGCGGTCCATTTGGTGCAGTAAAGGAGCAAGCGGCGGGTTTATATGCCCAGACAATGGCAGAGCATGGCTTTTTGACGATGGCATTTGACCCGTCTTTTACAGGGGAAAGCGGTGGCTTACCGCGATATGTTGCATCCCCGGATATCAATACCGAAGATTTTCAGGCGGCAGTAGATTTCCTGTCCATACAGGGAAATGTTGACCCGGAAAAAGTCGGTATTATCGGTATTTGCGGCTGGGGTGGTATGGCGCTGAATGCAGCAGCAATTGATACCAGGATTAAAGCAACTGTTGCTTCTACGATGTATGATATGACCCGTGTCAATGCAAAAGGGTATTTTGATGCAGAAGATAGCGCACAAGCTCGCTATGAAAAACGTAAAGCACTCAATGCCCAACGTATTGCAGATTACAAAAGCGGGGAATATGCGCTGGCAGGCGGCGTCGTTGACCCGCTTCCGGCAGACGCACCATTCTTTGTGAAAGATTATTACGATTATTATAAAACCAAACGCGGCTATCATGCCCGTTCGCTGAACTCAAATGGCGGCTGGAATATCACATCTGCGCTTTCTTTCCTTAATATGCCGATTTTGCAATATGCGGATGAAATCCGTAGTGCTGTTTTGGTGATACATGGCGAAAAAGCCCATTCATGTTATTTTAGCCGGGATGCTTTTGCAAAGCTGAACGGGGATAATAAAGAATTGCTAATTATCCCGGATGCTGTCCACACAGATTTATATGACCAAGTTGATGTGATTCCATTTGAAAAAATGGTGGCATTTTTTCAAACGCATTTGCAATAAAATTTAACCCATGTATCGCTGAACAGAAAAAGGAGAACACAATATGAAAATCCTTGTACTAAATGGCAGTCCCCGCCCTAATGGCAATACAAAGGGTATGGTAGAAGCCTTTCGGCAAGGCGCTGTCACCGCAGGGCATCAAGTCAATGTTTTGCAAGTGTGCCAGATGAAAATTAGTGGATGTCTTGGTTGTGAATACTGCCATACCAAAGGACATGGCATGTGCATTCAAAAAGATGATATGCAGCAGGTTTATGCGCTGCTAAAAGAAGCTGAGATGTTGGTGTTGGCATCACCGATTTATTACCATGGGATTTCCGGGCAGTTAAAATGTGCAATTGACCGTTTTTATGCCGCCGCATATCCTGCAAAGCCGCCAAAACTGCAAAAAACTGCAATGATTTTAAGTTCTGGCGATGATAATATGTATGATGGTGCAATGTTTTCTTTTCAGGGCGATTTTCTGGATTATTTGGGGCTGGAAAATATGGGCGTATATACTGCGCATGGTGATGAAAATGGTTCTGCTGAAAAGTTAAGGGAGCTGCGCCTGTTTGGGGAATCTTTATGAAAAAACATTTTCTTTCATGTGTGGCAGCGATTTTTATGGTTTGTTTTGCGCATATCACAGCTTGCTCTGCAATAGGGAGGGGAGCATCATCTCCTTCTGACGCAGTGCAGGCAGCCAGTTTTACCGATGTTCCTTCTGATGTATGGTATGCAGATGCAATCGTTTATTGTAAACAGCAGGGCATTATGAACGGTATCACAGCGGATACTTTTGCACCGGAAGAACCAGTCACCCGTGCAATGATGGCTGCTATACTTTATCGGATGGATGGCAGTCCTGCTGTATCCAAACAGCCGGGATTTATTGATATAATTCCTGGCGCATGGTATTGCGATGCTGTTGCATGGGCAGCAGAAAACCATATCATTTCTGGTTACAACAGTGCTGTATTTGGTGTAGATGATTTAGCAACTCGTGAACAAGCTGCTGTGGTTTTATGGCGTGATGCAGGCAGCCCACAGCAAGAAGCAGCAGATGGGATTTCGGATATCCATACAGCATCAAGCTGGGCACAGCAGGCAATCCATTGGGCAAATGCTAATGGTATTTTAAATGGTATGATAGAAAACCATGTTTTTTCTCCTAAAGCAGCGGTCAAAAGGGGGGAAATTGCCGCTATGTTATATGCGTATCAATCCCATTCATATGATAATATATATCCACAGCATGAACCATATGGCACAGGCATTGGCGCAATGCCAGGGCGTGTGGTTTGGGACTATGCGCCGGATTCTGTTGATTGGGATGGTAATGGTTATTGGTGGCGGCTGGAGCACTTTGACGAAATAGTAATTCAGCGTATGGTAAATGACAGCATTACTGTTTTAGGCGGCGCAGAAACCGTCCAGGATGGCTGGATGGCATTATTCCAGGCACATAATGCAGGGCGTGGAAAATCCGGCGGCTATATGGCTGGGGAAAAGATTGCAATCAAAACCAATATCAATGGTTCTGCCGTTATGGATGATGATACTTCTGGTGAAACACAAATGAGTTATACCAATCCTGTGCTGCTGAAAACATTGCTGGTTTCATTGGTAAAAGAAGCTGGTGTTGCACCTTCTGATATTACTGTTTATGATGTATCGCGGCTTTTCCCAGATTATATGGTTGCGCTTTGCACCCAAGGGG
Organism: uncultured Butyricicoccus sp.; assembly: GCA_964017555.1. Lineage (GTDB taxonomy): Bacteria > Bacillota > Clostridia > Oscillospirales > Butyricicoccaceae > Butyricicoccus_B. The sequence continues at coordinate 4,031 of CAXHNU010000019.1, read as the reverse complement.
AGTTAAGTGGTGTAAACTTTGTCGGGCGCAATCAAGGTGTTGCGGATGAACAATCTCCTATTATTTGGTCGCACAAATTTAGCGGCAGGGTAAATTATCTGCCTACCTGCGTCACAGAAGCAGAATATATGATTAACCTTGCAAATTTGAAGGGACATAGCTATGGCATTACGCTTTGCGGTAAAAACCATTTTGGTTCGTTTATCAATGGCAATGTGATGCGCCCACCAGAGGGTGCAAACCTTCACCAATGGCTGACTCAGAATGAAATGGGCATTTACAGCCCACTGGTAGATTTAATGGCAAATGCTGATTTAGGCGGAAAAACCGTACTATATATGTTGGATGCACTGATTTGCGCAACATCCGAGGGAGCTTCTATGACTGGCGACAATACCAGATGGCAGCAACATCCATTCGATGGGAATTATACTTCCAGCATATTGGTATCACAAGACCCTGTTGCCATTGATAGTGTTGGTGCGGATTTACTGATGAATGAACCGACTGTTACCAGCCACAATGGTGCGCTGCGTGATAATCCTACGGTGGAAAATTACCTGCATGAAGCAGGACTAGTAGCTAATAGCCCTTCTGGGACCGTTTATACGGATAGTCACGGCAACCCGATTATGAATTTAGGCGTTCATGAGCATTGGAACAATGCAGCACAAAAACAGTATAGCCGTAATCTTGGGAAAAATGAAGGAATAGAACTTATCCAGTTGTATTAATGATGAAAAGGGTTTGCTTCCTGCAAAAACAGGCAGCAAGCCCTTTTGAAGTAATGATAAGCGGGATTTTATGATAAATACGGAATTTATTTTTATAGAAAAACAGTTTCTTAACAGGATTTTAATTTTCATTTTTTTACATTCGATTTTAAAACGTTTTAAACCCTGTATTTCGTGTATATACGCCGTTTTATTAACTTTTTGCAATTCGGCGTTTTGCATATGCTTTTGCTGGTAGTTGCAAAAAATTAAGCTATCATTAAGATGGTTTTTGTCAAAGCATCCAAATCTGTGTGGGTATAATGTTCTGTCACATTCTCATCAGCGTGTCCCATCAGCCGCTTGATATTTAACTCATCCGCTCCTGCTGCGTGTAACATAGATGCAAAAGTGTGCCTGCACCAATGCGGCGTTGCCGCTGGCTTTTCTAACTTTTCCATCAGTGGCGCAAAAATTGTTTTACGAAAAGCTGCTGAGGATACTGCTTTGCCCTTGCGCGTATAGATTGTGTCGCGTCCTTCAGCTATCCACTTGTCAATGTATGGCTGTATTCTTGGATGTATTGGGACAACCCGGTTCTTGCCGGCGGCGGTCTTACTGCCGCCTGTCAGTGTATGTGCTTTATCATCATAAGAAAAGCGCGTCAGCGTCAGAAACTCGTTGATACGAAAGCCTGTATAGCACAGCACAAGGGCTGCATCCGCGCCGGGTATGCCGTCCACAGCCATACGCGATAGTTTCTCAACTTCAATGCGTGTGAATGCACCCTTTTCGTATTTTGCACCGATTTCCGGAAGTTTAACAAATTGCGTGTAATCCTTGCTGATCCAGTCCCGTTCCAGCGCATACATGCTCAATGCACGCATTAGCGTCAAATCATTATTGACCGTTGATTTACTTGCCCCATTTTGTTCATCGGCATCAATAACCGACTGCCATTGGTCTATGCCGATATTACGAACGGGCGTAGATCCAAAACGCGATACACGCCGCCAGCTGGCGCGGTACGATACAATAGATGCCTTGCCAGCCTTGGCATATTTGCGGGCACTCCACAGGTCGTAGACCTGCGCAAGTGTTACACCGATATCTTCGGGGGCAGGCGCGCCCCCTGCGGCAAGCTGCGCCTGGTAAGCCTCCAGCGCTGCCCATGCTTCCTTTTGTGTTGTGTGGAAGGATAGATATTTTTGTACTACCCGTCCTTTTCGGTCGCGTGCCGGGATGCGTACCGCATAAGGCTTGCGGCGATTGCCCGGCATCTTGGTTACACTGCCAGTTCCATTAGGTCTGCGCATAAAAAAATTACCCCTTCCTTTATCAAAAAAAGTATGATAAAATAGGGGTACTGGAAAGGACGAAAAATTTTCAGTACCCCATATGAATCCCGTTTGGTGCGCCAACACCGAGCGGGATTTTTTTATTTTGCTTATTTGTTTGCTTAAAGTTTGCTTTTGTTTGCAAAAATCGTGAAAAGCGATATAACAAACTCAACAGAATCCGCTGAGTCTATATAGTATCTGCTATGTGTAACATGGCGGGTCTTTTGCTCTAATCTGCCCCTGCGAATAACCTTCCCGCGAATACGGGAAGTGACGAAATCAGAGGCTTTTTATACCTTGGCGCCAAGGTGGAAAGGTATGTTTTTGACCGTTCTAACTGCACAAATTATTGATCTGTTTCGTCAGCCGTCTGTTGAGCAGAAACAGATAGTGCTACTTTCCGCCGCGATATCATGCTCTGCATCTGATCGCGAACTTTATTTTGCTCCCACATACTGCGTGCTTGGTCGAAAAGCACTTGCAGCTGATCGGAACTCAACTTTTCCACATACATCTTGAATAGCTCAAGCAGCTCATCCTCGTCAATGGGAGTGAGCTTTTTTTGTCGCTCCGCTTGAAGCTGTTCAGAAATTAAGCATTTGCGGTAATTTTCAACCTCCCATTGTTCCCTATGCCTATCCATTTCTTCATCGGGTATCTGTCCAGCGAGATCTTCCTCAAACACGGCGTGAGCGAAATGAAATGTAAACGCATCGATATAACTGGTCAGGTCACTAATTTCACGTCTTAATTCCTGTTTCAAAAACTGTTCTGCAATTTCCTGCGTTGACAGCGTTGAATTTATCTCACTGCTAAGAGGCACCATGGCTTTCAGGTGTATTTTTAGACCACGCTTTATTCCTGAAGTTCTATCTATGAGTTCTTTATATCGACTCAGTACTCCTGAAAAATGTGCTTTGAGCATTGTTTTTTCATCCGTTGAGAAAAAGCCCTTATTAATCCATGATTGTACCCCATGGTAGTAAAGATCGTTCAAAGAGCCATAGTGCTCATTTTGCTCTTTCTCGCGCTCATGATCTAGAGCAGAGTTTCCAAGGAGGTAGTCAACGGACACGCCAAAATATTCTGCGATTTGCTTTAAACGATCGGATGGAAAAACTCCTTTTCGAAGTTGGTTAATATACCCATTTGCAAATCCAAGTTCTTTTTCAAGCCTTGAAATTGGAATTTTTCGTTCTTTGCACAAATTTTTAACACATTCTACGCTATTCATGAGAACCTCCCAAAAGAATTATAGAAAACTCTAAATATTTCTTGACAAATTAGAGAATACTCTCTATAATGATAATAAACACAGAGAAAAGCCTAATTTAAAGAGAGAAAAACTATACACAACTTGTATTTGTATATAGTTTAGACTATTATCTAATGCTTGTCAAGGATTTTCTCTAAAATTACGCAATCGAAAGGGGTAATTATTGTGGTATTCACGAATGTTTCTCGACTTTGTAAAGAACATGGTATCAGCATTGCAAAGCTGGAGCGAGAATTGGGCATTGGAAATGCCACTATTCGTAACTGGAATACATCTTCTCCCACTCTTGAAAAGGCGAAACTTGTTGCGGATTACTTCGGTGTGACAGTAGACGCATTGTTAGCCAACCAACCGGTACTGGACGCTGACAGACCCAGCGTATGAAAAAAGCAACCGCTTGGCGGCAGGAAAGGGTGAGATGATAAGGCGTGCTGGCGCTGACCGAGCAGGTCTTTTCGATACCGGACGCAGAGGAACGCTATCAGGTGTGACTCAAAGAGCGCAGGGGCAAGCAGAAAATGGCGATCCAGACCGTCCGGCGATAGGAGGGAACTTTGCATATCAATAAAGAGGTGACGCGATGAATGAAATCGTATTCTTGCAACCAAATCGGCTGGATGCAGTGCCGTTCACTACATCCAAAGTGATTGCTGAATTTGCGGAGGTGCAACATCATACCATTACACGGTTGATTCGAGAACA
>CAXHNU010000018.1:0-39408 GCA_964017555.1 uncultured Butyricicoccus sp. | reverse complement strand
CCGCAAGGCGGCAACGCCCGAAGGACGGATTATTCATTTTGCCGATCGCATTGCATATATTAACCATGATATTGATGATGCAATCCGCGGCGGGCTGCTGCGGCATGATGAAATCCCAACCCAATTGCGCACGGCGCTTGGCGAAACCCATGGCAAGCGGATTGATACGCTGGTCACAGCAATGATTGATTATGGCGAAAAAAAACAGCAGATTGGCATGGATAAAGCGATTTTAGATGCGATGCTGGAACTGCGTATTTTCATGTTTGAGCGGGTATATACAGGCACGGCAGCCCAGGCAGATGAACAAAAAGCCCGTGAAATGTTAAAATCCCTTTACATCTATTATTATAATCATCCGGATGAACTGCCAGCTGATTACAGCCGCCTGATGGAGGAAGGCGACAGCCGCGCACGGGTGACTTGTGATTATATCGCCTGCATGACCGACCGGTATTCCATTGCAGCCTATAAACGGTTATTCATCCCAAAAAGCTGGAACAAATTGCAGGAATAAGACGGGGCAAGTGATTATTTGCGGCAGCCATATAAGATATGCGGCATGGTTTTGCCGCGGTAAACGCGGTTGACCTGCTCCATTTCAGACATACCAAGTTTTGCCGCAACTTTTCTGGATGCGGTATTTTCCGGGCGGATCTGTGCGGTAAGCAGCGGGGTATGCAATCGGTCAAACGCATACGTTTTGCAGGCTGCGGTGCATTCAAACGCATAGCCTTGGTGCCAAAATGCTTTTGCAAAAATATAGCCGAGCCCCAGATATCTTTTGTCATTTGCGCTTTCCTGCAAAAGCCCGCATACGCCGATAAGCTGCCCTGTCTTTTTGCAGATAACAGCCCAGTAGCTATAGCCATCCCGGGTATAGCGCAGGATGTTTTCGGCGATCCAGCCGCGTATTTCATCATCTGTGAATGCGTGCTCCCAAGCATACATAACATTGATATCACCGAGAATCGTTGTCAGTGCAGCTTGGTCATCCGGGCAAAGCTGACGTAAAATCGTCCGTTCTGTTTGCAAAATTATTTGTGGCTGCATGGTATATCTCCTTTTTTAGGTATGATACAGCAAGGCTGTGCAGTTTGTCAAGTGAGGGCGGATGATGTGGTTTTATTTTCTAGCCGGAAGGAGGGATGTGGGTGGCGTTTGATCAGTCATTTTTGGACGAGCTTGCCGCAAGGAATGATATTTTAGATGTTGTATCGCGCTATGTGCAGTTAAAACGCAGCGGCAGCAATTATTTTGGGTTATGTCCCTTTCATAATGAAAAATCCGCATCGTTTTCGGTTTCGCCGGATAAGCAGATTTTTCATTGTTTTGGCTGTGGCGCAGGCGGCGGCGTGGTTTCGTTTATCATGCGTATAGAAGGGCTGGAATTTCCCGATGCGGTCGCTTTTTTAGCCCAGCAATGCGGCTTGCCCATGCCGGAGGATAAATATGACCCGCAGGCAGGCAGACAGCGTGAACGCTTGCTAAACCTGATGCGGGATGCTGCTCGGTTTTATTATGCCGAGCTTTGGAAACCCGAACATAAACCCATCCAGCAGTATTTTGCGGGGCGTGGTTTGCGCAAACGGGTTATGGATAATTTTGGGCTTGGCTACGCTCCGGATTCTTTTTTTGCAACCATGGACGCCATGCAGGCAAAAGGATATACAAAAGAAGAGCTGTTGCGTTGCGGGCTTGCTGCCCGCAGTGAAAAAGGCAACTTATATGATAAGTTTCGCGGGCGGGTGATGTTCCCGATCATTGATTTGCGCGGCAATGTGATTGCATTTGGCGGGCGGGTGATGGATGATTCCAAACCCAAATACCTGAACTCGCCGGAAACGTCGATTTTCCATAAGGGGCGCAATCTGTTTGCCATGAATTTGGCGCGCAAAACCAAAAAAGAGTATATCATTCTTGCCGAAGGATATATGGATGTCATTGCCCTGCATCAGGCAGGGTTTGATTGTGCGGTAGCCTCCCTTGGCACAGCCTTGACCGATGAACAAGCGCGCCTGATTGCCCGCTATGCCAAACATGTTGTCATTTCTTATGATGCCGACCAGGCAGGGCAGGCGGCATCCCAGCGTGCGATTGATATCCTCAAAAAAGCGGATTTATCGGTAAAGGTGCTGAAAATTCCCGGTGCAAAAGACCCGGATGAGTTTATCCGTGAAAAGGGTGCGGATGCGTTCCGCCGCTTGGTGGAAGGCAGCGCTGACCATAATGCGTACCGGTTGGAAACCATTGCAGCAAAATTCGATTTGGATGAGGATGATCAGCGGATTGATTTCCTGCGGCAGGCAGCCCAGATGCTTGCCACCATTGATAATGCCATAGAACAGGAAATCTATGCCCGGCGTGCCGCCAGCATGGCAGGCATCAATTATGAAGCGGTGGCGTTGGAAGTGAAACGCGCAGTGGCAATCCGACGCAAACAGCAGAAAACAGCAAAACGCCGGGAAACCCGTGCGCCAGTGCAAAAGGCGCAGCCGAAAATTCATGCCATGCACTACCCGGATATTGTGTCTGCCCGCGCGGAAGAGGGGATTTTAGCCCTTATTTTTTACGATAATACATTTATTTCGTATTTTTTGGATAAAATAAAGCCGGAGGACTTTACTGCGCCATTTTTGCGCCAGGTTTTTGCACAGGCAAATGAATTATATAGCGCCGGGCATCCGGTGACAGTTGCAGCATATGAGGCACAGCTTGACCCAAATGAACTGTCATGGCTGGCGCATATCGCGGCACAGCCCATCCCGGCGGAGCGGGAACGTGCGGCAGAAGATTACATAAGGAAAATCCAGGAGCAAGCCCTGCACCGGGATCTGCAGGGCGCCTCTGGGGATGACCCGCTTCTCGCTAGGGCAAGATTAAAAGCAAAGAAATAATTTTGGAGGTAACAGAGTATGACACAGAGTGCAGAGCAGCAGATGCAGGTAATCCGTGACCTTCTCGCCCTTGGCAAGAAGAACGGCAAACTGACACTCAAAGAAATTGCCGATGCGCTGAGTTCATTGGAGCTGGAAAGTGAAGACATTGACCGGCTGTATGAAACCTTGGAGCAGGAAGGCATTGAAATTGAAGGCAGCGATGTGCTGGAAGCACCAATCAGCATGGGGGATGATGAATTCCATGAAGCTGAAGTGGAGGAAGTGACAGAAGAAGAACTGGTAGATACTTCTGCGCTGGCGGAAGGCTTTGCCATTGACGACCCTGTGCGGATGTACCTGAAGGAAATCGGCAAAGTTGATCTGCTGTCCCCGGATGAGGAAATTGAGCTTGCGCGCAAAATTATGGACGGCGTTGCCGCCACGGAAAAGATGCAGGAATATGAAAAAGCGGGCGGGCAATCTGCTGTGCGTTCTGATGAAATTGTAGAATGGAACAAGGCAATCAAAGCGGGTGACCGCGCCAAAAAACGCCTTGCAGAGGCAAATTTACGTTTGGTTGTTTCAATTGCCAAGCGTTATGTTGGGCGTGGGATGCTGTTTTTAGATTTGATTCAGGAAGGCAATTTAGGGCTGATTAAAGCGGTTGAAAAATTTGATTATACCAAGGGCTATAAATTTTCTACCTATGCGACCTGGTGGATTCGGCAGGCGATTACCCGTGCGATTGCAGACCAGGCGCGCACCATCCGCATTCCTGTGCATATGGTGGAAACCATTAATAAAGTCATCCGGGTATCCCGCCAGTTATTGCAGGAGCTTAGCCATGACCCATCCCCGGAAGAAATTGCGGCAGAAATGAATATGCCAGTTGACCGGGTGCGGGATATCCTGAAAATTGCGCAGGAGCCGGTTTCTTTGGAAACACCAATCGGGGAAGAAGAAGATTCTCATTTGGGTGATTTTATCCCGGATGATGACGCGCCGGAACCGGCGGAAGCTGCTTCTTTTATGCTGCTCAAAGAACAGCTTGTTGATGTGCTGAAAACCCTGACCCCACGGGAAGAAAAGGTTTTGCGGCTGCGGTTTGGCATTGATGATGGGCATACCCGCACGCTGGAAGAAGTCGGGCGGGAATTTAATGTGACCCGGGAACGTATCCGCCAGATTGAGGCAAAAGCACTGCGCAAACTGCGCCATCCATCCCGTTCAAAAAAATTAAAGGACTTTTTGAATTAAGAAAAACGGATTTGCAGGGGAGGGGCTTGCCCCTCCCAAAAAGCAGTAAAAAATGTTTGGATTCGCCCTTTACATGGCGGTTTGGATATGCTATAATAAAATATGTAATGTGCGCCCGTAGTTCAATTGGATAGAGCGTCAGATTCCGGTTCTGAATGTTGGGGGTTCGAGTCCCTTCGGGCGTGCCATACTTTTTCATTGTGAAATAATCAAAAGAACTGCTGCGTGGATATTTTTCCTATCAGCAGTTTTTTGTTGCGAAAATAAAAGAAAGCCCCGCCGCGTGATCAGCGCAGTAGGGCTTTTTCCCTATACGGGTGTCGAAGCCATATCGGGAATGGCTACAGTATATCACAAAATTCGACCTTTGTATGTCGAATTTTGTCGCATGGGAAAAATAATTTTATTTTCCATATGGCGCGGGTAAATTTTTATCTTCTCAGTATTCCCCTGCAACATCAGCAGCCGCTGCCTGCGCTTGCTGATGACGCTGCCAGGTTGTTTGTTCACTCTTGCCAAAGCAGAGTGGAGAGAAGACAATATAAATTACCGCTGTTATCGCAAGGGTTGCAATAATTGCGTGTTTCCGGAACTTCCATGGGGAAAGATCCATCCCTTCCGGTGCATTTTCCGGCATTTTGAACGCTTGCGCCAGTGGATGGGTTTTGGTCATGATCCACGCAACCAGGAAATCCACAGCAAACAGCACGACATACCAATACATATAATGCACTTTGCCAAAAACCGGGATAAACCGAGGCAGGATATAATATAGCAGGGCATATAAAACGATATGCACCGGAATAATCACTTTGCCAACATTGCGCGGCGCCCGTTTTGAAAAGACCGCAAACAAGGTTAAAATTAGAATTGGCATACTAAATAACCCAATTGCTGCATTCATCCATGTGAAAATGCCGTCAACATAAGCAAGGAACGGTGAAATGGCTGTTGCGCAAATTGCAACAATTGTGCCAAAAATCTTGCCTACCCTGATAACCTGTGCATCGGTTGCATTTGGGCGGAAACCATCCTGATAAATATTCAGTGAAAAAATGGTACAGGCAGAGTTCAGCATAGAATTAAAGGTGGAAAGGATTGCCCCAAACATACAAGCTGCAAAGAAGCCTAATATTGGTTTCGGCATGGTAGCTGCAATCAGCATCGGAAACGCGGTATCGCCATTTGTTGTGAAATCTGTGCCTGGGAAAGCAAACTTTGCAATGATGCCCGGGAACACAAGGAAAAATGGTGTCACCAGCGTCAAAATACCTGCATAAATCATACCTTTTTGGGCGTGTGCCATGCTTTTTGCGCCAAAAGCACGCTGTACAATTGCCTGGTCACAACCCCAATAATATAGGTTGTTAATGGTCAGCCCGGTAAAGATCACTGGCCAAGGCCACCATGGCTCATTGGATGTTGCTTCATTCCAAGCATTCATCATTGCAGGATCGGTATGCAGGAATTTGTCAAGCCCATCAAAAAATGTGCCATTGCCGCCCAATGTATTTGACAGGAAAATCAAAGCAAAAATCGTAACCAAAACGCCGCCAATCAGCATACCACAGCCATTAATGGTATCTGAAACCGCAATTGCTTTTAGTCCGCCAAAAATCGCATAAATCGAACCGATAATCGCGATAATGATACATAATAGTACCATCGTCCCGAAATAGGAAAGGTTTAATGCTTTGTCAACCTCAAAAATGTTGATAAACACCTGTGCCCCGGCATATAAGGCACTTGGGATCATAATAAACGAATAATTGACAATCATAAGTGCTGTGACTAAATTACGCGTGAATTTGTCAAAGCGCAATTCATAAAATTCCGGCATGGTGCTGATGCCCGCTTTTAAATATTTGGGAATCAAAAAAATCGCCGCCAAAACCATGCCGCTGAATCCTAAGCCCTGCGCGGCAAAAACACCCATGCCAACCGTTACAGACTGCCCGTTATTGCCAATGAGCTGTACCGCGGATAAGTCGGTCATAATCAGTGAACCGGCAATGACAATACCGGTCAGCGAACGTCCTGCTAAATAATAGCCGCTTTCTTTCTGCTCATTGACGCCTTTGCTTTTGAAATAGGATATCACTGCAACCAATACGGTAAACAGCGCAAATGTGATTGCAGTAAACGCCGATGAATTTAAAAACCCCATTTTATTACCTCACTTTTTCGTCTTTTGTTTTCTTTGATAGTATTTCAGGTTTGATATAGACTTATCTGTTTTTCTTCAGAAATTCCGCATTGACGCGCTTAAAATAGAAACTCCTTTCCGTGTTAAATTGATATTCTAATACATTAATATATTATACGAATCAAAATACAAAGTCTATCATTATATTGCACAAAATACCGCACTGTTTTCTGTGCAACATTCCGTTATTCAATATATAAAAGCAAAAAGCCTGGGCTTCACGCCCCAGGCTTTTTGCATCTGTCAGTTCTGTGATTTTCTGTTACCATGCGCCCATGCCAAGCGGCGAGAACGCAATATATACCAAAACAACACAAATCATGACAACAACACTGATAATTTTGCGGTATTTCCAAGGTGTCAGGTCAACCGCTTTCACATCCTGCTGAATCCATGCCTGTTCGCCTTTGTTTTTATTGGCACGGTTCATGAAATACATAATCAGCAGTTCGATAGGCCACAGGATAGATACGGCATACAAATAATGGATTGCGCCGTCCCCGCCGCCCAGTATCGAATATGACGGCGCGAGTATCATAAACCCGCCATAGCAGATGATATGGAACACCATAATAAATCTTGCGGCATATTTGGGCAAGTATTTGAAGAAAAATCCGCCAAATACTGCTGACAAAACTGGCAAGCCAACCAGCATAACAAATGAATCCAGGAAGGTTTTCAGCCCTGCTGGGAAGAAATAAACCATTGGGCCGACAATCATCGAGAAAATGGCAAATACAATGCCGATTTTTTTGCCGACATCAACCAGTTTCAGTTCACTTGCATCTTTGTTGATAAATTCTTTATAGATATCCATCGTAAACATGGTGTTGACCGAGTTCAGCACCGAGTTAAACGAAGAAAGAATTGCGCCAAACATAACCGCCGCAAAGAAGCCCATGACTGGCTGTGGCACAACACGTGAAATCAGTGCCGGATACGCGTCATCCATCATGGAAACCTGAGTCCCTTCAATCTGGAACAGCGCATATGCGATAACGCCAGGCAACGCAAGGAACATAAAGCCTAAAATTTTCAGGAATGCACAATATAATGCGCCTTTTTGTGCTTCTTTTAGGTTTTCCGCAGCAAGCACACGCTGGATAAACGATTGGTGAGTACACCAGGACTGGAACCCAAGGAATACCAGACCAAGGAATACAGTAGGCCAAGGCACTGCCGGAGCAACTGTTTCAGCTGGTGCAATCGAGTTAAGCATATCGGCATGGTTTGCAATCAAATATTTCATACCATCGACAATGCCGCCGCCGGTTGCCGCTTTGCCTAAAACATTTAGCGACAGGAATGGAATCATCAAGCCGCCGATGAGCAGCCCAACACCATTGATTGTATCTGATACCGCAACCGCTTTCAGCCCGCCAAAAATCGCGTAAATCGAGCCGACAACCGTAATCAGAATACACAAAATGACAACAGACTGGAATTTGGTAATACCCAGCAGCCCAGACAGCCCAAAGATATTTTCAAAAACCAAGGAGCCGGAATATAAAATAACCGGGATCTGGACAACCAAATACAGGATGATATACGCGATGGAGAACCAGAGTTTGGTTACCCGGTCAAAGCGTTCACCAATCAGCTGTGGAATGGTTGTAATGCCGCTTTTCAGGTAACGCGGCGCGGCAAACAATGCTAAAACAATCAGTGCGGTTGCCGCCATAACTTCAAACGCCATTGGGCTCATGCCGACTGCCCAAGTCTGCCCATTGGTGCCGACGAGCTGTTCCGCGGAAAGGTTTGTCAACAGCAGTGAACCTGCAATGACAACCCCCGGTAAGCCGCGCCCAGCCAGAAAATAACCATCCGCTGTGGTTTGGTCATCACCTTTTGTTTTCACATAAGAAATGACCGCAACAAGAATGGTAAAAAACACAAATGTCACACAAGTGAATATCATGTCAATCCCCCTTTATTCACTTTTCTGACGGGAAACCGCTGCTTCTGCTTTTTTGAGGCGGACAGAAGCAGCATTCCCCTTTATGGTAGATTATGAAGCCTGCATAATAGCTTTGACTGCGGTTGCGGTATCAGTCAGCGGGAATAACTCATACCCGACACGTCCGGTATAACCGCAAGCTTCCAGATGGTGCAGCACTTTTTGATAATTGATTTCCCCGGTGCCAGGTTCATGGCGTCCCGGCGCGTCCGCAACATGAATATGCCCGAAAACATCGCTATAATTTGTGATGGTATCGCAAATACAGCCTTCATTGATCTGCATATGATACACATCATATAGCAGTTTGAGCCGCGGCGAACCAATCAGGCGGCAGATTTCCGCGCCCATTTGGGTGGTTGCCAAAAAGTTGCCGACATGGTCGGTGGTAATATTCAGCGCTTCCAGGTTCAGGTTAATCCTCCGCTGTTCTGCCAGTGCGGCGCTGGCAAGCAGCATATCATACATGGAACACAGCTTAACCGTGTGGGAAAGGTTATCATAATGGTCAACGACAATGCCGCCGTCCCCCAGCGCATTGGAATGGATGGTAACACTTGCCGCGCCAACTTGTTTGGCGGCATCCATAGACTGTGCTAAAAATTCCAGGTACTTTTGTTTATGTGACGGGTCTACCAGCGAATAATCCGCGTCGCCATTGAACCCGGAAATTGCAATACCTGCTTTTTCTGCTGCTTCACGGGTTTGTTTCAAATCCCGGATGCGCCAGTCCCAAAACTCTACTGCTTCAAATCCATCGTTTTTTGCTGCTTGGAACCGTTCCAGCCAAGGCAGTTCTGTGTATAAAGTGTCAATACACGCACATTTCCGAAGCGCCATATTATTCTACCTCCGAAATCTTCACCGGGCGACCTTCCTTGAGGGATTTGGTTGCCGCCGCTGCCATCAGCACCGGATACAATCCATCAACGCCGGTGACAGGGGTTGGCTTGTCATTGATAACTGCATCTGCAAATGCCTGCATTTCGGATACAAACGCACCAGTATAACGATCCCACATGACTTTATAAGCAACGCCATGCACCGCGCCGTCTGCTGTGGACAGCACAGCGGTATTGGGCGTATCATTTTGATCCTCCGCACAGCCTTTGGAACCAAATACTTCTACGCGCTGGTCATAGCCATAAACGGCTTTGCGGCTGTTGTCAATTACACCGATTGCGCCGTTTTCAAACTTCAGCGTAACAAGCGCGGTATCTACGTCGCCAGCTTCACCAATGCCCGGGTCGACCAGCACAGAACCGATGGCATTCACTTCGGTTACTTCACTGCCTGCCAGGAAACGCGCCATATCAAAATCATGGATCATCATATCATAGAAAATACCGCCGGAAACTTTGACATAAGATACCGGGGGCGGTTCCGGGTCACGGGACGAAATTTTAATGATATTCACTTCGCCAACCTTGCCGCTGCGCACCATATCATAAACCGCACGATGGTTATGGTCAAACCGGCGGCAAAAACCGATTTGCAGTTTAACACCGGCATTTGCTGCCGCGTCAATCGCTGCATGGACTTTTTTCAGGTCATAATCAATTGGTTTTTCGCAGAAAATATGTTTTTTTGCTTTTGCGGCTTCCATGATAAACTTGGAGTGGGTGTCGGTGGAAGAGCAAATCAGCACCGCGTCAATTTCCGCGTCATTCAAGATATCATTTGCGTCTTTTGTGGTATTTGGGATGCCAAGTTTTTTGGCAAATGCTTCGGTTTCCGCGTTCATAAACGGGTCAGCAATGGTCTTGATTTCCATTTCCGGTACGTACATAGAGATGTTTTGTGCATGGACTTTGCCGATGCGCCCTGCGCCAATGATTCCAACTTTCATGTGAATTCCCCTGTTTCTAAGATGTATTTTCAGCCCGGACTGATTGATTGGTTATATTATAGCGAAATCCAGCATTTATGGTTATGGCAATTTTGCAGGTATCCCTGCTTATTTTTCGGATGATGGATGTTTGCTTTCATCCTGTACATAAAAAAAGACAGTTTTATGGATAATCCTTCCACAAAACTGTCTTATTTTCAGATTGTCCCCGCCTGACGGCGGTATTCTTTGGGCGTCACACCGACTTTTTTTCGGAATGCCCGACAGAAATAAGAATAATCCTGAAAGCCTGCTTGTTCGCTGACGGTTTTCACCGTCAGCCCAGTGTCCAGCAATGCCTGTTTGACATGGGCAAGCCGGATATTTAGCAAATATTCAGCAAATCCTGTCCCAGTTTCTTTTTTGAAACGGGTGCTTAAATACCCGGCTGTCAGCCCGGCTGCACTGGCAGCGTCTTCTAATCCGATTTGCTGCTGGTAATGTGCCTGGACATACAGCATGGCTTGCCGCACGGATGCGCTGACGCCATCCGGGATATGCGATTGCTGTAATTCTGTCCTGCGGTGTAGATAAGCTTCTATACAGCCCGCATAACTGTCAATTGACTGCGAAAGGCTGCTGTATTCGCTTTCTGTCCGAGAAACGCCTGCGGCATAGTCACAGCGGCGCAGCCAGGATAACAAAACGCCAGGGCTAAGGCGGCTTTGCCGCGCCGCTTCCAGCGCGGCTTGCCATTGCTGCTGCAAGGTGTCTGCATCCCCTTGCTCAAGTAACTGTGGCAAGCCTTTTTCAAAGGCTTCAAGCGTTGGCGGACTTTGCTGTGAAAGCCCAGGGCTTTCGCCATATTGCCAGCGCCCCGCGCCATAAAACCCATACTCCAGCATATCCCAGGCCTGCCGCAGAGCATCGCCCCAGGCGGAAGCTCCCGCACAAACTGTACTTGCTGCAAGCGCAACCGGGATATTCAAATATTGTTCGGCAATAGACTGCACAATATTTTGCAGCCGGATGACAATATGCTGGGCTTGCTGCATGGATGGAATTGCGGTCAAATCGATGAGCATTGCCAGCACATCATCACTTAGCGGCACAGTTTCTGCCTGCCCATTTTGCACACGTTCCGCACAAAGGGAGAAAAACAATGTGGTTTGTTCTGCGTCGGCTTGGATGGGGCGGATAAACACCACAGCCAGCCGCAGGTATTTGCCTTCCATTCCGGCAAGCCGCAGTTGTTCTGCCAGCGCCGCGCCGGATAATTTGCCGCTTAAAATGTCCTTGAGCAGTTCATGGCGGAAGCTGCTTAACCCGCGTTGTGCCCGCGACTGCAATAACTGTTTTTGTTCATTTTGGAGATAACGCGCTTCCACTTTGGCGCGGAGCGTACTCAGCAGCGATTCCATTGCGTTTTCATCCACATGGTTTTTCAGCAGATAATCATCCGCGCCTGCCTGCATTGCGTTTTTTACTAGCCCAAAATCATCATGGCAGCTCAGCACAATGATAACTCCTTCATAGCCATGCCCTCGGAGTTGGCGAATGAGTTCAATGCCATCCACTTGCGGCATACTGATATCGGTTAAAATCAAATCCGGCTGTTTGTTTTGATATTGCGCAAAGGCTTCACCGCCATCCCGCGCAACGCCGCAGACTTCAAATCCGCAGCTTTCCCAGCGCACCATATTTTGTAGAAAAATACGGACAATCATATCATCATCAACCAGCAGTACACGGTATTTCATGTTTTTGCCGCCTCCTTTCCCGGGCTTGTCAGCAGTTCACTGGCAAACAGCTTATCTTCCGGCAATTCGCCGGTTTCCAGCGTATGCACCGCCGCGGCAACCGCTTCATAACCAATGGTATAGCCATCCTGACTTAGCAGGGCATCCATCGTGCCGTCCTCTAAAATCTGATAGGCATCCGCTTGGGTATCCACCGCAATGATTTCCGCTTGGCATCCCATTTCCAAAAGACCCGCGGCAACCCCTTGCCCAATGACCGCGTTGGCACAAAAGACAGCGTCAAAATCCTGCCCTGCCATTTTTTTGATGGTGTTATAGCCGCTGGTTTGGGTCATATCGGTATAAAAAATTTCCGCGATTTGGGTGCGGCTGTCTAAGCAGCGGCGCAATGCGTCAATCCGGTCAATATGGCTTGCCTGCTGCTGCGAGCCTGCCATAATCACGACAGCGCCGCCATCCGGCAGGGCACTTGACAGATATTCCGCAGCCAATGCGCCAATCTGCGCATTATCCGAACCGATATAGGGTAAATCCGCATCCAGCGAACGCGTATCAACAGTCAGCACGGGGATTTGTTTTGCCGCGGCGGCTTCCACCACCCATTTGGTGTCATACGAATCACAGGGGGCAAACAGCAGGATATCCGTATCTGCTTGCAGCGCGTCAGCAATGAAATCCTGTTGTTCCTGGTTTTCCAGTTCTCCGCTTGGCGAAAGCAAAATCAAATCAATGCCCAGTTCTTTTGCTGCCTGCTGCATTCCAGAACGCATATCCAGCCAATAATGACTGCCTAACGCTTTCAGCACAACAGTGACCGTATATTCTGGGCGTGCCCGATGGATCTCTATGGTGTGACAGCCGCACAGCAGACAGGCAAGCAGCAGCCCACAAAGGATTTTTCGATATTTCATTTGATGGGTTCCCCCCCCCTTTTTACAGGGCATATTCTTCCGCGTCATGGCTGATAGGCAAATGGAACCGCACGGTTGTGCCCTCACCGGGCTGGCTGGTGATAGAAAACCCGGCTTTTTCCCCATAATATAGCCGCAATCGCTGTTCTACATTGGAAAGCCCAATGCCAGTCAGCCGGCGGCTGTCCTGTTTGGCGTCCTCAGCGGCTTCCAGTCCTTTTCCATTGTCATGAATAGAAATTTCCAATCTGTCTTCATGCAGCCATGCCGCAATATGGATCTCGTTATCATTGCGTTTGGTATCCACGCCATGGAACACCGCGTTTTCAACCATGGGCTGAAGCAGCAGGCATGGCACAAAACAGGTTTCGGCTTCGGGCTGGATGTCATAAGTACATTCAAAACAGTCAAAATACCGGAACGCCTGCAAAGAAAGATAATTGCGCACCAGTTCTATTTCATCATGCAGGAGAATAAACGCGCCATTGCGCTGGATGCTGGCTTCCATCAGCGAAATAAACGCGCCCAGCAGTTCCGCGAGTTTATGGTTGCGCTGGATCACCGCCGCGAACCGGATGGAATTTAATGTGTTGTAAATAAAATGCGGTTTAATTTGATATTGCAGCGCATTTAATTCGGCTTGTTTTTTCCGGGTGCGTTCCTGTACAACCTGTTCCATCAGCCCGTCAATGCAGGAGATCATATTGTTAAAATGTTCCCGCAGCGTGTCAAATTCATCACCGGTATGGCTGCCTGCCCTTGCGGTAAAGTCGCCGACGCTGACTTTATCCATCGCGGCAATCAGTTCTTCTACTGGGCGGGATAACTTTTCGGATGCTGCCTGCGCAATATACACCAGCAAAATGGTAATCAGGATGCTTGCCATCAGCAGGTATAGCAATCGGGTGCGCAGGGCTAATGTCAGGCTGTCCAAATCGCTTTGACAGTGCAGGCGGTAATGGGTAAATGGCGCTTCAACACTGGCATATAGTGCGGAATGCCTAGTATTCGCATTCATGCGGTCGGTTTGCTGGGGAATATCCGGCAATTGCTGTCCAAGTTCGGATACATCCTGTGCGGAACAAACCATCCCATCCGCAGCAAGCAGACGGTATGTTTCCCGTCCTTCTGTGTGCATCGGGTCAAGCAGGGCATAATAAAGCTGTCGTTCATCCAATGTTATGCAAAGCACACCGAGCTTTTGCTTATCCGTATCATAAACCGGATGCGCATAAGCATAAACCCGTCCGGAAACCCGCGGCGAACGGTTGATAAAATAAAGCGGGGCAAACGGTGCGTCAGAAGATTCTGCCCAAACCGGCGTTTCTGCCAATTCCCGCACAGCGTCATGTTCCATCGAGCTGAATACCCGCTGGTATTGCGGCAGATACAAATATAATGCATTGCCGTTTGTTTGAAAGGCAAGCAATGCGTTTAGTTCCTGTGACAACACAATATCATCTGTATAGGACTGACTGCCTGCAAGATATTGCGTTAGCTGCAAATGCAGCCTTGCCGAATGCGAAATTTCCCGGACAGATTGGTACATTTCCTTCATCATTTCATCAAAGCGTTCAGCCTGGATAGACATTTTTTCATCCAGCGACTGAATATAACTTTGCTCCAGCCGCTGCTTGGAATCATAATAATTGATAAACAAAGAAGCAATCACACACGCCAGCGCAACTGCCGCAATGGTAAATGTCATGCGCAGCCGGAACCCGGTTTTCATAAGGCAGTTTCCCCCTTTCCTGCGGCATATTTTTTTCATCCCTTATTATACAACATTTTTGCATTTTGTGCAGGGGAGTTCTGCAAAGGTGTTGTTCACAAAATCTACCCTGTTTTTTTCAGTTGTTTTTGTGTTTGCCGGGCTAATGTGTTATTATATATACAAAAAAGGCAGCGTTTTGCCTGCTGCCCTCCATCTGATGGCATGAAAGGAATGGATTTTTCAATGAAACACCGTATCACAAAACAAATTGCAGCCATTTCATGTGCTGTGCTGCTTGGCATGGGCAGTGTGTCCATAGATGCGGCAGCGGTTTCCCTTGTCGCTGTGGATTTGGCAGATGTTGTGGACACAACCGCGCCCAGCGTAGTAGAAGTTTTCACCGAAACCAAACAAGTCAGCCGTATGTTCCGGGAATATGTGACCGAAGGGGCTGGCAGCGGCGTGATCCTGACCGAAAACGGGTATCTTGTGACCAATAACCATGTTGTGGAGGGGGCAAGCACCATCCGTGTGCGGTTAAACAATGGGCAGGCTTATCCTGCGGTACTGGTTGGCACAGATGCAAAAACCGACCTTGCGGTGCTCAAAATTGAAGCGGCGGGTTTGCCTGCCGCAAAGCTTGCCGATTCCGCTAAAGTGCGGGCGGGTGATTTTGTCATTGCCATTGGCAACCCGCTTGGCGAACTGGGCGGCACGGTGACCGAAGGCATTATCAGCGCAAAAGACCGGCAAGTAACCATTGATGGGCAGTCCATGACATTGCTGCAAACCTCTGCCGCTGTTAATCCAGGCAACTCCGGCGGCGGGTTATTTAACCTGAATGGTGAGCTTGTCGGCGTTGTCAATTCCAAAACATCCGGCGGCGATATTGAAGGGCTGGCATTTGCAATCCCGGCGAATACCGTCAAAACCATTGTGCAGCAGCTCATTCAAAATGGTTATGTGGCAGGGCGCCCACAGCTTGGCGTCAGCGTCATGCAGCTTGGCAGCAATTCTTATTATCAAGGGGTATATATTGCACAGTCTATGGCAGGCAATGGCTTACAGGCTGGCGACTGCATTTTAAAAATAGATGGCAGCACCGTCAGCAGTTTTGCGGATATCACGGCGATGCTTGACCGGCACCAGGTTGGGGATATCGTAACGGTTACCATTTTGCGCGGCGGCAGGGAAATGGCTGTTCGTGTCAAGCTGACTGAACAGAAACCGTCACAATATGGCGCGGCACCTGATGCGGAAACACCTGTCCTGCTGTAATTTGTGTCTGAAACAACCGGTTTCCTTGCTTTTTTTCCGCAAAAATGATAAAATAAAAAGCATAGGATAACCGAATCTCATAAGGGGATTTTGGTGAAAAACGGCTTGTTTCAGAAAGGGGCTGTATCATGATGGAAAAACTGCGGATTGGTGTTATCGGGCTTGGGGATATTTGTGATGTCTACTTGAAAACCCTGCTTGCTGCCAGTGATAAAGTATCTGTGGATGCGTGTGCGTCACGGGGACTGGAAAAGGCGCAAAAAGCGGCGGAAAAATATCATATCCCCAAACCATATGCCAGTGTGGAAGAACTCATTGCTGACCCGGATCTTGATATGCTGTTAAATCTGACGCCGCCTGCTGTCCATGGCAAATACAACTTAATGGCGCTGCGTGCCGGTAAACATGTTTACAGTGAAAAACCTCTTGCGGCAACCTTTGCGGAAGGACAGGAAATGCTGTCGCTTGCCGCCGCAAAAGGGCTGACGGTTGGCTGCGCTCCGGATACTTTTTTGGGCGGGCGCATTCAAACCCTGCAGGATTTGATTGACGCGGGGACAGTTGGCGCCATTACAGGCGCAACTGGGTTTGTTGCCTATGCGGGCTTGGAAACCTTCCATCCAAACCCTGCCGCGTTTTATCAGCCGGGTGCGGGACCGCTGTTTGATATTGGACCGTATTATATTACGGCGCTGCTTGCCTTGCTGGGGCCGGTCAAGCGCTGCTGTGCGATGGGCAAACAGACCTTTGACAGCCGTACTGTGACAAGCCAGCCGCTGTCTGGCACAGAAATACCGGTGGCGGTGGATACCTATACCACTGGCATTTTGGAATTTGCCTGCGGCACACTTGCAACGGTAATATTCAGTTTTGATGTATGGGATTCCGAATTGCCCCGTATGGAGTTTTATGGTACAGAAGGAACGCTGTGTATGCGGGACATTGACCCTTTGGATGGACCAAACCTTTTTGGCGGGGAAATCTGGCTGCGTACCAAAGAAGATTACCGTTGGGCAGCGCTGCCGCGTGACCCGGAAAAAACAAAGATACCTTGGCGTGTTGTCCCCATTACCCGCCCCTATACGTCCACCAGCCATGCGGAAAACAGCCGCGGCATTGGGCTGTTGGATGCGGTAGATGCCATTCGGGAAAAACGTATGCCGCGTGCCAGCGGGCAAATGGCACTGCACGCGCTGGAAATTATGGAGCTGATGCAGTTTTCCGCACAGGAAGGGCGTTTTTGCACACTGACCACAACATTTGAACGTCCCGCGCCGCTGCCCAAACCATAAACCGATTTTTGAGGTGCTATGATGAAACATAAAGTAAAAGTAACCGTAATTGATAAGAAATTATATCCGGAATTGCAGGAGAAATATTGCAGCGACCCAAATGCTGGGATGTGCCCTTGCTACAATGTGGGGGATATCTTTATGTTTGAGCGGGATGAAGCCAATGACCATTTTTGGCATGGCGGCATCAATACCCTAATTGGGACAGATGCCGACCCAGATACGGTTGCTGGCGGCCCCAAAATGCCGCATTGTTCGGAAGCATGGGACGCGATTTCACGGTATATTTATGCTGGGCTGCAAGGCGGTTCTATTATGAAAGGCTGGATGAAAGAAGAAAATACAATGATTGCCTGTTGTTCGGATGGCACACGCCCGGTGATTTTCAAAATCGAACGCATTGATATCAGCGAATAAGCAGCAAAGAAGGGGAAATACCATGTTCCGCTATGTACATACCAATATGATTGCAAAAGACTGCGCACGGCTAATTGCTTTTTATAAAGAAGTTTTCCATTGCACCAGCATTGGTGAAACAAGGGATTTGCGTGGGGATTGGCTTGACAAGCTGACAGGCATTCCAAATGCGCATATCAAAGGGGAACATCTTTGTCTGCCTGGATATGGCGCGGATCATCCAACACTTGAAATCTTTTCATATGACCAGATGGAACCGTTACAGTTTGGGTTAAACCGGTGTGGGCTTGCACACCTTGCGTTTGAAGTGGATGATGTGGAAGAAACGCTGCAGCTTTTGCTGCAAAATGGCGGCAGCCAAATTGGCGAGCTGGTCAAAACGGTTTATCCGGACGGGCGCAAAGCGACTTTTGTTTATGCCGCTGATTGTGAAGGGAATATCATCGAGCTGCAAAGCTGGGCATAAATAGCAGCCCAATAGGGCAAGTCGCTGGGCTGATATTTTTTGTATATCAATTTATCGGCTTGAAAGGGAATGGAAGAAAGATATTCCAGTGTCGGCTAAAAAGTTAAGTGTTTGTGAATTTTCAGGCGCAGATAAGGAAGTTTTGCTGTATTTGTGGTATGATAAAGAAAATCCATTTGCAAAGGCTGATTTTATGGATATTAAATGCACACAGAATATGTTCAAAAGCGCAAGCGGGGCTGCGGCAATTACTTACTATATCCTTGCGCCTGAGGGCGTGGAAGCACGCGGCATTGTTCAGATTGCACATGGTATGTGTGAATATTTTTCACGATATACGGTTTTTGCAAAATATTTGTGCAGTTTAGGGTTTATTGTGTGCGGCAATGACCATTTAGGGCATGGTGCATCAGTTTCCCGCGAAACCGAATTTGGTTTTTTTGCGCCGCGTAACGGCTGGAAATATTTAATAGATGATATGATGCAGCTAACCGATATCATGCAAAAGCGTTATCCTGGGCTGCCCTGTTTTTTATTTGGTCATTCTATGGGGTCTTTGCTGGCACGGCTTTATTTGCCGCAATCGAGCCAGCATATCAGCGGCTGTATTTTATGCGGCACCGTAGGGCCAAACCCATTTGCAAAAACCGGCATACGTTTAGCGGATACGGTTGTCCATTCTAAAGGGATGCTGTACCGTTCCGCGCTTTTATCGCGGCTGGCAATGGGGAATTTGAACCGGAAAATTGCCGATCCACAGTCTATGTTTGCATGGCTGACACGTGACCAGCACATTGTAGAATTATATCAATCGGATGACAAATGCAATTTTGTTTTCACCGCGACAGGATACCGGGATTTATTTACACTGGTACAGCGGGCGAACCATGTGCGTTGTTTCCGGACAACCCCACATGATTTACCAATCCTTCTGATTGCCGGGGATAAAGATCCCATTGGCGGTTATGGGGATGGGGTACGGAGCGTTGCGCGGATGTACCAAGCGGCGGGGCAAAAAGATGTTGATGTGATTTTTTACAAAGACGGGCGGCATGAAATCATCAATGAATTAAATCATCTTGATGTATTTGGTGATATTTCGCGCTGGCTGGAAAACCATTTAGAACCCCATAAAACCGATGAACCCGCCTAACCTTCTTTCTTTTGTCGTTGAATTTTCATTAGGCAACGCAAAAGCCCCGCCACGTGATCAGCGCAGCGGGGCTTTTCTCCTATACGGGTGTCGAAGCCGTAACGGGAGTATCTACAGTATATCATATATTTCGACCTTTGTGCGTCGAATTTTGTCGAATGGGAAAATAATTTTAATCGCTTAGCTACTATGCCTGTAGTCAGCAAAGTTTTGAACCGTGTAGAATATCCGCTTGTTGTTCACCCAATGTTGAAGCTGACGGGTGATTTTCGGTGCAGTTGGGCATTCATAAATCATCACATAGGGGTCATAACCCATTTGCCGCAGAATATCTATCCGGTACAAGTCCTGCTCATGGGTGCTGCCGTAATTGGTCAGGACATAAACGCGCCGCCTGCGGTCGCTCTTAGAGCCTATCCCAAAATAAAAACATCTGTGGTATAATGTCAAAGGGTGATCAAAATGAGCGAAAAGAAAAGTTATCAATCATGGACAATCTCAGATGAATTTTGGCAGGCAATCAAGGACGAAATACCGAAAAAAGAACGAGATCCAGCAAAGAAATATAAGAACGCACCAGGGCAGGGAAGGAAACCAATGCCAGCGAGGAAAGCGTTGGAAGGAATATTCTATGTGCTGCGAACCGGGTGTCAATGGAAGGCTCTGCCTCGCGAATATGGGAGCGGCAGTACAGTGCATAGAAGATTTCAGGAATGGTTGGCCGCCGGTTTCTTTGAAAAGATTTGGAGTAAGGGTCTGGAGCAGTATGATGAACTGGAGGGGATCGGTTGGGAGTGGCAAAGCCTGGACGGCTGTATGGTAAAAGCCCCCTTGGCTTTGGAGTCCGTTGGGAAGAATCCAACGGACCGGGGGAAAAATGGGGACAAAACGCAGTGTTCTGACAGATGAAAAGGGACTCCCGCTGCCAATTGTGATTTCCGGAGCCAATACGCATGACATCAAATTACTGGAGGAAACGCTGGATCATATCGTTGTGCTGCGTCCGGAGCCGGATGAGGAGCATCCGCAAAATCTGTGCTTAGATGCAGGTTATACTGGCAGCGGAGAAGCAGTTGAACAGCGCAATTATATTCCACATATTCGACCCCGGGGTGAAGAGAAGAAGGCATTGGAACACAACCCCGATTTTCGCGCACGCCGCTGGGTTGTTGAGGTTACACACTCTTTTTTCAATCGGTTCCGTAAACTCCTGGTTCGCTATGAAAAGAAAGCTGCCAACTATATGGCTCTGCTTCAGTTTGCCTGTGCAGTGATTGTCTGGCGTAAGATCATTCGCGTTCATCGTTAATTTCGGGATAGGCTCTAAGTATCTCATCGCTTCCACTCCTCAAATCCCAGTTCGTTAAATCAATTATATCACCAGCAATATTCCTTTGTCAAATATACTAAAATTAGAACACGAAAGTAAAATGTTAGAACACGAAAGTAAAATGCGGTTTTCGCTTTATGCACCATATAAAATAGCGGACAAAGGAATCACTCCTTTGTCCGCTATGTACGCTGAGCCTGTTATGTTTTATCCGGCTTTCTTCTGCTGGCCCGCCGCCCACTGGTCCAACAGACGGTAGATGATCTTCTCGATCTGCAAGGGAGTATAGCTCTGGGGGAAGTATTTGCGGAGAGACTGTCCCTTGAGGGTGATGTTGCCCTAGCAAGGCTTTTTCTGCTCACACATGACGGCCAGCATACTGTCCTCGTCCAGCGTCTTTTCCTCGCTCATCTCCCGCATCCGCTTGGCCTGGGAGAGAGAGGGGGACGCCTGCTCATAGCTCATGGTCATAACCAGCATGTCCTGTTCCTCCGGCTTCAGGTAGGAGATTTGCCCGGCGGGGGTGAGTGCCATCGTGCCGTCATCCACAGCTTTCTGCAATTCGGGGATCAGCTCGGTCAGGCGGATATACCGCTGGATCGTCCGTCCGCTTTCGCCTGTGGCCTCGCCCACCAAATCAGCGGCCTCTTTTTTCTTTCCGTCCTCCGACTTCCCGCCATCCTGTCGGGAGGTGAGGTCTGTCCGCGCACCCTGCCGCTTGATGGTGTCCAGCTTCATCTTGTAGACGGCTGCTTTCTCGCTGGGCAGGACTTCCTCCCGCTGGATGCCGGAGTCCACCATTTCAATAATGGCCTGCTCATCGTCCAGGTTCTTGATGATGACCGGCATGACTTCCAGCCCCGCCGCTTCACAGGCCAGCTTCCTGCGCCGTCCGGCGATGATCTCATAGCCGCCCTCCGCGTGGGGACGGACAGTGCTGGGGGTAAGGACGCCGTAGCTCTTTACGCTCTCGATGGTTTCTTGCATGGAGGCATCATCCCGCATCTTGATGGGGTGGTCGGCCCTCTCATAGAGGTCGGTCAGAGGGACGAAGGTGATCTTCTCAGCAGATGTCTTTTTCCTGGTAGTTGCCATGTTCATTAACCTCCTTATAGGCGGCAGCGGCGTTCGGGTCAGGATGTTTTCCGAACGCCGCCGCGTTTGTCGTTAATGAAACATCCTCACGGTTTTACGACTTTTGACCTGCTTTTTCATGGTTGGAAAAGGAATGAAAAAGATGGCTCAAACCCTCGAAACGCCCGTCATTACTGGGGTTTTCCGGTTTGTCGTTATTATACCGTAAGGGCACAGTTGCGCTACTTTGCTATTGAAAAATGGTTGCAGCTTGCGTGAAATTCAAGCGTATATTGGACATGCCACGTACACCACCACAACACGATATGCCCACGTCGATGCTAAAAGCAAGCAGCACACACTTGATGCGCTGGATCAGGCATTGTTGGGCAATAAGTAAAAAAAGAAGGATTTTCCCTATTTTTTTGCCAGAAAGGAGCAGAAAAATGAGCAGAATTATTAAAACTTATGTACGCAGGAGCAAAAACATTATCCTCAAGGTGATTGGCAATGAATCCTTTGACTTCAGTGCGCCCAAGCAGTTTAGTCGCACATTTACGGCAGAAGAACTTGGAAGAAAAAATTGGAAATCCATCAAACGTTTCAGCAAGTATGGCAAGGATATTATAAACAAGAAAGGGAAATTTATAGTGAAGAATCACACAGTTTCTGATAATGCAGTGACAACGCTGGAGATGCTACCATTGCCAGCCCCCAATGTGGCAGTCAGGCGAAAAGATGACCTAATTCGCTATGAAACAACGTTTTTTTACTGTTAAAAATGGTATTTTAATTTCGATAAAACAAGCGGCGCTCAGCGAAAAAGGCGTTGGGGTTGCAGGTGTGAATCTCTCTGGAAAAGAACGAGAAATCGTACAAGGCATCCGAGATTTGCTCGCTCGAAAGGTGCTTGATCATCCAATATTTATTAATCGAGTGGTCGATTTAGAGGAAAATATTGATAATCAAACATATGATGCAAAGATGCCCCCAGAAACCGCTTTGGCTGAAGCCTTGATCCGGCTTCCGCTGCCGATTTTCTGGGTAAGTGTTCATTCCTTTATGGCAACACTAATGCCGTTTTTGAGTGAAGATGCCAAACCATTCTATTATCCCGCACTGCGACTTAGTGAAGAAGAAAGTACAAAACAGGCGCAATATGCACACTTGCGCGATGTTTTAGGCGATTTCTGTTTTGCACAGGATGCAGGTTTAAATGCAATTCGGCTGCCAGAATTGATGTTACAAGATTCTGACAGCATTTTCACTTTGAAAGTAATCACGGGTCTTCCAGTATTAGCGCAGATTGACCGTGACGCCGTCTAAAAGGATATAACTGAAATGATGCAGCGGGCACATTGCGAAATTATAGCAACCGGGTTCCTAAAACATCTGTTCGAAACCATCCCCTTACTGATCGGAGAACGGCTTCAGGCAGATAATGATATTTTCGCCTTTGATTGGGGTATCTTTGAAAAGGAAAATGCAGAAGATGTTTCCACCACGCGTGCGGTATTTGCTGCGCTGCTGCAACATTTACCAGACGTTACGGAAACTATAAATTGGGAAATCGGTCGCATGACTCTATGCAGGATGAAATACTCCGAATGCTACTTTCTAACATTTTGCAGAGTGCTGGATGCAATGTTATTTCGCAGCTCCGAAGCAAGAGATATTTTTTCCAGCAAGGCTCAAGATATGGTGTCAGCCTATTATTCCCAGGAAGCTGAGCAAACACAGCGCTTTGAAACTGCCGCGCAACTGCTTGCGAACCCTACACAGTGGGAAGATTTGGTCGCTGAATCTTCAAAAGATATGGAAGCAATTGCCTTTGAGTTCAAACGCGATTTTCCAGGATTTATACATAATCGGCTCGGGTTGCATAGAGGCGATTCATTACGGTTTCGGCAATACCTGCGCAGACATGGGCAATTAAAAACCCTAAGTCAGAACGAGCGCGGACAAAATGGTCACTCTGCCTCCCATGTTGTTTTTCCGCTCCCAATAGGCTGCGCAGAAGTTAAAAATCTAGTGAACAACTGAATTTTCGGCACTTTCAGCGACATTAGAGGTTCGCAAAATATCGAAAAATTGCCCGCATTGCAACCCGCTGAACCCTGTTCAGTTGTGCAGCTGTGCGGGCGGTTTTAACCGTAAAAACCGCCGCGTGCATCTGACTGTTATAATATAAAGGAGAAAAATTTCAATGGAACTTCAATCCGCATTGCACAAGTTAGGGATTCAAACCATGCGCCCGTTTCAATCAGAGCTGCTGGAAAACTGAAAAAGAATCAGGATATCATCTGTCTTGCACCAACCTCTGCTGGAAAAGTTTGGTATTTCAGACGTTTGCATTAACCAGTGAAAAGTTGGTAATCGCGATAGAACCTCATCTGGCACTCGAACTCGACCAAGTTGCTAAGCTGCAAAAACATGGTATTCCTGCCGCTTGCATCAATGGGCTGATGCCTGTAAGTGAGCACAAAACTGTCATTGATGAAATAAAATTGAAAGAGCTACGGCTCCTATATTTAATCCCTGAAATGTTGCAAAACGAGGAGTTACAGCAAATATTTAGAAATGCTGATATTGTTGGCATAATGGTGGACGAGGCGCATGCCATAAGCAAACAGGGCGCGGGGTTCCGAGAGGATTACCTAAAAGTTGGCTCATTCATAGACACCCTGCCTAACCGCCCTGCTGTGGGCGCGTTCACTGCCACAGCAACCAGAGCCACTGAAAAAGACATTGCTGAGAAGCTCCATTTACAATGCCCGTACAGGTACCGTGCTGGCATTACCCGTGATAATATTGAATTATCTGTGATTGAAATTGGAAACGGACTGGGCGGGCGCAAAGACGCTGATATCATCGAACTGCGCAAGCGTGAAAAAATCTGTCGATGCCTTAACAAACAAAGAGATGGACGTATTGTTATTTACTGCAACACCATCCCAAGAGTTGAAAATTTACATGAATACTTACAGAATAAAGGTTATTCTGCTGAATTTTATCATGGTAAATGTAATCGCAAGCCTGAGCGATTACGAGCCTTTGCGCAAGGTGATGTAAAAATTATGGTAGCAACCAATACGTTTGGTTTGGGTGTGGATATCCCAGATATTCGACTGATTATCCATCATTCACCACTGATAGGACTGGATGATTACGTGCAGGAAGTTGGGCGAGCAGGACGTGATGGAAAAAAGTCCAAGGCGTTACTGCTGTGGCATGAGTACGACTTTACAATAAACGAAAGATTGATTCGAGAATCCCAACTAAAATCGACTGGTCGCGAATTGAAAAATCGCCTTGATGCACTGGAAGCCCTGTACGCATACGCAAAGAACGAGCAAGACTGCCGTTGGCAGCTTATTCGTGATTTCTTTGGTGAGGGTAAAGGCAAACGATGCAAAAAGTGCTGCGATAACTGCCGCTTCAAATAACGATCTCCCGCTGCATTTAATGCAGCGGGTCTTTTTGTTAGAAGCTAAACGAGAGTCTGTACCGTTGCAAACGGCAACAAACTTAAACGATTTGATTTTGTTAGAAATCTGTTAGAAAACGCAGTTCTAATTTAGTGTACCACATTTTAGATGGTTTAAAAAGTCCCCGTATTCGCGAAAAATACGGGGATTCTTTGGTGCCGCCAGCCGGAATCGAACCGGCACGGTATCGCTACCGAGGGATTTTAAGTGCCTGTTTATAGAGGTACATTAGGCATATGGACAACAATTTAAAGTGAAATAAAATGATTAAAACTGAGGATTATATACTGTTTTATGTGCAAATATCTTCAGAAATATGTTGGTTTAAGATAATTTAAAATGTGTCTACAAAAGTTGTCTGTAAATATAGTGATTCAGGATTTTTCCCGAAAATGCGGGAAAATATCGAGAAACCACTATAATAATTTGGAATGCAGAAATTTGCATATTATGCTTGCTGTTGATACAATAGTTTGATAAGATAAATATAAAATCAAGGGAGGTTAGTGATCATGGGTATTTATCTGAATCCGGGGAATGAGGGGTTTCGCAAGTCATTACGTTCAGAGATTTATGTAGACAAAACTGGTCTTATCGTTTATACCAATAAGGTTATAGATACTCGTCAGCAATTCATTTGTGTAAGCCGTCCACGCAGGTTTGGGAAGTCTATGGCAGCAGAAATGTTGGCTGCTTATTATAGCCAGGGATGTGATTCGCACGAAATGTTCCAAGGACTGGAGATTGCAAAACACCCATCTTTCAAGGAACATTTGAACCAATATAATGTGCTGTTTTTGAATATGCAACGGTTTTTAAGCCGTGCTGGAAATGCAAAAGATGTTCCTGCATATCTGCAAAGTGTAGTGCTAGAAGAATTAAAAGACACTTATGGAGAATTGATAAAGGTATCTGAAAACTCCTTATCCTGTGCTTTGGAGCGTATCTTTGCTGATAGGCAAAAGGGATTTATCTTTATTATCGACGAGTGGGACTGTATTTTCCGTGAGAAACAGGAAGATAAAACCGCACAAATTGTATATTTGGACTTCTTACGTGATTTATTTAAGGATCAGCCATATGTCAATTTGGTTTATATGACAGGGATTTTGCCAATCAAAAAATATGGCACACACTCAGCACTCAATATGTTCAGCGAATTTTCCATGACTAGCCCAAAACGCCTCGCCGAATATGTCGGCTTTACAGAATCGGAAGTGCAGACGTTATGCACACGATTTAATATGGACTTTGAGGAAACCAAACGCTGGTATGACGGCTATC
The DNA here is from genome assembly GCA_964017555.1 of uncultured Butyricicoccus sp. GTDB lineage: Bacteria > Bacillota > Clostridia > Oscillospirales > Butyricicoccaceae > Butyricicoccus_B. The sequence continues at coordinate 13,114 of CAXHNU010000018.1, read as the reverse complement.
AATTCCGGAATGAGGGACACATATACAGCCCCAAATCTGTTGTTGATGCTATGCTGAACGGGGAGTTTGGCAGTTATTGGACGCAAACTGAAACGTTTGAGGCGCTGCGGATTTACATCGATATGGATTATAATGGGTTGAAAGATGCTGTTATCCAAATGCTTGGCGGTGAGCGATGCACAATTGATACATCTTCTTTTACCAACGACATGACAACCTTTCAAACCAAAGACGATGTCCTAACTTTGCTGATTCACCTGGGCTATCTGGGTTATGATGCGGAAAAACAGCAAGTGTTTATTCCAAATGAAGAAATTCGCTCGGAATTTGTAAGCTCGATCAGAGTAAGTGACTGGCAAGAGGTTATGCGGTCTATTACAGCATCGGAAGCATTGTTGGAAGCAACCCTGAATGGTGATACAGGCACTGTGGCAAAGGGATTAGATGCTGTCCACCTGGATACGACATCCATCCTATCGTATAACAATGAAAATGCACTAAGTTGTGTGATTTCACTCGCATATTACAGTGCAAGAAATTATTATTACTTGAAACGGGAGTTGCCAGCCGGAAAAGGTTTTGCTGACATGGTGTTCACGCCAAGAAGCAATAGTCCTGACAAACCTGCAATGATAGTAGAACTCAAGTGGAATGGGTCTGCACAGGGTGCCATCCAGCAAGTAAAAGATAAACAGTATGTCAAAGCATTGGAGAGCTACTCTGGGACAGTGTTCTTAGTCGGCATTAATTATAACAAAGAAACAAAACATCATGAATGCCTGATCGAAACAACTCAAATTAACAAATAAACTGGTCTATGAATGCCATATGGGAAGTAGTTCCTGTATGGCCTTTTTTCTTTGAAAATATACCTATCTAATAGAATTTTTTTCACTTTTCTTAATCCTAAACTCTGAAATACTCTCCAAACAAGCCTTATTCAACAGTTTATAAGATTTTTCAATTATCAAGAAAATCAAGTTAAATTCACCAATTCATTCGCTATTCAACATTTTAAATTTATCTCTAGATAACAATAAAATAACGAAATCTTGAGGTGAATTTATATGAAACCAAATTATGAATGGAAATCTGCTATGAACTTATTGAAGATTAAACATCTTCGAAAGGGTCAAATCAAGTCAATTCAATCACTTATGGATAACAATGATACACTCACAGTTGCACCCACATCCTTTGGGAAATCAGTAATCTATCAGATTCCAGCACTGTGCCATTCTGATAAGCTGACAATTGTGATAGAACCAACATTATCACTGATGCACAATCAGGTGCAAACACTCAAGGCACATGGGATATCTGCTGATTATATTGATCATTTGAGAAAGATAAAGGATGTTGCGGCTATCTTGAATAAAGCTAAAAAGGGAAAATTAACTTTCCTTTATGTGACACCTGAACGATTACAAAGCAGGAATTTCCAAGAAGCAATAAGGCAATCAAACTTGTATATGCTGGTAATCGATGAATGTCATTGTGTTACAGAGTGGGGATATACATTCCGTGAAGCTTACCTGGGAATTGGTAATTTCATTGACAGCTTACCTAAACGTCCGATTGTTTTTGCTTGTTCTGCAACAATTTTAGATGATAAACAGGATGAAATCATCAATTTATTGCATATGCGCAATCCCAAGACATTCCGTATGAACCTGAAACGGGATAATTTGCTTTTAATAAAAAGAATATGACCAGTGATAAGAAATCATTGGAAGCCCGTTTGCAAGAGCGATTCAAAATGATGGATAAGTACATCAAAAAATATAAGAAAAATGCTTTTGTGATTATTTATGCACTAACAACAGGCTATGTGGATGCAATTTACAACTATCTGTCAGACTTATATCCGAATGAAGTTGTCAAATGCCATTCTCAAATTAAACCAGATAAATTAAAGCACCAAATGGAAATGGACTTTCTGACTGGCAGAAAGAAGATCATGGTTGCTACTACTGCATTTGGAATGGGTATTGATGTGCCTGATGTCGAGCTGATCCTGCATTTCAATGCACCAATCAGCATGACCGACTATATCCAGCAAATAGGTCGAGCGGGCAGAGATGGAAGAAAAGCACATTGTGTTTTATTCTATGATCACAATGGCGATGATAGCAAAATCACAGCAAGTTTGATAAAGAAATCTGCGGAGAATCCAAAGGCATTAACGACCATGAAAAAGAACCACCAACAAATCAGTGAATTTGTTGACAACACAAATTGTATGGTGCAGGATATTCTTTCCTATCAAGGGCAAGAAGAAACAAAATCCTGCAAGTGTTGTACAAACTGCGCGAAGAAAAGGAGAGGAAATCAATGATAAATAAAGAAACTGGAATTCATACATTTTCGCTGAATATGAAAAGCAGCTATTCAGAAATACAGAATATCATCACAGAAAATGAGCATTTTCGTATAAGTAATGATGCACTTCACCCGGAAAACTGCTATAAAATCGCAATTTATAAGGGTATTGGTGTTGAGATGCTTCTGCACCAGTCATTGACGTATTCATCCTGGATTACATTGATTGTGAATCCAACCTCATTACTAGCAGGACAATACTGTCCAACAGAATTATTTCAGCCAACGGAAAAGGGAATTAAGAAAGTCCGAAAACATCTAGCAGATATTTTGTTGGATATTGGTGTTGAAAAGAAACTGAAAGCATTTAAGCTATCACGCATTGATCTGACAGAAAATCACTATCATAAATCTAAAGCTGATGTTATGAAACATCTGAAAATATTCAAGAAATCATATATTATGCCACGATATAAAGTGGTTCCGTTCAGATATGGTTCAGAAAATGAAGAAATGTTCCGTGGGGCGAATCAGCATTCTTGGACAATTGCCTGTGGATCTTGTGAGTTTTCAGTATACGATAAAACTCATGAGTTGAAAGTACGTCATAAAGTTCAGATTAAGGAGAATATTTTGCGTTTAGAGCTTCGTTTGATGCGCAAACGTATCCGTCAATGTACGAAGTCAAAACATTGGGAAGAACAGCCTTTGGAAATTTCAAAAAAGCAAAATAAATTAACAAATGATTTCTTGCATCGGTTGTATCAGGAGTGCGATAATTTTGTTTCATTGGAAGAAATGATTCAGCGCATTGATGAATCAAGCTTCCGCGAAAAAACAAAGAAGAAGATGCGCAGGCTGGCAAAAAAGATGGACAGCTGCGAATCCCTCACAGCTGCCCGAAAAAAGATAAAGGTGAAAGAAAAAGATTTTACTGTTTTGTTAAATAAATTCCGCAAGCTGGGTATCAATCCAATTCCGTTCTCGGATAAATAACAGAATTCGATTCAGCATGATATCCTTAACATAGTGTTGAATCGAAGATCATTTTATATAGAAATCTGCACTTATTTGCAGTAATAATGCTAGATTTTGATTCTGTATAGACATACCCTTTTATCTGTGGTAAAATGGAAGTAACAAAAGGATGTGGTGATTTGGAATCAGAAACAACCATTGCGGAAAACCTTCGTAATACCTATGAAAAAGCACAATACGATGCAGCCTGTAAACGGTTATTATCCGAAAAAATCATTCTGGCATGGATTATGAAAGAATGTTTGGAAGAATACAAAGATTATGATGTGAAAGAGATTGCGGAAAAATATATTGAGGGAGAACCACAGGTCAGTACAGTCCCGGTTATGCCAGATGCAACGGGTACAATGATTCGCGGAATGAACACCGAAGATACTTCTTTGCATGAAGGAACAATTACATATGATATCCGGTTTTATGCCATTGTCCCCAATACTAATGAACGCATTCGTCTTATCATCAATCTGGAAGCGCAAAGCGATTTTTATCCGGGGTATCCACTGCCTAAGCGCGGCGTATACTATTGCAGCAGGATGATTTCTTCACAGTATGGCACAGAGTTTACAGCATCGCATTACGAAAAGGTGAAAAAAGTATATTCCATCTGGATTTGTATGAATCCGCCTAAATACAGGGAAAACACAATCACACGATATTCCATGGCTGAATTTCCGATCGTTGGCAATGTAAAAGAGCCAGTAGAAAATTATGATTTGCTGTCTGTCATTATCATTTGCCTTGGCAGTTCAAATAGTGAACGTTATGATGGAATATTAAAACTGCTGGATGTATTGTTGTCGAAGACTGCTGAAGTGGATGAAAAACGTCAGATTTTACAAGATGATTATGATATCCCAATGACACAGACATTGGAAAGTGAGGTGTCAGTTATGTGCAATTTAAGTAAAGGCATTGAGGATCGTGGTATTGCTAAGGGCATAGCGCGTGGCATGGCACAGGGCATGAGCGAAGGCACGGCAGCTGCGATTAAGAACCTGACAAAGAATACAGGCTGGTCAATAGAACGGGCAATGGAAATATTGGGAGTGCCGGAGACTGATCGCCCGAAATATATGCAGATGCTTCAATCTATGTGAACATTCGTGCATCAATATAGACAGTCCGTTGTCAAAATGATGACGGGCTGTTTTCCTGTGTAAAATCTTCATATCTGGGTATTTACAAGTGTTTATTGATGTACTTGAGCACAACATTTTGACTGGATTTAACCAACATAAATATAGGTTAGCATGAAATGCGGTGAGTTGCAATCCCGCTCAGCTACCACGATATAATTTCAGTCAGGAGTGATAATCTTGAAGTACATAAACCACAAAGAAATGAAGGATTTTTACACGATTGATGAAGTTTGTCGTCTGTTTGAGATGGATAAAGCTCAACTTAGACATTATGCAGAAAAATATGAGATTCAACCGCAGGAAGATCAATATGGCAACTGGGGACTCCGTAAAGTATTAGTACGCAAGCTGCACAACTTCATCTATAAAGAACAAAAGAACTGTTCTCAATCATCTGCAAATAACAATTATCATCGGAGTAATGATCCATGGGCATGATCAAAATATTGACCGTAAAAGAAGCTGCTGCCATGCTGAAAACTACTCGTCAGCAAGTCCGGAAAATGATTCAAAACGGTGAATTACAGGCGGTAAAAGTCGGTCGAGAATGGCGTATTCCAGAGGAATTTTTGCTTGATTTCCTTAATGGTTCTTGAATGCGAAGGTCATATTTTTATAAAAATTAATAAATAATGTCAATCGGCGTATATTGCTGACTGGCATTGTCTTGTTTGTAGGAAAAAATATTCTCTTTTATTTTTCTCTGCCACAGTGCGTGGTAATATAGTTATCGACTGATTTACAAAGCAAGCAAATAGCGGTATTTACATCTGGTGGAGTGTCAGCGTTCCAGCCAACAAAATACTGCCATTTGCTTGAAAAGCCATATTTCAAACCTGCATTGATATACCGCTGGATAGATTGCTTTAAGCTGTTCGGTTGTATCCCTTGTTGCTGTGCGATTTCAATAATAAGCTGCTTATCATTGATGGTATCTTTGGGAAATCCGCTTTCTGCATATCGCTTTAATATCTGCGAAAGGTATCTGCCCCCTTTATAGACTGGCAGCCCGAACTGAAAGGCATAACCTTGGGCAAATGTATGGTTTAACTTTGACATAAATCCGCTTCCCTAGTTTTCCTTTTATCATGAATATGGGGATTATATCCCCTTGATAAACAGGATTATAACCCCCATACTATTGCTTGTCAAGACGGAGGTGGTTGTATGATTGTTTTTGATAGATTATGGGAAACCATGAAAGCTCGCGGCGTATCTACTTATCAGCTTCGTGAACGATGCGGTATTGATAGTAAAACAATTCGTCGGCTTCGTGCAAATGAAAATGTTGAAACAAAGACATTGGATAAATTGTGCATTGCGCTCTCATGCAGGCTCGAAGATATTACAGAGCATAAACCAGAATAGAAACGCCAGCCAGTAATGAAAACTGACTGGCGTTATTTTGTTTGTAGAAAACGTCACCTTACTGGAACGCTATCAGCAGTTTTGAGTGCCATCATTGCCCATATATCTTGCGGATGATTTTATTTTTAGTATCCACGAAGTACATTGAGCCATCAGCATCAGCAGTCCAGAGCTTGTAACTTTTGTCATAAAACTCAAATGGAATTTTATCTTTCGATATAATTTCGTTAATAGCGAATAATTCTTCAGGCGTTATTTTAGAAATGTTTTCCTTTAATAAAGATGCTCGATAAAAAGCAAAAGCATTCTCGCCGGTACTACCTTTACTTGTAAAAAAGTAAAAATCATGACCACAATTGCTAACATACCACCACTGATTAGAATAATGAGGGTTATTATGTATTTCATCAACCAGAATATGCGTGTTTGCACCACCCAATTCAATAATTTCATATCCTCCCGAAGGAAGCTTTACATTGTTATAATCAAAATAGTACATTGAATCATCTACAAATGATACAGTACGTGTCATATCAGTTGGATTTGCTATTAGTGTTATTTTGTTGGATGATGTATTCCAACGGAGAATAGGTGTAGAGTACCAATAATAGTCTGTGTACCCAGAGGAATAATACACCTCTCCGTTATGAACCAAAAAGATAAAACCGTTTGGCATTCCACCTCTATTCCAACTTGAATTTGAACTAAAAGCTGTTGCGTTGGGCTGAGTGGAGCTGCTTAAATCAAACAGGAGCATCATATGGAGATTTCCATCTGGGTAGTACTTAGGATTATAATAGGATATCTCACTTCGTGCGATAGCATAATTTTTCCCTGTAACATGGTCACAGGCAACACCGGCAATTTCAAAACCTGTAAATTCAACTTCTGTGTCTTTTTCAAGTTGCTCCCTTACGTATTCCAAAGTAATAGATACATCAGAAAATTTAACTTCTGGCTGTTGCAAAATATCTTCTGTGGAGATAACGACAGGTTCAGTTGTATTTCCGGTTAAAACAGCTTCACTTTTACCATTCACCACATGATAAACGGTGTTATTATCGACATAATACAAGGTTTTGTCTGATGCGACAGCCATGGATACAACTTCATTAACATCAGCAACAGTATCAATATAATACTGGCTCGGCTTTAACCTTAAGTCGGGGAAAAATGCCTGTTTTAATATGACACAGGCTTCCGCACGGGTTAATGTATGATTTGGACGGAACGTAGCATCATCGTAACCACTGATAATGCCTTTTTCAACCGCCATGGTGATAGATGGCATTGCTTCCTCAGAAACAGTTGCCCAATCCTTAAACTTTTGCTTGAGTGTAGAAGTATCTGCTTTTGATAGATCCAAATACATTGCGCCAACAACCATTTGTGTGAAATCAGCCCTTGTAATCTGTGCATTCGGGCTGAACTGGTTATTGGATGCAGTCACAACGGGCAGTACAGAAATGTATTTTTGCCCCCAATGTCCTTCAATATCAGTTAAAGATGTGGATACAGTTTCACTTGGCTGTATGCCAGATGCAGAACAGATTAAAGTCGCTGCTTCTGCTTTGGTTAATGTATTATCGGGCGAAAATTTGCCTTTATAGCCATTCACAATGCCGCGTTCTGCAAGCAATTCAATATAGCTTTTTGCCCAATGCTCTTTGATGTCAGAGAATGAACCAGCAGCAGATGCAGTGATTCCTGCAAATGGTTGTAGCAGAAAACATAAAACGATAACCAGACAAGTCCCAATCTTCATTCGCTTTTTCATAAAGTTTACAACTCCTCTTTCATTATTTTTCGTATGGCGTATACCATCAGTTACATCTGGATATCACCTTCTCCATGATTCTGAAATTGGGGATTTAAGATGCGTAATCCCCGTTTTCCCATTTCCCTTCGTAAATTACGTTGCCATTTTCATCATAAAGTGTCCCTTCACCATGATATTCATCGCGTTTCCATTCACCATCATATTGCTTTTGCCCATTGGGATAATAAAATACGCCTTTTCCATCCCGATAACCTTTTTTAGATTCACCATCATAAATCAGGGCGCCGCTTTCATAATATTTAATATTTCCGTTAATTTCATCTTTTTTGACTTCTGTAACAGCAATTGTGGGATAAACACTATTTGCCCAATAATTTTCCTGTGGTTTAGAATTCGATAACATGATATCACTGTATCTGAAGAAATTTCCTTCTCCGTTTTTTACGCCATTCTTAAAATCACCATCATAAGCTACATGTCTGGTCAAATAAAGCGTCAAGATCGATCTGTATTTATCCTCAATCCCGCCAGCATCAACCAATTTTGATATGTAGGAAACACTGTCAGCATCAGTGGTTTCAAATAATGCACCATAACCGTTATAAACACCTTTTTTGAAGTTTCCGGCATAGATTAAGTGTCCAATTTTCGATGGGTCATTCAGATCTACAATACCTGAAGTCAAGACCCCCACACCGTCCGGTCGATTGTCTTTAACTGCCCCGTAATAATAGTAATAACTGTCTGCTGCTGAAGTAACAGAAAAGAAATCTGCGCCAAATACGCCGCCTTTTTCGTATCGAAGGTGTACAGGGTTCTCTGATAACAGAGATTCTATTTGAGCGGGCATTTTCTTGCGCTCTGACGCATAGTGTACACTGATACCTGATGCGTCAATATATGGCTGATGAAATAAAACGGATACAATATCCAGACTTCCACTGCTTGCAGCATTTTGCGTTGTACCAGTGGTATGCTGCAGGCTATGCGTACAACCTGTAACAATACCGGATAAAAGAAGAACAGCCAATATAGAACAAAGTATTTTTTTCATAACGATAACAACTCCTGTGAAATGATTCAGATGTTTTATGACAAATAGGAAGGGAAAAGGTTTCAAAAAATGCTTTCTAAAATCATATTGGTAATCCCCATGAACCCTATCCATAATCCAATGAAGGCAAGCGGACTGGATGTGAAGTATGTAACAAATTTGAACGACATAAAGAACAGAATCGTCCCAAGCACCATAGAAACAATCATCATAAGAAATTTCCCCTTTTCAGTATCAGTTTTGTTTTATTGCTTCCTAAATAATATTTTCCTTAATGGAAAATTTGCTGCAAAGCATCAGCTTATTCGCTGTGAATCCACCAATGTTCCCTTTTTGTCGCTTCACCAGTAGCATAGATAGTTCCCCACTCTTTGGTGAAATCTGATTCCTTTTCCACTGAATCTTGTGTGGTGCTATCTGCGCTGTGTTGACTATGCGAGGTACAGCCAGTCAATGCAGACAGAAAAAACAGTGCAAACAGATTCAAAATAAGTATCTTTTTCATCATATTTCGACTCCTAATCTTGTGTTTTCTTATAAATAATTTCACAGAAGATATTCTGCATATGGAAACAAAATCGGTAACAATTTATCCATATTCTTTTACCATAGTGCGACTATAAGAAAGTATTTTTTGAATTATTATGGTTCGGATCCCAACGAAAATCCTGGACCTACATCAAATCCCATACGTAAACTGTAATCTTCTGAAAATGTAGAATTGGATTCTGGAACATTTTGAGGATAAGCATTCATAGAAGTTATTTTCCACTTACCGTTGCAACAGTATGTATAGTACACATACGATAATGTTACTTCTCTATAAGTTCCATCTGGATATTGCACACCAATTACTTCGAGTGATTTTATAGTGCCAGAGGTGAAATAGGGTTCACCATCAGATAAATCAAGGATTTCCACAGAAATGACATGCTCTTTGATGCCCTGTTCAAATAAGGACTGTACAAGTTGCCTTTGCCCTGAAATTGCATTTCCTAAAAGAAGTGTCGGTTCTACAAACGAAAAATCACCTGTGTTAATTGCATTGTTCAGCCCATAAATATATTTGTAAAAAAGCATGGTGCATTTTTCTTTATGCGAATTATCATAAATATCTGTATTATCAAAATGAAGTACACTATCCAGCATTGCAAGTCCTTCATCCATATCGCATATGACAATTTGCATATCTTTTGACATTTCCATATCAACCGCAAGCGCTTTTGCCAGATCTGTTTCATTTAATATGGAAAGCGCTGAATCCATGTACCGAATTAGTGCATCACAGCTCGAAGAAAGTCTTTCATGTCCAGCTTTGCAGGATTCGGGCGGTTCTAAAACGATAATTTTATTCAGGATTTCCTTCACATTTTCAGAAGCTACTGTCATGCCTGCTATATCAGAGCTATCGAATGCTTCTGTTATATTGAATTCAGAAAAAAGTTCAACCAAATCCCTTTTGTAATTGGTTTCTTCTGAAGATATGGATGTTGTTGTGTTTTGCTCCGCTGGCGTATATGGCTGACTGTCATGATAAGAATAGCTCTCCTGCATGGCAGGCGCTTGTGAAGCTGGTGAAGGCGAACTGGAAAATATAGATGTTAAGACCACATACACGCCTACCATCCAGCTAAACCATAACCCGATAAAGGCAAATGGGCTGGATACAAAATACCGAACGAACTTGAACGACATAAAAAACAAAATCGTTCCGAGTATCATAGCAACAATTTCCATGAAAACTTCTCTCCTTTAACATGTCTGAGCAGATATAAAAGTTGGAACAGCAATAAAACATTAATCCACATACAGACCATCATATTTGACCTGAAAAGATGGGCTATAAATATAAGGATCAGCCCCAAATTCTCCATTATCCACACTAAAAACCGTATTCAATGTGATTTCTGTTGGCGTAATCTCTAAGCAACTACCAGATAGCAATGGGGAATCTGGTCTATAAGCCGAATCAAAAGTTACATATTCATCAACTGTTTGATCGCGATTTATGTATGATAGAAACTTCATCTGATGTCAGACGGAGATCTAAATCTTCACACCTCCATCCGACATATTCCCCTGATGAATATTCATTATCAGGATAGTAACACATGACAACATGGAATGTCCCCGTTAATTGCATCCGTTCCCCATCAAGAGTTCCTGTATAAGCCACTGTTACTGTAGCCGGGTTATATGAATAATCATCAGCATACGCTGGTTGGCTGTCCAAAACTGAAACTGAGCTGTACGCATCATCTGCTATCATAAACGCCCAGTCATAATTCCATGATTCATAAACATCATCTGCATCAGGCGCTTTAATCGGCTTTGATTCATAGGTATCAATCGTATGCCCATCGTAAATCCAGCCGCCTTTGGTATATTTTTTATATAAGATCGTACCAGAGCCTGTATATTGGTTCTTTGCATTGTCCGCAGTGAATTGAAACCATGCAGTGTCGTAATCATCCTTTGTGTCGCGTTTATCAATTTTCAGATCAGTAATTTTGTACTCTAACATGGTACAATAATCAATATCGGCAGCATTTTCAAAGTTGTAAATAAAATATTCCGAGAAGTCATGTTCCTGCAAATCAGCAATCATTTGAGCATTCCCAGGTGGATTGTTTTTCATGGTAATACATATCACGGTGATAATAGCTATTATAATCGTTGCAGCTATGCCTAAACTTATTTGAATTGCCTTTTTGCTGATATGTTTTCCCGGCTGCAAAATTTGTTCAGGCACAGGTGATACCGTTGGCAAATTAGGTGAAAATGATGCTGCTGGCTGGGAATATGCTGTATACATAGATTCACTTTGTTCTGAAGTGTTTGGTAAGGGGTTTTCTGGTTCATTTTTACTTGTACTTACGTGATTAGATGATTCTAATTTAGCGCCACATTTCCCGCAGAACTTTGCGTTAGGTTTTAAAGGCGTATTACACTTAGGACAAACAGGTTCAGATGACACAAGATTATCTTCAACCAATACAGCATCTTCTGCACTTGCACCACATTCATCACAGAATTTCGCCTGATCAGATAGCTCCTGACCACAGTTTATACACATTTTGCTCATAAATTATCCCTCAACTTTAAGCCTGACTTTAATAAACCTATTGATGCGATATGGAAAATGAATCTTTTGTCCAGAAATATTTTCATTGATTTGCAATAAAATATTTTTTAGTGAACTCTTCCTTTTCTATTATATTTAATTTCACCAAAATTCGCAAGTCCAAAATTAAACTTTTCGTAAAAATATAAAGTGATCGGGTTTTGGATTGTGAGAAATAATGCCAAATCTGTAATGAAAGAAATCCCAAATATATACTATAATAATAGAGAGGCTCGGAGCATCATTTGCTCCGAGCTTTTACTTTTACCTACAAAGGAGTCGAAAAGTTATGAAAGTCTTATTGATTGAGCCGCATAAACCGCCATACCCGCTCGAAATAGATGGAACACTTGCCGCGATGAAAAAACTTGTCGGTGGGACAATTCAGGCTGTATACCCATTCACAGATGATGTTGCCCTTGTCTGCAATGACGAAGGCAAATTGCTTGGGTTGCCATTAAACCGGGCATTATATCATCCAGAAACGGGCGAACTCTATGATATCATCGCTGGGACGTTCTTCCTGTGTGGTGCGCCGCCAGATGCCGACCAGTTCACGAGCCTGACAGATTCACAACTGGAAAAATACATGCAATATTTTCACACTCCAGAAACTTTTATGAGGCTGAATGGGCAAATCGTTGCTATCCCCGAAGCAACTATACATGAAACTGAAAAGTATGAAAAAATGAACGGTACGCGATAAAAAGCGTACCGTTCTTGTATTTTGAGGAGGAAAAAATAATGGAAAACGAAATGTTTACTTGTACACACTGCCAAGGCAGATTTCCAATTTATGAATGTTATGAGGTCAGCGGTGATCTGTTATGCCCTGATTGTGCTGACCAGCTAACTGTCAACTGTGATTCCTGTGGTGCGCGGATTTATGCTGCCGATGACGCAGGTGACGAGCATTATACTATTTGTGAATCTTGCCGCGAAAATCGCTTTGTTGCTTGTGAAAACTGCGGGCGTTTGGTACCAGATGGTGAAGCATATTATCTTCCTGGCGATGATATGCTTTTGTGCGAATACTGCTACGAAAATGCGGTAGATACTGTTGCAATTCACGATTATAGCTTCAAACCAGAGCCTATTTTCCATGGAGAGGGGACACGTTATTTTGGCGTTGAGCTGGAAATTGACCATGGCGGTAAAGATCGCGATAATGCACAGGAATTACTCGATATTGCCAATGAAAATGCTTTGAACCTGTACATCAAAACTGATGGCAGCTTAGATGATGGTTTGGAACTTGTCACACACCCAATGTCTTTGGATTATCATAT
>CAXHNU010000017.1:22582-39479 GCA_964017555.1 uncultured Butyricicoccus sp. | reverse complement strand
GAAGTAACCCCATCTGCCGCACCGGAGCAAGAACCTACCGCCCAACCGGAAGAAACCCCTGCTGCCCCGACAGAGGAAAACACCCCGGCAGCGCCGGAACAAAACACCTCGCCAGAGGCAGACAGCACACTGGAGGAAGCAGAACCCCTGCCAAAAGTGCCTGTTTTGCCAGATGGTGAACCAGAAACCATCACCCCCCCAGGGGTGGATACCAGTGAATCGGCGACGGTTCCCGAAACCCCGGAAATCCTTGTGCCGGATGGTATCGAGCTGCTAGCCGAATCGGTGAGCAGCCCTGCACCTGTCCCCGAACTCGTGATGCCGGAAAGCATGAACAGTTTGCCAACCCCTGAAAGTGTTCAGGCATTTTGGGATGCCGTTGACGTGTTAGTGCAGTTTGGCACGCCAACTGAGGACAATGCGGAGGAATTTGCGGCACTTGGCCAAGCAGCAATGGATGCCTATGAAACTGTACAGGATGAGGGCTTGGAAAGCTATGACGGCGTAGAAGATGCGCTGATGGTGCTGATGAGCATTGGTGAGAGTGTCACTGGCGGTACGGAAACAGCCGCAACCGCTATATTAGGGTACGAACTCTATCCTGGTGAGGAAACTAAGACGGTAAACCAGGATGGTTTTTATCTTCGACTTCCGCGTTTAATCAACAAACATCAATATTGTAGTGCTGTTGTTCGTGAATTTATCCCTGATGAATATCAGAATCTAGACGCAGCTTTTGATGAATCTATTTTGAAAGATTGCGATTTTGTTTGGGGTAAGTGGACTGAAAATGATGGATATAAAGGATATCAATGTCTTAAATTTGTTTATACTGCAGCCCGACCAGGCAAAACAAATGTAGATATCTATCTTGAATATCACTATGATGCACCTGCTGAAACAGGATATTGCGACTGGTGCGGAGGCTTAGTTTCTTGTCCTGCTAATTATAACCAATACTACGACAAAGTTCATTTTACAGTAAACGTTTATGCTAACTATTATCTGAATTATGCTCCTGGCGCAAGCGATGACAGTGTGAAAAATATGCCAAGCACTAACAGCCAGCCGCGAGTATTCAAAGATACAGTAACCTTTACAGCAGCTGCGGCACCGACCCGCGAGGGCTATACCTTTGCAGGCTGGAGTTATAATGGGAAAACCTATAAAGCTGGCGAAGCAGTCACTTTGGAATGGACTGAAAGTGATGGTGCAAATGTAAGCCGCACTCTTACTGCTACTTGGGAAGAAGATACTCCAACTAAACCCACCGCGCCAACACGTACAGATCTATATGGCATTTTAGGCAACTTTGTAAAGGTTCAATGCCAAACAGCTTCTGCAAACCATGCTGAAAAGAGTTATTCAACATGGGCTAACCAAGCCAATGGACATTACGAATCCTCTGTTGGTGAAGTACGCAAAAATGGTGATAATTGGGTTTGTAATGTAACCTTGTATGGCGACGTCTATGCGAAAATGTATAGCTTGGAGCCTATACTTGGCACTGGTGTAGAGCACCGTTTAGCACCGGACGAACCTGAAACACAAACCATTACCCTGAAATGGAATGCTGAAACCCAAAAATGGGTTGAAGCTAGCGGCAAGTCAAAAGGTACAGTTCTTGCAACCTTTAAGGTTGTTTGTGAGTCTCCTGCACCAACCTATGTTACCCAGTGGGTGAACTACAATCAGAACCTATTATACCGCCTAGAAGGTAAGTATCCGTCCAGCAACTATCTAGGAAATGAACCAACCCGCCCAAATGAAGGGAATACAAAATACACCTTCTCTGGCTGGAGTGATCCCACGGAAACAACTAATGACACAACTATAACCATTACTTATACCGCACAGTATAGCATCGAAACTGTTACACCACCAGCAAAGCCAAAACTCACTAACTTCACTAAGGAACGCCTGATCTCTGCACCAGAAGGTGTTGAACTGAATCTTGATGGCGCTACTATCAATTATGATACTATCGTCAAGCTCGGCACAGGTGAAACCGCTACTTTGCTATATGCAATCACGGTTACTGGTGAAAAAGGAGCAGAATACACCGTTTCCGACACCATGAATGGTAATAAGGCAATTTGGGTCGGCGGCAATGCAATGGCTGGTACACTTAATAACTCTGAAAAAGCTGTTATCTATGTTACTATGGCTTTCACCCGTGAGGAAATCAACGAAGGTAAAATCACCAATACTGCAACGCTGAAACCTGGCGAAGGCACTGATCCAAATATCCCTGGCGGCGGCACAGCAGAAACCCCTGCTGGCAAAACTTATAATGTTACCATTAACTTTAAGACCGATGATGAAAATCCAGAAATCTTGAAAGACCCTATCAAGGATACTTATGATAATGGTACAGAATACAACTATCCTGTTGAATCGGCAGAAGGTATTGCCCTACTTGCTGACAATGTACCCGCAAACATTCCGATAAGACTTGAAAAAGACGGAAAACATTACGCGCTTGATCCTGTAGCAAGCAAAGATGCTTTGGACAAATTAACTGGCACAATTCAGGATAAGGATGTTGAAGTTGACCTGATTTATTCTCTGGATGAACTCGGCGATTCTCATGATGGCATTCCTGATAAATATCAGGCTATGGTAAACTTTGTTGTCCAAGGCAGCGGCGAAATCACAAACGTTGAACCAAAGATTTTTACTTTTGGCAATGGCGCAGATATGACCACATCCGGCGAAATTACCATTCCGGAAGGTATCACTGCTGTACCCGCTGAGAAGTATAAATTCATTGGCTGGACACAATCACCCAATGTTGAAGGAGAAACCAACCTTGATAATGCAACCCTAAGCGGTAAATTCCAAGGTGAGGGTGGCCAAACTTATACCTTTACCGCGAACTTTGCAATGGCACTGATCCCTCTGGAACCTGCAATCGTTCGTCTGACAATCAATATTGTGGGCAATACAAAAACTGTTACCTATGATGGACAGCCACAAAGCATTGAAGGCTTTACCACTACTGTAACTGCGCCAGAAGGCATTACACTTCCTGAAAATGCTGTAACTGTTACATTGGCAGAAGGCTTTACCGCTGCTGCTTCTGGTACCGAAGTCGGCGATTACCCAATGAATCTGACCACAGAACATTTTGTTGTAACGGTTTCTGATAACACAAAATATATCGCAGAAATCGGTCAGATTACCGACGGCTGGCTGAAGATCACAGAAGCAACAACACCAGTTGACCCGGTTGACCCAACACCAGCACTTGATGTTACCGCTGGCAATGTCACTGCAACTTATGACGGTCAGCCGCACCCGGTATCCCCTTCCGCAAATAAACCGGATGCACAGTTTACTGTTACATATACCGATGCCGCAGGCAATACCCTGCCCGGCGCCCCGGTTGATGCAAGCACTTATACCGCAACAATTACCGCAGTCCTCGGCGATGAAACCGATACGACAACAGCAACTGTTACCATCTCCCCGCGTCCGATTACCATTACCACCAGCAGCGCATCTAAGGTGTATGATGGCACAGCACTGACCAGCAACACCTATACCATCGTAAATCAAGAAATGGTCGCTGGAGAAGCTGTAACCATTACCGTTACTGGTTCCCAGACCAGCGTTGGCTCGTCCAGCAATACCTATTCCATCACCTGGAATGGTACTGCAAAACAAACCAACTATACCATTACCAATTCCCTTGGTACCCTCACCGTTACGGAACGCACCACCAGTGGCGGCGGTTCTGGTGGCGGCGGAGGAGGCGGCAACCGGCGCCCAACCGGCGGCAGTGGCGGCTCAACCACTATCCCAGAAAACCCAACCCCGCTGAACCCAACTGCACCTGATACCAAGATTGATGATGAAAAAGTCCCGCTGGCTGACCTTTCTGACCTCAATACCGCGGATCACTTTGCTTATCTTGTTGGCTATACCGATGGTACCGTACGTCCCACAAACAATATTTCCCGCGCAGAAGTTGCCACAATTTTCTTCCGTTTGATGCAGGATAATTACCGTCTGGCACATTGGACCTCTGATACCACATTCTCCGATGTGCAGGCAAATGCCTGGTATACCGCTGCAATCGGCACAGATGCCAAAGCTGGGCTGGTTTCTGGGTATCCCGATGGCACATTCCGTCCGGATAACAATATTACCCGTGCTGAATTTGCGGTTATCGCTGCACAATTCCTCAGCAAAGACTATGAAGGCGAATCTCTATTCACCGATATCAGTGGGCATTGGGCTGAAAAATATATCAACCGTGCCGCACATACCGGCTGGATCCATGGCAGTGGGGATAAGACATTCCGCCCAGATGATTATATTACCCGTGCAGAAGTTGCTACCCTTGTCAATGCAATGTTAGGGCGCACGCCTGATAAAGACCATATGCTGGATACCATGAAGCAATGGCCGGATAACCCGGAAAGCGCATGGTATTATGCCGCAATTCAGGAAGCAACCAACTCCCATCTTTATACCCGCGAAGAAGGGGCTGCTTCTGAATCCTGGACAGAACTGCAAACCAATCCTGATTGGGCTGCTTTGCAGCAGCAATGGGCACAACAAGCCGCTGGGAATTAATCCTTTGCAGCGCAAATTAAAAACCCTTCTGTAAATCGGGTAGGAGGCAGGCGATTAGTTCACCTGCCGACCTCCCACACCACCGTGCGTACCGTTCGGTACACGGCGGTTCCTCAGTTTACGTCTTGACAGAATTGTAGTAAGAATAGAAATACTGGAAACCGGCTTTTTCTAACCTTGCGTTAGACAGTGCTGCTTGAAGAATCGGGCTGCTGGCAATCCGCCAGCAGCCTTTTCTCGAATTTGCCAGGATTCCGGCATTGGAATGGCTTGCACCTAATTTTTCTAAATTTCGATACCTCGTCCTGACGCGTTTCCAACGTTTCCAGAACACCATGCGGATTCGTCGCCTCATCCACTCGTCTATGCTCTTTAACAGATTTCCCATATCCGCAAGCTTGTAATAGTTCACCCAGCCTGTCACAAAACGTTTCAGCTTTCGCTTCCACCCTTCGTAACTCGGAACATATCGCCTTCCAGTGAGCTCTTTCACCTTCCCTTTCAGCTTTTCCTTTGACTTCTGGTGCACTCTTGGCTGGAAGCCTTTCCGGTTCTTATAGAAGCCGTATCCGAGAAATTTGATTTTCCCCGCATAGCTGACTTCCGTTTTCTCCCGATTGACTTTCAGGAACAACTTTCCCTCAATATAAGGGATGATATGCTCCAATGCCTGTTTCGCACTCGCTTTGCTTTTGCAGAAAATCACCATATCGTCCGCGTAACGGACAAACCGGTGTCCCCGCTTCTCCAGTTCATGGTCGAGTTCGTTCAGTATGATGTTTGCACACAGCGGACTTAATGGTCCTCCCTGCGGCACCCCGGTTATCGTCTCCTCAAACCTTCCGCACCATACTGCTCCTGCTCTCAAGTATTTATGAATAAGTGATATCACCCGTCCATCTTTGATTTCCCTCGACAGAATCTCTATCAGCTTGCTTTGGTTCACCGTATCAAAGAACTTTTCCAAGTCCATATCCACTGTCCACACATAGCCCGCATTCAGATATTCCTGACATTTCCGGATTGCATCGTGTGCACTCTTTCCCGGTCGAAATCCATAGCTCGTTTCCACAAACTTTGGTTCATAGATCGGAGTCAGTGCCTGTGCGATTGCCTGCTGGATCACGCGGTCTGCCGCTGTTGGTATGCCCAGCATTCTTTTCTTCCCGTTGTCTTTGGGTATCTCTACCCGCCGTACCGGGGTTGGCTTGTACTTCCCTGCCAGCACGAATTCCCGGATTCCTTCGCCGTTTTCTTTGAGATATTGCAGAAGTTCATCCACTCTCATCCCATCGACTCCGCTCGCCCCTTTGTTTCTCTTCACTCGCTTATACGCTTTGTTCAGGTTTCCCGAGCTTACAATCCATTCCAGCAATCCGCCTGTTTTTCTGTCGTCGCTGGTGATGTCGTTTTCAGTTATCCTTTGTCCAATCAGCGCTCCGCCTTCCTCTTCGTGTTCCGCACTATCCCTCCGGCGGCAGCCGCTGCCACAGCAGCGTTTTGTGCTTTCTTTTCCCTCGGCTTCGGTAACTTTCATTGACTCTCACCTCCTAAGGTTCAACCCTTCCCGCGTCCGTCGACTGACACGGTACTATGGTATCTGCTGACTTCTCACGATAAATCTTATTTCAACCGTACTTCGTAGAAAAAAACTCCGCACGTCCGTGAGATCTCCCCGGGTACTCACACGTTCTTTCCCTCTTATGTCCGCCGTATTTACTGTAAAACGGTTCCGTACAGTTATTGGGCTTCGACTTGTTAAGCAGTCTTACCCCCGCTTACAGCCTCTATACGGTTTCTGTCCGTCAGACCAGAGTTTTGCCTCCGCCTTCCTTCAGATTCCACCTCGCGATGGACACCCTTGGCTTTGGCTATATCCTTCCCACTGCCGGGCGGATTCGGGACTTTCACCCGTTAGAACGTGCGCTCGCCGGGCGCACTAAAAATGCGCCGGCGGGCTGTTAATCAGCCTGCCGGCGCTTATTTTTTGATTTAATGCAGGAATTTGCTCAGCACTTCCATAAACGCATTCATATCAAGCGGTTTGGATAAATGCGCATTCATGCCATTTTTCAGCGCTGCTTCTTTATCTTCCTCCAGTGCATTGGCTGTCATCGCAATAATCGGCAGATCTTTGACATCTTTCCGAGGCAGATTGCGGATTGCCCGGGTTGCCTCATAGCCATTCATGATGGGCATTTGTACATCCATCAGAATTGCGTCATAATAATTTTCTTCTACGCTTTCCATCATCACAACAGCATCTGTGCCATCCGGCGCGGTTTCCACAAGGAACCCGACTTCTGTCAATATCACTTCCGCAATCTCACGGTTCAGCGCAATATCTTCTACCAGCAAAATGCGTTTGCCGCTGAAATCCGCCGCTGTCCAAGCGGGTGCTTCGTCTTTTTTATCTTGCAGATTATTGGCAGCCAGCAGCGCGGCTTTCAAATCGGACATAAACAGCGGCTTTGCACAAAACGCTGTAACACCCGCTTCTTTTGCCTCCTGCTCGATATCTGACCAGTCGTATGCGGTCAGGATAATAATCGGCGCATCCCCGCCAACAACGTTGCGTATTTTTTTGGTGGTTTCCACGCCGCTCATCTCTGGCATCTGCCAATCAATGATATATGTATGGTAGGAATCCCCTTCCTCATGCGCCATTTTTGCGCGGTAAGCGGCTTCCCGCCCAGATGTTGTCCATTCTGCCCGCATCCCCAAATGCTGGAGCATTTTGCTGACGCTGTTGCAAACATTCAAGTCATCATCGACAACCATTGCGCGCTGCCCTGACAGTTCTTTTAGCTGTTCGGAATCCTTTTGGTTATCCTGGAGTTTCAAAGTGAGTTCTACCGTAAAGGTGCTGCCCAAACCGGTTTCGCTTTCCACGCTGATGGTGCCATTCATCATTTCAACAATGTTTTTGGTAATTGCCATGCCAAGCCCTGTGCCCTGTATGCCCGAACGGGTCGCGCTGGCTTCCCGCTCAAACGGCTCGAAAATATGCTTGACAAACTCTTTGGACATCCCAATGCCATTGTCCTGAATGATAAAGGCATAATCCCCATAGCCATGGCGGAAAGTCGCTTTTTGCACAATCCGGAAAGAAATCATGCCGCCTGCCGGTGTATATTTGACCGCATTGCTCAGCAGGTTGATGAACACCTGGTTTAGCTTAAGGGCATCGGCAATCACTTCTTCATTGGTCACTTCAAACGTATCAATAAACAGTTCAAGCTGTTTGGCTTTGACCTGCGGCTGAATGATATCCACCAGATTGTGCATCAGCTCGGAAATATTGCATTCCTGCTCTTTAATCTGCACTTTGCCGCTTTCAATCCGGCTCATATCCAGGATATCATTGATCAGGCTCAGCAAATGGTTGCTGGAGGATAAAACCTTCTGCAAACAGTCGCGCACCTGTGTCTTGTTGTCAATATGGCTGATTGCAATGGTGGTGAACCCGATGATCGCATTCATCGGTGTGCGGATATCATGCGACATATTGGATAAGAATGTGGTTTTGGCTTGGTTGGCGTGCTGTGCCTGCATCAGGGCATCCTGTAAGGTCTGGGTCTGTTCACGCTGGCGCTGCACTTGTTCGGTGATTTCCTTGGATACCACCATCACCATAACATCGCCTGTGCTGTAATCCGGCGTCATAATAAACGATTGCCGGACACACATCGGTGTGTTTTCAGAAGCCATGCCCCAAAAATCAACATCAATTTCGGCTTCACCCTGTTCAAAACACTTGCCTAAATATGCAACATTCACCTTTTCCGTATATTCTTCCATGGATTCCGGCAGAATGAACTGTTTCCATTTTTCAAAGCATTCGGATGCCTTGCATGGTGCCTGCAAGCCAACCCTTTCCAGCAGCGATTCCGCACGCCCATTCACAAGCCGTGTAATATCATGTTCTACGTGGTCCTGTGTCAGGTTAAATTCAAACGTACAGAAAGAATTTGCTGTGATCGCAATGCGGTACTGCCGTTCTTTGCGATCCATCAAATCCATTTGTTTGCGATTCTGGAACTCGCGCTGTTTCATCTCTGTGATATTCTGCCGCACATACAGGATACGGGTGACTTGCCCATTTTCCCGCCGGAGGCATACAGCAATCAAATGCTCCCAATCTTCTTTCCCATTCCGCAGCACATGGCACTCATAAGTAAATGTATCTTGATCCGCAAGGGTCTTTCGAATATTGTCAGCCAAGAACGTTTGCCGGAATTCTTCTTTTTCGCTTTCCCCAATGATATCCTGCGCATGAACCCGCATGATATCATCATAGGCGCCTTCCATTGCTAGGCTGCTGTTCAGCGGCCGTATCCCTGCCATATACGAATATGTATTATTTTCTAAATCCACTGTCAGGTAGCGGGAAGAAAAAAGGGTATTTAATCCGCCCAGCACATAACCGAACTGCGTATTCTGCTTTTCAAGTGTTTTTCTCTTTCTCCAGTTGCGGAACAACAGGACAAACATATATACGACAAACAAGCAGATCAAAATCACTTGCAAAACCATACCGGTATGGTTTGCTTCCCGCAGCATCGCCTGTGTCACTTTCTTAGGGAATGCCTGCACAAGGATGTATTCGCTGTTCGGGATATGGAACACACATAAGTTATCCGTCAAACTGCCTGGCGCGCAGATATAACCCGCACTCCCCGTGCCTTTTTCAAATATCCCCCAAATGTGACTGGCTGTTTCAGCGTCAATATTGCCGGATTGCAGCAGCGCATCAGGCAGCGGCTGGTCGAAACTTTCATTGCCCGAACTGGCAATCACTTTCCCATCCTGCGCGCACAGGAACGCATCCACTGGTTCGCCAAAATAATCGACGGTCAGCATATCCCGCAGATAATCTTCCGCAAAATACAGCCCCAACAGCATCCCAATCACTTTATCATCGTTTTGCCGAATTGGGGAATAAAAAACGGTCATCGTCTGCCCAGTCATCCTGGACTTGAGCACTTCCATACCACTTTCGCCCTGCATCCCTTTGATAAAATAATTCCGGTCACTGCTGTCACTTGTTCTGCCATCGGACGCCAAATTCAGCCCATCCGCATTGGTGAACCGGATCGCGTCAAAAGAAGCGTGTTCTTCCATCCCTTTCAGCAGCTCTGCTGTAATTTCCGCCTGTGTCTGGTTGGTACCCAGCAAATAGGCATAGTTGCGCATTCTCAATAACGCATTGCCAAACTCGCTTTCAATCCGCTGAGCAGTCTGTCTGGCGGAATCCATCGCATAATTTAGGTTTTGGTTTTCAATCCGCCGACTATTCGCTGTGGCATACCATTGGAACAGCAAATAGATTGCTGCCAACAGGATGCAGGCGTATAATATATTTTTCCAGCTTTTCTTTGTTGCACGCATAGAAATCTCCTTCTATTCTCCTGCTTTTCATTTTGCCGCCAACTGATTTTGTGTGTGATACTTTTATTATATCAGAAAACAAAAAAAGCGCAATATGTGCAGTTTGCGGAAATGTACA
The DNA here is from genome assembly GCA_964017555.1 of uncultured Butyricicoccus sp. Taxonomy (GTDB): domain Bacteria; phylum Bacillota; class Clostridia; order Oscillospirales; family Butyricicoccaceae; genus Butyricicoccus_B. The sequence goes on along the minus strand of CAXHNU010000017.1, from coordinate 29,386 downwards.
GTAACAGGAAATCCGCGTTTTTTTGTTTGGCAACATAAAAAAACAGCAAGCGGAATAAATGCTTGCTGTTTTCCTTGGTTTATGCCGCAGGGCTGGGCAATGGCTCCCCAAAAATCGCATGGCAGTCCGCAATCGCCTGCTGTAATTTGGCTTCCAGCTTTGCGGAGGCATCGGCTGGCGGCTCGCTGGCATCCAATAGCTGAAAGCGCGTTGCCGCGCCGCTTTCCCTGTCCAGCATCAGCATTGGCGCATAATCATAGCCTGTGATGGTGGTTTTGCCTGTTGCCGGGTCTTTCATCAGGCTTAATGTTAAAACCGCTGTGGTGTCGGTATAACGGTCATTCTGCGCGGAAATAAAGTTGCCAAGTGAAAAACAGACAAAGCCTTGTTTTTCCTCGCCGTTTTCATCCAAACGAGTGCGGAGTTCCATAGGCTGGGGCACATGGGAATGTCCGCCCAAAATGATATCCACGCCATTGGAGAACAGCAGGCTAGCAATCTGTTCCTGATAATCATTCTGATGGGTTTGATATTCAATGCCCCAATGGATCATTACCGCGATAAGGTCTGGGTTCATCGCTTTCGCTGTCGACAGGTCATATAATATCCTGTCAGTATCCGGCGTGGTACACGCACCCATATAATCGGTATTGAACAGGTTGACGGAATATCCCCTGTCCGCTGCAACCGGAATGCCATTGGTGCCATAGGTATAGCCCAAAAACGCAACCGATATGCCATTGATATCCACCAGCGCAACACCGCTGCTGGCGTCGCGTTCTTCCTGAGTGCGGTAAGTGCCAACATGACGAATGCCTTGTTCATCGAGTATATTGAGCGTGCGGCACAAGCCGTCATATCCGCGATCCATGCAATGGTTATTCGCCGTCAGCATCAAGTCAAAGCCCATTTCCTTGAGCGCAAGCGCCAATTCATCCGGCGTATTAAACGCCGGATAACCGGAATAGTCCGGACCGCCCGCAAAGGTGGTTTCCAGATTCGCAACGGCATAATCCGCCTCTTCCACCCATTTGCGCGCACCAGACAGCATGACAGAATAATCATAACGCCCCTGGCTTTCATCCCAGGCGTCACGGGTCTGGGGCATATGGCTCATGGTATCACCGCAGACCGCCAGTGTCGCGGTAATGGGTTCGGGCTCCGGTTCAGGTTCAGGTTCAGGTGTGACCGGCGCTTCCAGCATACTTTCTGAAGGTTTCCAGCCCTGCCCGGCGGAATCCGCTGGCGGCTGTGCCTGTTTGCCGCATCCGCCAAACAGCAGCACGGCACAAAGCAAAAACAATACTGTCCATTTCGTTTTTTTCATCAAATCCCTCCTGCCGCCTGCTGTGCCAGATATTTTTTGAGGTATTGCCCGGTATAGGATGTTTCACATCCAGCCACCGCTTCCGGTGTGCCGCAGCATACGACCTCACCGCCGCCATCGCCGCCCTCCGGGCCTAAATCAATGATATAATCCGCAACTTTAATCACATCGAGATTATGCTCAATGACCACAACCGTGTTCCCTTTTTCAACCAGTTGTTGCAGCACATCCACCAGCTTATGGACATCCGCAATATGCAGCCCGGTGGTTGGTTCATCCAGGATATAGATTGTCCGTCCGGTTGCCCGGCGGGATAATTCGGTTGCAAGTTTGACACGCTGCGCCTCGCCGCCGGATAATGTGGTAGACGACTGCCCTAATTTGACATACCCTAACCCGACATCCTGCATGGTTTGCAGGCGGCGCGCCAGTTTTGGCACATTTTCAAAGAAAATCACCGCTTCATCCACGGTCATATCCAGCACTTCATAAATATTCTTGCCTTTGTAGCGCACTTCCAGCGTTTCACGGTTGTACCGTCTGCCTTTGCACACATCACAAGGAACATAAATATCCGGTAAAAAGTGCATTTCAATTTTCAGCAGTCCATCACCGCTGCACGCTTCACAGCGCCCGCCTTTGATGTTAAAGGAAAACCGCCCCGGGCCGTAACCACGGGCCTTGGCATCGGCTGTTTGGGCAAATAATTCGCGGATATCGCCAAATAAGCCGGTATATGTTGCCGGGTTAGAACGCGGTGTGCGCCCAATTGGGGATTGGTCAATCCCGACGACTTTATCCAGCGCATCCAGTCCACGGATTTCCTTATATGCGCCGGGACGGGTACGCGCGCCATTAAGCTGTGCCGCAAGATATTTGTATAAGATTTCATTGACAAAGGAAGATTTGCCCGAACCGGATACACCAGTGACACAAGTCAGCGTGCCCAGCGGTATGGTGAAATCGGTATGCTTGAGGTTATTTGCGGCAGCACCTTTGACAATCAGTTTTTTGCCGCTGCCTTTGCGGCGTACCGGCGGCACGGGAATCCGTTTGCGCCCGGATAAATATGCCCCTGTCGCGGAAGCTTCACACGTAAGCAGACCTTTGACGCCGCCTTCATAAATCACTTGTCCGCCATGCACGCCAGCGCCGGGGCCAATATCTACAATATGGTCTGCCGCATACATCGTATCTTCGTCATGCTCCACCACAATGAGCGTATTGCCCAAATCCCGCAGGCGCTTCAGCGTTGCCAGCAGTTTGTCATTATCGCGTTGGTGCAGCCCGATAGAAGGTTCATCCAAAATATAGAGTACACCCATCAGCGATGAACCAATTTGGGTTGCCAAGCGGATACGCTGTGCTTCGCCGCCAGACAATGTGCCGGAGGCACGGGATAAGGTTAAATATTCCAAACCAACCGACTGCAAAAATCCAAGTCTATCTAAGATTTCTTTGATAATCCGCCCGCCAATTTGCTGCTGCATTTCGGTGAGCTGCAAATTTTTCATGAAATGAATGGCTTTCACTACGGTTTTTTCCGCATATTCAGCAATATTTAACCCGCCTACCGTGACGGCTAACACCTCTTTTTTCAACCGCCGCCCATGGCAGTCCGGACAGGGGATTTCACTCATACATTCTTCAATTTCCCCGCGGGCATATTCGCTGGAGGTTTCCCGGTAACGGCGTTCCAAATTGTTGACAACCCCTTCAAAAGGCTGTTCCATTTTGCCGCCGGAAAATTTGCTGACCGATAATGATAATTTTTCCCCTTTTGTGCCATACAGCAAAGCATCTAAGGCTTCGGGTGAATAATCTTTGATGGGTGTATCAATGGTAAATCCATATTTTTTGCCCAGCGCGTCGTAATACATCCGCGCAATTGTGCCAGGTTCCACATTGCCCCAGCCGCTTGCCTGCAATGCACCTTCTTTCAGCGATAAATTCCGGTTTGGAATAACCCGATCCGGGTCGATTTTCATCTGGATGCCCAACCCGGAACAAGTCGGGCACGCGCCATAAGGGTTGTTAAATGAAAACATCCGCGGCGCCAATTCTTCAATGGATACGCCGCAATCCTCACAAGCATAATTCTGTGAAAAGGATAACGGTTCGCCGTCAACAATATCGGCGGTCACCAGACCGCCGGATAAAGACAGCGCGGTTTCCACAGAATCGGTCAGCCGTCCATGGATATCTGGTTTCATGGCAATGCGGTCAACTACAATTTCAATCGTGTGTTTTTTATTCTTTTCCAGCTTGATTTCTTCCGCCAAATCATAAATATTGCCGTCAACCCGTACCCGCACATAGCCGGATTTGCGTGCGCTTTCCAGCACTTTCACGTGCTCCCCTTTGCGCCCACGCACCACTGGCGCTAAAACTTGCAGCCGGGTTTTTTCGGGCAGCGCCATCAGTTTGTCCATGATTTGGTCAATGGTCTGCTGATGGATTTCCTTGCCGCATACTGGGCAATGCGGAATGCCAATCCGTGCCCACAGCAAACGCAGATAATCATAAATTTCCGTCACTGTGCCAACGGTGGAACGAGGATTGCGGGAGGTGGTTTTCTGGTCAATGGAAATCGCCGGGGATAAGCCTTCGATATAATCGACATCGGGTTTTTCCATCTGCCCTAAGAACTGCCGCGCATAAGAAGATAATGATTCGACATACCGCCGCTGCCCTTCGGCATAAATGGTATCAAACGCAAGCGAGGATTTGCCCGAACCCGATAAGCCGGTGAAAACCACCAGCTTATCCCGCGGGATTTTGATATCAATATCTTTCAGGTTATGTTCGCGCGCACCTTTGACAAAAATATGGTCTTGCATTGGGATTCCTTCCTTTTTTCCAAAGCGGAGGTTTAATGGATTTATAAAAATAATGCCGGTTGTGCCCGGCGTGCATAGCCAAGCTCTAATTCTTCCTTATGATATAAGTATCCCGGATCATCGAAATATTTTGCATCCTTGGGGCATTTTTTCTGGCAGGCACAGCATTTGATGCAAATGCCATGGATAATATCCGGCTGCTGGCGGTCAATTGAACCCATAGGGCAAACCGCCGCGCAAATGCCGCAATGATCACATTTTTCCATGTCGGTTTTGGGTTTGACTTTGAGGATATTCACCGGATTGCCCGCACGGTCGCGCGGGGTGTAATAAGGGCGGATTGGCGTTTGTCCCGCAACCGGGACAGGCGTTTGAAAATTGCCGGTGTCCAGCTGTGCTTTGACCTGCATGGCGAAATCCTTGGCAATCTGCATATCCTGCGCATCCGGACGACCTGCCGCAAGTGTGCGGGAAAAAGCGTGTTCCCCGACAAACGCCGCACCCGCAATGGTATGAAACCCATTTGCTTCAAGGATATCGCGCAGCTCAATCAGCGCGTCATCATAATCCCGGTTGCCAAACAATACGACCGGCACGGCAAGCGCGCCATTGCCCTGCACAGTGGCAAGATATTTCAGCAGCACGTTGGGCACCCGCCCGGCATAAACCGGCGTGCCAAATATCACGGCATCGTCTGGGGCAAATGCAATGCCCTGTTCCCGCGCCTGCGGCAAGGTAAAATCATGGATAGAAACTTCATCCTGTCCGGCAACCGCCTGCGCAATGGCACAGACAACCTTTTCTGTTGTGCCTGTTGCACTCCAATACATGGCATGGATTTTCACTTTTTTGCCTCCTTCGCTTGTTTTCCGATTTTGCGATAATATTTTTCCTCAAATTTTTGCGCTGCTGCCTGATCCGGGCGCACCAGCAGCAATCTGCATTGCAAACAATATGCGCTTTCCGCCGGTGACTGGTCATACAGCATATTCCCTGACAAATGCAGCGCCGGTGCAAGCAGCCCCGGCAGTTTGGCTTTCCAGTCCAGCCCGGTTTCATACCGCAGTTTGCCTTCCAGCATGGCATTGCCGCAATACGGGCAAAACATTTTCATACCAAAAATCCCTTTTTGCGTTTTTCTTTTTGGGTTTTCTGTTCGCCTTGTAATGCCTGAATCTTATCCCGCAGTTCGGCAGCAAGCTCAAATTCAAGCAGCTTTGCCGCTTCCTTCATCTGACGGGTCAGGCGTGCAATTTCGGCAGCAGTTTCCGCATCGGTCAGTTTTTTGCCCTTGCCGCGCCCGCGCGGCAGTTTGCTTTCGCTGGAAATTTCAATGACATCCTTAACTGTCTTTTTGACGGTTTTCGGAATAATACCATGGGCGGCGTTAAATTCTTCCTGTAATTTGCGGCGACGTTCGGTTTCAGAAATGGCGCGGTGCATGGATGGCGTTTCTTTGTCCGCATACATAATCACCATCCCCTTTTCATTGCGCGCCGCGCGCCCGATGGTTTGGATCAGTGAGGTTTCCGACCGCAAAAACCCTTCTTTATCCGCGTCAAGGATGGCAACCAACGATACTTCGGGCAAGTCCAGCCCTTCGCGCAGCAGGTTAATGCCTACCAGTACATCATAAACACCCAAACGCAAATCCCGAATGAGTTCTTGTCGTTCCATGGTTTTTACATCATGGTGCATATACCGCACTTTTACGCCGACTTCTTCCAAATAACCGGTCAAATCCTCTGCCATTTTCTTGGTTAGTGTTGTGATAAGCACCCGTTCTTTTTTGTCCACGCGGTCATGGATTTCACCCAGCAAATCATCAAGCTGCCCCTCGACTGGGCGCACGGAAATCAGCGGGTCAAGCAGCCCTGTCGGGCGGATAACTTGTTCGACAACTTGTCCGGCGCGTTCCCGCTCATAATCGCCTGGTGTTGCAGATACATATAATACCTGGTGAATCCGCTCGTTAAATTCATCAAAATTCAGCGGACGGTTGTCCATCGCGGACGGCAAACGGAACCCATTATCAACAAGGCTTTCTTTACGGGCACGGTCACCATGGTACATGGCGCGCACCTGCGGCAATGTGACATGGCTTTCATCCACAATCAGCAAAAAATCCTTTGGGAAATGGTCGATCAGCGTAAATGGAGAGCTGCCGGGCGCCCTGCCCGATAAAACCCGCGAATAGTTTTCGATGCCTGAACAAAACCCGATTTCCTGTAACATTTCAATATCATACCGGGTGCGCTGGGCAATGCGCTGGGCTTCCACCAGTTTGCCGTTTGCCGTGAACCATGCCACCCGTTCTTCGAGTTCACGTTCCAGCTCTTTGATGGCAACTTCCAATTTATCACGGCTGGTGACATAATGGCTGGCAGGAAAAATCGCGATATGGTTTAATGCGGAAATGCTTTTGCCGGTCAGCGGGTCAATCCGGCTGATGCGGTCGATTTCATCCCCAAAAAATTCGATACGCACACAATCACTGTCTGAATAAACCGGCCAGATTTCCACCGTATCCCCGCGTACCCGGAAACGGTTGCGTTCAAAGGCAATATCATTGCGTTCATATTGGATATCAATCAGTTTATGGATCAGTTCTTCCCGGCTTTTTTCCATGCCGGGACG
>CAXHNU010000017.1:14047-22572 GCA_964017555.1 uncultured Butyricicoccus sp. | reverse complement strand
GCAATATCATTGCGTTCATATTGGATATCAATCAGTTTATGGATCAGTTCTTCCCGGCTTTTTTCCATGCCGGGACGCAGGGAAACCACCATGTTTTTATAATCAATCGGATCGCCCAGTGAATAGATACAGGATACCGACGCGACAATAATCACATCTTCCCGCTCTGCCAGCATGGTTGTTGCAGAATGCCGCAGGCGGTCAATTTCATCATTGATGGCGCTGTCTTTTTCAATATAGGTATCTGTAGAAGCGATATAGGCTTCGGGCTGATAATAATCATAATAGGACACAAAATATTCCACCGCATTATTGGGGAAAAATTCGCGCAGCTCGGTGCAAAGCTGTGCCGCTAAAGTTTTATTGTGCGCTAAGACAAGGGTTGGCTTGCCCACCCGCTCAATAAGGTTTGCCATGGTAAAGGTTTTGCCGGAACCTGTGACGCCAAGCAATACTTGTTCATCGACGCCATTTTGAAAGCCGAGAGAGAGTTTTTCCACTGCTTCAGGCTGATCCCCAGCCATTTGGTATGGGCTGACCACTTGAAATTCAGGCATAAAAATACAGAACCTCCTTTTGTTTGCGATGCACAGGATTATATGTATTTCGTCACATCACTGTCGTGCATAGAGATAAATTCATCCCCTGCAATGATGATATGGTCTTGCAGGCTGATGCTTAATGCTGACAAGGTATCACGAATGGTACGGGTCACCTGCATATCATCATGGGAAGGCAGCGCCCGCCCACCTGGATGATTATGCGCCACAATAACACCTGCCGCCTGGTGCCGGATTGCAAATTCCGCCAGCTTCCGGATTTCAATATGAGTAGCGCGGATGGTGCCACGGCTGATTTCCTGGACGCCCAACACCCGCCCTTGGATATCTGTTGCGAGTGCAACAAAACGTTCTTCACTGATGCCTGTGAAATAAGGGGATAAATACCGGCTCATTTTATCGCTGGTATCAAGCGCCAGCCCCTGCATATCCTTTTCCGCTTTATCAATGCCATAACGGCGCATGGTTTCCCGCACCAACACAATCAAAGCGGCGGTCTTCTCGCCAATCCCTTCTACACTTGCCAGCGCTTCTGGTGTTGCTTCAATCACACTATGGTAAGTATGGAATGTATCCATCAGCCGGTGCGCAATCGGGTTGGTATCCCCGCGCGGGATTGCAAAATACAACAGCAGTTCAAGTGCTTCATGGTCATTAAAGCCATCCAGCCCTTGTTTGCGAAACCGTTCCAGCATCCGGGCGCGGTGCCCACTGTGAATGGATTCTTTTGTATTTTTAGCTTTCCCTTTGCTGCCCTGCTTATCCATGTCCATGATCTTTCCCCTTCCCGCAAACGTATGTTCCTAACCATTGTACCATATTTTTTTGCTGCCTGCAACAAAAATTTGACGTCACAGATGTATTTTTGTCATTGCTTCCTGCAACACACGTTTACATAACGCTGTGCCGCAAAGCTCCGGGAATGGTACGGTAGGCTGTGGTTCCCCTTCATGTTCCCGCAGTTGTTTGCCCATCCATAAAACATCGCGCCACTGCCCGAATTTATACATACTGTTTTGATATGCCCCGGAGATGATAAACCCCATCGCTTTATGGAATTTGATGCTGCGTTCGTTGGGTGAGGTAATCCCGACATAGATATTATAATAGCCCTGCATCCGCAGCAGTTCAAATAAAGCGGAATAAAGCGCCCTGGCAATGCCATGGCGGTGGAAGTCAGGAGCAACATAAATAGAGGTTTCCACCGACCATTGGTATGCGGCACGGGTGCGGTGCGGGGACGCATAGCCATATCCTGCTGGCTTGCCATCAATTTCGCAGATGAGCCAAGGCAATTTTTCTGAAAACGTTTGGATACGGCGGCAAAACTCCTGCATATCTGGCGGCACATATTCCGAAGATACAGTTGTTTCCAATACATACGGCGCATAAATAGCAAGCATTTCCGCCGCATCGTCCAGCCGGGCCGGACGGATTTCAATAATACTCATATAAACCAAAGTTCTCCTTCTATTGATTCTCTGCTACACGCTATTGTACCACATCCGCCCCCTATTGCAACTGCCTTTGCAAAATATCCGGCAAAAAAGAAAACCCCATACCGTGTTTCCCCCAAGTCCATATCTGATAAAAAATCCATAGCGGCTTTCAATGACAGAAATGATGTCAATCTGCCAATGATACTAGCCACTATGGATAACTAGGTGTTTGCATTGTTTTCGCTAACTGATTTCCATTTGTATTATATCATGAATCCTTATGATTGCAATCCAAGTATGCACCGTTTTGCAAATTGTTTATCCTGCCCATTTGGCAAGGTTCATATAATGCTTATATAATGCTGAAAAACGGCTGCGGGACTTTGGTTTCCATGGTTTTTGCTTGCCGCAGAAGTGGAGGAACACTGTATTCTGCATCACCCAATCCATTGTACATTTTCCTTTGCTTTTTAGTTGATAAGCCGAAAAATAACGGGCATCGTAATTCCAGATATTATCTTCCAGCTGCAAAGTATACGTGCCATAAAGCAAATTGAAAACATCCTGATCTGGCAAAATCAGTGTGTCCATCCGTTCCCGCACGCAATCAAATATATCATTTGCCTTGACAATTTGCCGTGCCTTCACCAAATCCATGCGCAGGACACCTGTGTTATAATAATCATGGTCTTTTCCCAGCCGTATCATGTTTACATCCTGCATCATTTCAAAAATACTGCTATGGGAAGCAGCTGCAAATACAGCCGTATCAAGCTGCATTTCCCACAATGGGCGCACTGGGTTGAGCACTAAAATATCCGGATCTAGATAAAGGATTTTATCCAAAGTGCTTGGCAGCAGTATGGGTGCTAATAAGCGGTAATACATCTCCTGTGGATATTGTTTTGACACCGGCGCGTTTTCAAAAACAGAACGATTTACTGGAACCGCTGTCAGTGCCATGTGCAGCCCGCTGCAATATTCCGCCAATGTCTGTAAATCCACATCCGGGATTGCACTGTGCAGCAGCCATATATGAAAATCTTCCTGTGGGTTGCTGGCTGCCAACGATTTCAGCATGACCTGAAAAGGTTTCATATAATTCTGATCAAATGTCACAAGCAAATCAATTTTATCATTTTTCATAAACTGCCTCCTTGTTTATTTCATGCATCTCTTCCTTTAAAATGTTGATATATTTCCTGAATACAGCCGTACAGGCAAGCCTGTCCGTTTCAGGCAGCCGGGCAAATGCCCTATTTTCTGCATCTGAAACAGGCCGTACAATCTTTTCACCGTAGGCTTTACCCGCCCCTGTCAAATGAATCTTTTTACGGTTCCGCGTACCAGGTACAACTTCCAAATATGCTAGTCCTCTTTTTACCATGTGCGCAACGATTGTATTCACAGTCTGTTTCGATAGTGACCAACTGCTGCAAATATCCTGTTGTGAATATTCCCCACCTACAATAATCAATGAATACCAGATCCAAAATTCATTTTCTGAAATCCCAGAACGGCTGACAATCTCCCGGTATATCCCTGTAAGTTCCTTTATCTGTTGGTTAATCCCCTCAAGCTGTTCTTTGATATGGTGTTCCACTTTTATCCCCGCCTTTTCAAGTGTCTTATTTCGGACTCTTTGTAAAATTATAAGTCAATTTTGGGATCTTTGTCAAGCCGTTATAGTGTTTTGATCATTGTAGCCATAATACATACCAATATACTGTGATATCATATACTTAAAAGCAATATGAAATAATTTAAAATTTCCCTTGACAAAACAGAAGACCATATGATATGATAAATAACGTTGTGAGTGTTCTATTCCGAGGTGTAGCGCAATTGGTAGCGCGCCTGCTTTGGGAGCAGGATGCTGCAGGTTCGAGTCCTGTCACTTCGACCATAAAAACACACATTCCAAATGCAGAAAACCGCTTGGAATGTGTGTTTTTCTTTTTATTTGCACTTATCCTGTGCTTTTATCTTTATTGCCTTTCGGCATTTGATATCCGGTTATGACGCTTATTTCCCCTTGATGCGTTGCACCTGCTGTTGCACCAAATGCCGCAATTTTTTCGGCTGCATCAGCTAAGGTATCATCGCGAATATGTGATATTGTCAATATCAGTTGACACATTAAAGTCAAAAATCTGCAAGATCTAAGCGATAGCATTTAAAGCAGCATAGTAGCGTTGACGCTTGACAAGAGGAGGGAGTCCATCGTTGGCAGAGCAAATACGGCGGCGATTCCAGTAGATCATGAAGTATCTCCAGATAAGGGATTTTAGCGTCGCCATTGGCATGGTTTCTGGATCGAGCCGATCATAAAACAACTCACACTTCATCCTAGCCCACATACTCTCACAACGGGCATTGTCATGACAGCGGCCACTGTCGCTGTTCATACTCTGTTGGATCTTGTATTTTCCCACAACTTCCCGGTAAGCGCTGCTGGTATACTGGGAGCCCCGGTCAGAATGAACGATAGCTCCCCGCAGAGCTGGATGAGCAGTTACTGCATTTTTTAGTGTTCGTACACACAATTCTGCCCGCATATTGTCATCCATAACAAGACCAAGAACCTCGGCATTAAAACAATCGAAGATTGCCGAAACGTATAACTTTCCATCTTTCGCTTTAATTTCAGTAAGATCGGTCACGCATTTTTCCAGAGGTTTCTCTGCATAAAAGTTTTGTTTCAGCAGGTTATCTGACTTTCTAGCCTCACGATCTGCCTTTGTGATACCGTTTGGTTTACGCTTTGGATGGTGGACTAAACCGATCTTCCGCATGATGCGGTAGACTGTACTCTCACTGGGGATTTTCATATCTTCAGGTTTTTTCAGCAGTATTGCTTGGTACATTCGCTTTCGACCATAAGTGTCATTGTAAACATCTTCTTTGACGATCGCGCGCATAGCATTCGCTAAACCTTGGTACTTCCAAGGACGGTTTTTCCGAGATAAATACTGATAATACCCTTGTCGGCTTACTTTTAGTACACGACAGTACAAAGAAAGTTTCCCTTTTCCGCCGCCGGACATTTTTTCTGAGAGAAATTTCATCCTCTGATCTTTACTCATTTCCGACGGCTGGCGGCGAAAAAAGCGCTGGCCTCCGCCAAAAATTCATTTTCTTCTTTTAGCCGCCGATTTTCACGCTCCAACGTTTTCATCTGCCTGCGCATCACTGCCAATTCTTCTGCCAGACTCATCGCCGAATTGGGTGTGTAACTGCCAGCTCCCATATCCAGCCGCCCTTCCCGTGCTGCTTTCATCCACCCATAGAGTGTGTTCTCTGGAACCCCCAATTCTCTTGCTGCTTTTCTTTCGCCAATCTCTTTGGCCAGTTTTACGGCCTCCACCTTGTATTCCTTTTCATATTTCTGTTGCTGTTTTCCCATTTCTTATGCACCTTCCTTTTTACTCTATTTTATCACTTTCTTTTTGTGTTGAAGGTGTCAACTTTATTTATACAACATCATAATTTCATCAGTAAAAGAAAGAAGGCAAAGAAAACTTCAATTCCGCCGCCTAAATGGGCGGCAGTTCCGTTCTCTGCATGTGCGGCGAAGCGGCAGAAAACTGCAATGCCGCTGCGTTCCAATGGGTAACAAAAAAGCAGGGATGCGTTAAAGCATCCCTGCCGGATTGATTATTTTATAGTAAGTACAGTTAATTTTTTATCCCCAACGATATCTTCTAACAGTGCTTTTACCAAAATTTTTGCACGTTCAGCGGATAATGTAATCAAATCACTTAAATCCACTTGTTCTTCCAAGTCATTTTTGGCGATGGAAATTGCATCAATCACATCACTTTTCCGATCTGGGTTAAATAATGCGTGTTTTTCATCATAAAACCCAACTGAGCTTTCATCAATTTCAATATTGGTGATTTCTGTTTTTGGCAGTGTGATTTCCACAGAATCATCATCAATTTGAATGTCTATTTGGCTGATATCTGCAAAGCCTGCTTTTACTTTTGCGGTGTAAAGCATGGAAAACCCTTTCCTTGTGAGAAATGGGATTCTGCCTTGTTCAGTGGTGTAAATACCAGTATACGTCATTTCAGCAGTCGAAAGCTCATTGATGTTTTCTAATTTTTTGCTGATGGTTTCAAATGTAACCTCCTGCATTTTCGCTTCATTCGTTGCGGTATTGGCTGTAATTGCTTTGATATCACGTTTTTGAAATCCGCTGCGCACCAGCATCAGCATGGCAACAATCATGATTCCAAGCAGCAGCCCACATAAAATATCTTTGCCTCGTTGTTTCAAATGGCGCATAGCATTCAGCCCTTCTTTTTTATGTTCATCCGCTGCTTAAAAAAACAGCGTTTTGTCAGTTATGCAATATGTCCCCATATCGGGAATTTCATAAACCCGTATTAAACCATGTCGAATCCTGTATGATTATCACTATACCATATTTGCCGCCCAAACGGAAGATGGTTTTTCTGAAAAATCACGGGGCTTTTGTCCATGAAAATATCAGCAGCAAAATAATATCCATCTATTTTTATATACGTTCTTTTGAAACCGCTCATTCCCACTCGACCCAGAAAACAAAGTATGATATACTCATGAAAAGGGAGGGAGAAACGATGTATTTTTTAATTGATTTTGAAAATGTAAAAAGCACTGGGATGCGTGGAACAGAATATCTTCTCCCAACAGATTTTGTGCTTGTTTTTTACAGCGAAAATGCGCCCTTAATGGAACAACGTCATTTGCTGAATATCCAAAATTCTGGATGCGGTTTTGAAACGTATAAACTGCTGGTGAAACGGAAAAATGGGCTGGATTTTTATATTGCAACAAAAGTCGGTGAATTATTTGGTGCAAATTGCTGTAATCAGGCAGTATTAATCAGCAATGATAATGGGTTTAAATCGATCCGGGAATTTTGGCAGGAATGCTCTGGCACAAAGAATCAGGTGTATATTGGCAACTGCATTGAACATGGTATTATTGTCAGCGGTGAACACAGTGAACGTGCCGCACGTATCCAATCTTACCGCAAAATGATAGATATCGGGAATTTTTATGCAGGTTATCAGGAGAATTTACGGTTACAGCAATTGTTGCAAGATACATTTTCACAAACACCATTTGCAAACCGGCTGAAAGAGATTGAAGAAATCTTAAAAACCGGGACATCACCAAAAGTGATTTACTTAGATTCTTTGCGCCGGTTTGGACGCAAAGAAGGACAGGCGATTTATCGGATCCTGAAAAGCTGTGAAGGGCTTTCCTAAATGCCGAAAATAAAAAATAATGATTCGCTGCGTTTATAGTTTGTATAAATATGGTTTGCTTTGCCGCTGTTCATTACATTTTGGGCAGCGGCAGCGTTTTTATTTGGATGTTTTTGCTAGCTGCACCCTGCTATACTGTAATGGAAAAAACATGTGCAAATTTTTTGCCACAAAATTCGAGAAAATGATTGACAGATAGCGTTTCATGTGTTAATATAATATCCGTCGCTAAGATAATACTGCGCAAACTTAAATTTATGCTGGTGTAGCTCAGTTGGTAGAGCAGCTGATTTGTAATCAGCAGGTCGGGGGTTCAAGTCCGTCCACCAGCTCCATTTTCTTTTTTGGAAAAGTTTATATGGGAGGTTTCCCGAGTGGCCAAAGGGAACAGACTGTAAATCTGTCGTCTTAGACTTCGGTGGTTCGAATCCACCACCTCCCACCAAATCAGTTTATTCACATTAGGTTGTGGATTCGAAAGGCGGCTCTTAATGGGCTGCCACTAAATTTATTATCCGTAAATTTGGAACTAAGGAGAGAGGTTTTTCTTTCTCTTCAATTGAATATGGGAGGTTACCCAAGTGGCCAAAGGGAGCAGACTGTAAATCTGTCGTCTTAGACTTCGGTGGTTCGAATCCACCACCTCCCACCAAAATCAAATAATCAAATATTTTCTTAAGTAGTCAAATATTTTCTTTAAGTTTTCCTGCTAAATCGGCAGGTTTTTTTATTTTTACCACCTTTTCTGTGACGCGGTAATGGGGATTTTCCTTTCCCATTACCGCGTTTTTGCATCGCAGAAAAAATTTTTCGTTTTTTTTGTCAGGTTTTGTTTATCTCATGCGTTATATATTCAGAAAGGAGGGGATGTCTATGCAGGATTTCAGTGCGCGTGTTGATACGCTTGACCTTGACCGGCTTATGTGTGAATATGGTACACAGCTTTTACGGCTGTGTACCTTGTACCTCAAGGATTGTGCTCTTGCCGAAGATGCGGTACAGGATACTTTCCTGAAAGCCTGGAAAGCTGGCGTCTGTGACCCGGAAGGCGAAAAGGCTTGGCTGACCCGTATCGCTGTGAACACCTGCAAAAGTTATCTGCGTTCGCCATGGCTGGGGCGACGCGTAGATGCAAAAATTTTGGAATCCCTGACGGTGGAGGATGGTTCCAATGCAGATGATACATTGCCCCGTGCGATTATGTCGCTGCCGCGGAAATATCGGGAGGTTATCTTATTGTATTATTATCAAGGGTTTCGGCTGCG
>CAXHNU010000017.1:3464-8124 GCA_964017555.1 uncultured Butyricicoccus sp. | reverse complement strand
AATGCGAGAGGAGATTGACAACATGATGCAGAATATCACATTTGACCCTGCCATGATGCAGCGGACTAGAACAAAATATAGCATTACCCATGCGGCAAAACGTGCGCTTGCACTTGCTGTGGCGGCAGCAATTTTGACAACAGGCGCATTTGCATTAGGGGTAAGTTTGCTTCAGCATATCCGTAACCAGATGGGCAGTTTTGGCAGTCAGGTCATGCCGATAGCGGCAACCTGTCAGACCGAAGATGAAGGGTTTGAATTTTCTGTTGTGGCGTCTATGGGTGACGGTTATGTTACCCATGTATATGTGCAAGTAAAGGATACCATTGGCGGCAGGTTAAATGAAAATTCTTATATGCACTATATTATGATGGACACAACCGGTCACACAGGTGAAAAGATACCGGAGTGGAAATTCTCTGGTTCACTTTCCGGCGCACCGATAATTTCCTTTGACGAACAAACCCAAACTGCATTGTTTGAAATCGGCAAAGCAAATTGGGATGACCAATTGCCCGAAGTAAATCAGCCACGTACCTTCCAAATTATTATTGATGGCTTTTATGATAAATATATTCACAAAGGTGATATCCAAGATGCGGATAACAAATATTCTGTCCAGCTTACAGGTGTAGCTGACCGCGTACTGGAAATGGATGGCGACCTTCCGGTACCAGGACAAACACCAATGGAAATCGAAGGTCTGGAAGGTATCAAATTATCTTCTGCGGGTTTTGACAGCAAAGGCGTATTCCATAGTATGTTTGAACTGTCAGAGGGCGTTTATATGCTCGAAAAGAATCGTTATTATTATAATGGTGGGTATATTACCAGCAGTCCGAATATTCCCAGAGTGAATGACGATGAACCTGCTGCATTGATTTCGGGCGGACAGTTAATTTGTTCGGAGGATGGCAGATTCCAGGATAGTCGGGCTGATTCTTTGAGCCGTAAAAACATACCAGATGTTGTTACGCTGAATATTGCTGCCGCCTACAGAACGCGTCCATGGGAACACGTTGATGTGATTCTGGAACCGACAATTCAGCCTTCTCCTGCATATGTAATCAATCAGCCTGTTGATATTGGCAATGATATTATCATTGACCATGCGCAGCTTTCTACCCTTGGATTTTATGTTGATTATACGCCAAATGAGCAGGATACTCGCCCTGAACCTGTGGTTATCACCATGAAAGATGGCACGACATACACCTATACACAAAATGACATAACCGGTGGCATGGGATATGGCAATGGCAGCCTCCATAAAATCCTTGATTATTGGGGCTTTTTTGAAACCGAGGAAGACGACACTTGGAAGAAGAGCCATCCAATTACGCAGCCGCTTGATATCACCCAAGTGGACAAGGTGACAATCAATGGTGTGGAAATCCCCTTTGACCGCTAATCCGTAACACTGCGCCAGCCAGCAGTGTTCCCTCAGCATGGCAATCCGCATTTTTATGCGCGGCAATCCGAACATGATATACCCCTTTTCCTTTGCGGCAATCCGATAAAATATACAAGAAAGGCACGGCTTCCCTTATTGCCGTGCCTTTCGCCATCCTTGATGTGCTCTTTTTTTACTGTGCGGTCATTAGCCCATCATGCTGTCATGGATCTCATGCGCCGCTTTTTTTGCCGCGTGCGACATATTCCGTGCCGAACTCTTTACCGCGCGGCGTGTGCCTGGGTTTGCCATTGCACCTGCTGCCATTGCGGAAACAACTGCCCCCGCTGCTACCCCTGCGGCAATGCCGGTAATCACTTGTCCTACTCTCATAATTTGTTCTGCCTCCTTTCTCCGGTTACAGGTTTTATTGTACCCGTGGCGTGCAGAAAACTTGCATATTGCATCTGGATTAAATTTTGCTGAAACCTGAAAATTTTAGCGTATGTCGATATGTGAAAAAACCATGCAGTAAAAAAAGATATTTTGGCGGTTTCGTCGTTTGCATAAAATACATATTTACGGTATAATATTTCTTAAAGCTGTATGTGATATAGTTCTTTTATGCAGCCGCCTTTAACTTGGGTCAGTGAGCCCGCCAAGGCCGAAAATCAGCAAACGAAAATTGCCGTCCATTTTTGCATATGTAAATATGAAAATGAGGACGCCAGTATCCTTGCTTTCCGGCTTTTCTGACTTGGAAAGCAATTTTTTATGTGTAAATCCCAGCAGGCTGCAAATGCTAAAAAATACAGCCATATGATGATTGTTTGTGCCATGCCGCCATGGGAAAGGAGGGGCTTTGGGTTGCATCAAACCGAAATTATGGATGAAAACGCAATGCGCCGTGCCCTTACCCGTATTTCTTATCAAATCATTGAGAAAAACCATGGCGCGGATATTTTGCTTGCCGGTGTCCGGACGCGCGGCGTACCGCTTGCCCGGCGTATTGCCGGCAATATCCATCAGGCCCGTGGGCTTTGCCCGCCGGTGCTTGAACTCGATATTTCCCCTTTGCGGGATGATTTGCCGCGCGGCGCTGCCCATACCGATGGGCGTTTCCCAGATTTGCCCGCGCTGGAAGGCCATACGGTAGTGCTGGTGGATGATGTGCTTTATACCGGGCGGACAGCCCGCGCTGCGATTGAAGCCATTTCCCGCATGGGACGCGCAGGGCGTATCCAGCTTGCGGTAATGATAGACCGCGGGCATCGTGAATTACCTATCCGTCCGGATTATGTCGGCAAAAACCTGCCGACTGCCCGTTCTGAACGGGTAAAAGTCTGCCTGAAAGAAACCGATGGCACAGATGCAGTTGTGATTATACAGGAATAAGGAGAACATTCATGTCCATACAAATACTTGTTGAAAAAATAAAAAAATTAGGCAGCCCTGTGGTTGCGGGCTTAGATGCCCGCTTGGAATATATCCCAGACTGCCTGACCGAAGATATCCGCCGTGAATCCGGCGCGACGCTGGAAGCCGCCGCTTGTGCCCTGCTCCGCTTTAATTTTGGGCTGATTGACGCGCTTTGTGATGTCGTTCCTGCGATTAAGCCGCAGGCGGCATATTATGAGCTGCTTGGTCCCGCCGGGGCGCGTGTGCTGCGTGCTACCATCCGCTATGCGCAGGAAAAAGGGATGTATGTCATTGCCGATGTCAAACGCAATGATATTGGCGCAACCGCTTCCGCTTATGCGGAAAGTTATCTTGGCTGCACCAAAGTTTGGGGCGAAGAACTGCCGGTTTATGATTGCGACGCGGCAACCGTTAATGCTTATCTTGGCACAGACGGCATTGAACCATTCCTCAAAGAATGCCGCGACCGGCAGAAAAGCATTTATGTGTTGGTTAAAACATCCAACAAATCCTCCGGCGAATTTCAAAACCGTGATATGGAGGGAAAACCGTTATTTGTACGCGTTGCCGAAAAAATTTTGGCATGGGGCGCGGGACTGGATACTCCTTGCGGCTATAACGAAGTTGGCGCAGTGGTTGGCGCAACCTATCCCGAAGAACAGAAGATTATCCGCAGTTTGCTGCCCAAAGCCTATTTCTTAGTCCCTGGCTATGGTGCGCAGGGCGCAACCGCGCAAGATATTGCCAATGCGTTTAACCCAGATGGGCTGGGCGCAATTGTTAATTCATCCCGCGGCATTATGTGTGCTTGGCAGAAAACAGGCAAGAATGGCGCAGACTACCAGGAAGCCGCCCGCGCAGAAGCGATCCGTATGCGCGATGATATTGTAAACGCGATCCGGTGAATATCGAAGGAGTGAATACCGTGAAAAAAGCATATCTGCTGCTGGCAGACGGCACGCTGTTTGAAGGGAAAGCCTGTGGGTATGAAGGGCAAAGCATTGGCGAAGTCGTATTCAATACCGGCATGGCAGGTTATCAGGAAGTTTTAACTGACCCTTCTTATTATGGGCAGATTGTCACTATGACCTATCCGCTGGTTGGCAATTATGGCATTAATTTTGAAGATTATGAATCCCATAAAAGTTGGGTTTCTGGATTTATTATGCGGGATATTTGTCAATATCCCTCCAACTGGCGCAGCCGTCATACTCTTGACCATTATTTGAAAAGCCAAAAGGTTGTCGGGCTTTATGGCATTGATACCCGTCAGCTTACCCGCATTTTGCGCAATAACGGCGTCATGAACGGCATTATTTATACCGAAGGCTATGAACCGGATGAAGCCGCTAAACAGGCAATGCGGGAATATCTGGTCAAAGATGCGGTGAAAACTGTGACCAGTACACAGGAATCGATTTGCAAAGCGGATGGCGAAACCCGTTATCATATTGCCTTGCTGGATTTTGGTGTGAAATATAACATTGAACGGGAACTGCAGTCCCGCGGCTGTGAAGTCACCGTTTTGCCAGGTGACAGCGATCCACAGGAGATCCTTTCCGGCGGCTTTGACGGCGTGATGCTGACCAATGGCCCCGGCGACCCGGCGGAAAATGTACAAATTGTTGCAAACTTGAAAGTGCTGGTCGAAAGTGGAATCCCGATTTTTGGCATCTGTCTGGGGCATCAGCTTATGGCACTTGCCATTGGCGCGAAAACAGAAAAAATGCGTTTTGGACATCGCGGCGTCAATCATCCGGTAAAAGATATTGACCTTGACCGCACGTATATCACCAGCCAAAATCATGGCTATGCTGTGGTGAAAGACAGCGTTGACCCTGCGGTTGC
>CAXHNU010000017.1:0-3454 GCA_964017555.1 uncultured Butyricicoccus sp. | reverse complement strand
GACCTTGACCGCACGTATATCACCAGCCAAAATCATGGCTATGCTGTGGTGAAAGACAGCGTTGACCCTGCGGTTGCACGGGTGCGTTATGTCAACCTGAATGATGGTTCGGTAGAAGGCATTGTGCATATTAACCGTCCGGTGTTTACCGTGCAGTTCCATCCCGAAGTATGCCCCGGTCCTATGGATACGTCATTTCTGTTTGATAAATTCCTGGAAAACATTGATAAAGCAAAGGAGGGTGCGCCAGTATGCCGTTAAGAACAGATATTCAAAAAGTGATGGTGCTGGGTTCCGGCCCGATTGTCATTGGACAGGCGGCGGAATTTGACTATGCCGGTACACAGGCTTGCCGTGCCCTGCGCGAAGAAGGGCTGGAAGTGGTGCTGGTCAACTCCAACCCTGCCACCATTATGACCGATAAAGCCATGGCAGACCGGGTTTATATTGAACCCATGACCATTGACGCGGTCAAAGCGATTATCAAAAAAGAACGTCCGGATTCCCTGCTGCCAAACCTTGGCGGGCAAACCGGCTTAAACCTTGCCATGGAACTTTGTGAAGATGGTTTTCTGGATGAAATGGGCGTTAAACTGCTTGGCGCAAATCCGGATACCATTGCCAAAGCGGAAGACCGTCAGATTTTCAAGGATACCATGGAGAAAATCGGCGAACCGTGTATTGCGTCTAAAGTTGTCCATACGGTGGAAGATGCCATTGCGTTTACTGAGGAAATCGGGCTGCCGGTGATTATCCGCCCAGCGTATACCCTTGGCGGCACAGGCGGCGGCATTGCCCACACTTGGGATGAACTGAAAGAAATTGCCGCAACCGGCATTATGTATTCCCGCGTAGATGAAATCCTGGTTGAAAAAGATATTTCGGGTTGGAAAGAAATTGAATATGAAGTCATGCGTGACCGTAAGGGCAATGCTATCACCATTTGTAATATGGAAAATGTTGACCCGGTCGGCGTGCATACCGGGGATTCTGTGGTGGTTGCGCCATCGCAAACTCTTTGCGATAAAGAATATCAGATGCTGCGTTCATCCGCATTGAAAATTATCACCGAACTGGGCATTGAGGGCGGCTGTAACGTACAGTTTGCGCTGCACCCGACTTCTTTTGAATATGCAGTCATTGAAGTCAATCCGCGTGTTTCTCGTTCGTCTGCGCTGGCATCCAAAGCAACCGGTTATCCGATTGCCAAAGTAACCGCAAAAATTGCAATCGGTTATGGTTTGGATGAAATTATCAATGCGGTAACAGGCAAAACTTATGCTTGCTTTGAACCGACCATTGACTATATTGTCGCGAAATTCCCGCGCTGGCCGTTTGATAAGTTTGTATATGCGGACAATTCGCTAGGCACTCAAATGAAAGCCACCGGCGAAGTCATGGCAATTGCGCCGTCCTTTGAACAAGCCATGATGAAATCGGTGCGCGGCGCGGAAATCAAACTGGATTCGCTTGTTATGCCGCGTTTGCAGAAATGGACAGATGATGAGGTCAAAGCAGGCGTA
This sequence comes from uncultured Butyricicoccus sp., assembly GCA_964017555.1. Classification (GTDB taxonomy): domain Bacteria; phylum Bacillota; class Clostridia; order Oscillospirales; family Butyricicoccaceae; genus Butyricicoccus_B. The sequence goes on along the minus strand of CAXHNU010000017.1, from coordinate 1,931 downwards.
CACCGCGCCAATGATGAACGGTTATTTGTCATTTGTGAGGCGTTCCGCCGCGGGCTGATGACCATTGAACAGGTCTTTGACATTACCAAGATTGATACATGGTTCCTGCATGGTTTTATGAACATTGTGGATATGGAAAAAGAGCTTGCCGCGTGCAAAACGCTGGATGCGGATTTGTATTTACGTGCAAAAAAATTGGGCTTTTTGGATAAGACCATTGAAGCCATGTCCGGGCAAACCATTGGTGATTTCCGGCGGCTGCCGGTTTATAAAACCGTTGATACCTGCGCAGCAGAATTTGACGCTGAAACGCCATATTATTATTCGACATTTGATGATGAAAATGAAGTTAAGCCCTCTGATGGACGTAAAAAAGTGTTGGTGCTGGGTTCCGGGCCAATCCGTATCGGGCAGGGCATTGAGTTTGACTATTGCTCGGTGCATTCGGTATGGGCGCTGAAAGCGCTTGGCTGTGAAACGGTTATCATCAATAATAACCCGGAAACTGTTTCCACTGACTTTGATACGGCTGACCGGCTATATTTTGAACCGCTGACACCTGAAGATGTCACAGGCGTCATCAATGCGGAAAAACCAGATGCCGCTATTGTACAGTTTGGCGGGCAAACTGCCATTAATTTGGCGCAGCATATTGAAACATTAGGCGTGCCGATCCTTGGCACCCCGGCATGGTCGATTGACGCGGCGGAAGACCGCGAAAAATTCGATGTTATTTTGGAGAAATGCGGTATCCCGCGCCCCAAGGGTGATACTGTGATGACCGAGGAAGAAGCGGTGGAAGTTGCTGACCGGTTAGGATATCCTGTGCTGGTGCGTCCTTCTTATGTCCTTGGCGGGCAGGGGATGGAAATCGCCTTTTCGGAAGAAGATATCCGCGAATATATGCAGGTCATCACCCGCAATAAGGTTGAAAACCCTGTGCTGGTTGATAAATATATGATGGGGCGTGAAATTGAGGTTGACGCCATCTGTGATGGGGATGATATTTTAATCCCTGGCATTATGGAACATTTTGAACGCGCTGGCGTACACTCCGGCGACTCGATTTCCATTTATCCGTCTATCAATATCGAGCAGAAACATAAAGATACCATCATCCGGTATACCGAAGCGCTGGCAAAAAATCTTGCTGTGCTTGGGCTGGTCAATATCCAGTTTGTGCTGTATAATGATGAAGTGTTTGTCATTGAAGTCAATCCGCGTTCTTCCCGTACTGTGCCATATATCTCCAAAGTGACCGGCGTGCCGATGGTGGATTTGGCAACCCGCTGTATGTTCGGTGAAAAACTGAAAGATATGGGCTATGGCACGGGGTTATATCCGGAAAGTGATTATTATGCGGTCAAAGTTCCGGTATTCTCATTCCAAAAACTGCGTGACCTGGACACCCAGCTTGGGCCGGAAATGAAGTCTACTGGTGAAGTGCTTGGCGTATCCAAATCCTTCAAGGAAGCTTTGTTCAAAGGGCTGACCGGCGCCGGTTATGAAATGCGTAAGCGTAAAGGCGCTGTGATGATTTCTGTGCGCCCCGCGGATAAACAGGAAGCTGTTTCCATTGCCAGCCGGTTTGAATCGCTTGGGTATGAGCTTTATGCCACCCGCGGCACTGCCAATACGCTAAACCGTCATATGGTTGCAACCAACGTGGTATATAATGCGTTTGAACCTGATATGCACCCCAATATTTTGGATATGATTGATAATGGGGAAGTGGATTATGTCATTTCCACATCCATCAAGGGGCGGCACCCTGAACTTGCCAGCGTAAAAATTCGCCGTGCGGCGGTGGAACACGCAATCCCGTGTTTAACCGCGATTGATACCGCAAATGCACTGCTGAACTGTTTGGAATCCAATATGAAAATTGCAAACTGTGAAATGGTGGATATCAATACCATCCGCTGAGATTG
>CAXHNU010000016.1:2173-40637 GCA_964017555.1 uncultured Butyricicoccus sp. | reverse complement strand
ATAGAACTGCCATATACAAGTTTTTTCAGATCAATCCTCATACCTACCTCACATGGTACATCTGATAGTATACTATATGGAAATGTTATTTGTCAACAGGTTTGCATGGAAAAACGGCACAACGCTGCCCCTTAATCCCCATGTCGAGAGGTTTGCGTATAAAACCGGCACAACGCTGCCTCTTAATCCCCATGTCGAGAGGTTTGCATGGAAAAACGGCACAACGTTGCCCCTTAATCCCCATGTCGAGAGGTTTGCGTATAAAACCGGCACAACGCTGCCCCTTAAATCCCATGTCGAGAGGTTTGCGTATTAAACCGGCACAATGCTGCCTCTTAAACCCCATAGAAAATCGGCACAATGTTGCCCTTTAAACCACGATGATAAAACCGGCACACAAAAGCGGAACCTGGCTTACATGGGGAAGCTGGCACAACGCTGCCCCTTAAACACCATAGACAGATCTTGCGGTTTCATGCTATACTAAAGCAAAACCGCCGCTAAGGAGCTATCTTTATGAAAGAATACATCATTGCTGCAAACGACAGTGGGCAGCGTCTGAATAAATTTCTGGAAAAAGCTGTGCCATTGCTGCCAGCCGGGCTAATGCATAAATACATTCGCTTAAAACGGATCAAAGTCAATGGCAAACGCACAGAAGCCGCATTCCGCTTATCCACAGGGGATATCATACAATTATATGTGAATGATGAATTTTTTGAAGCACCTTCGGAAGAAGAAGCATATAAACGGATAAAAAAACCACAAGTTTCCGTGATTTATGAAGACACACAGATTTTATTGGCGGATAAAGCGCCAGGTATGGTTGTTCATACCGATGAGCAAGGCGACCAGAATACATTAATTGCTCATATCCAAGCGTATTTATATCAATCAGGCGCATGGCAGCCAGAGGCTGCATTTTCATTTACGCCAGCGCTATGCAACCGGATTGACCGCAATACAGGCGGCATTGTCATTGCCGCCAAAACAGCGGAAGCACTGCGCATTTTGAATGAAAAAATCCGAGGGCATGAAATCCAGAAACGGTATCTTTGCGTAGTGCATGGCACGCCAAACCCAGCCAAAGGGCGGATTGAAAATTATCTGCGCCGCGACGAAAAACGCAAGCAGGTAATGTTATTCAGCCAGCCTGTGCCAGGGGCAAAAACGGCACAAACGCTTTATCGTACTTTAACCAGTGCAAATGGGTTATCATTAGTCGAATGCACATTATTAACCGGACGAACTCATCAGATCCGGGCACATATGGCACATATCGGCACGCCATTGCTTGGCGATGGCAAATACGGACGCAATGCAGATAACCGGCAATATGGGGAAACCGGACAGTTATTATATTCTTATCAGTTACGGTTCAACTTTTCCACTGATGCAGGCAGTTTATCTTATCTAAATGGCAAAACTTTCACAGTAAAAGAGATTCCATTTGTGAAAAAATACTTCCCGGCATTTATAATGGGATAGTCAGGGGAGGGAGGGGCAAGCCCCTCCCGTTTTGTTTTGGATAGGGAAAATTTAGAGAACTTTCTCCTCTTCTTTAACATCCTTCATGGAAAGGTTACTGCGCCCCTTGTCATCATTCTCCATGGTATCTAAGGTCATATATTGTGCCAGAATATCACGAACCGGCAAGATGTTGAGTTGCAGTTATTTTAGTTTGGGTTTACAACAATCCGTAAGGGAGGGGAATACCCCTCCCGTTTATTTGGGATAACAGGAATTAAAGAACTTTCTCCTCTTCCTTAACATCCTTTATCGACAGATTAATACGTCCCTTGTCATCATTCTCCAGGGTACTTAAGGTCATATATTGTGCCAGAATATCACGAACCGGCAAGATGTTGAGTTGCAGTTATTTTGGTTTGGGTTTACAACAATCCGTAAGGGAGGGGAATACTCCTCCCGTTTATTTGGGATAACAGGAATTAAAGAACTTTTTCTTCTTCCTTAACATCCTTCATCGACAGATTAATGCGCCCCTTGTCGTCAATCTCCATGACCTTGACCCATACCATATCGCCTTCTTTTACAGCGTCTTCCACTTTTTCAATGCGGCGGTTTGCCATCTTGGAGATATGAACCATGCCATCTTTGTTGTTGGTCAGGTTGACAAATGCACCGAAATTCATCAGGCGGACAACTTTACCATAATAAATTTCGCCAACTTCTGGCTCTTTGACAATCGCTTCAATCATTTGCTGTGCAACCGCTGCATCCGCAGACCGTACCGCTGCAATGGTAATTACACCTTCATCACTGATATCCACTTGTGCGCCGGATTCAGCAACAATTTTTTGTATCACGCTGCCGCCTTTGCCAATAACTTCACGGATTTTATCCGGATGGATCTTCATCGTTGTCATTTTCGGTGCCCAGTCAGATACATCTGCACGCGGCTTGTCAATCGCTTTCAGCATCACTTCATCCAAAATTGCATAACGGGCAGTGCGGCATTTTTCAAATGCCTGTTTGATGATATTAGGGGTTAAGCCGTCAACCTTGATATCTACCTGAATGGCAGTGATACCCTTTTTAGTACCAGCTACCTTAAAGTCCATATCGCCGTAGAAATCTTCGACACCTTGGATATCAGTAAATGTGGTTTCCTGACCGCCATCGGTAATCAGACCGCAGGAAATGCCAGCGACTGGCGCTTTAATCGGGACGCCGGCATCCATCAGCGCAAGCGTGGAGCCGCAAACAGAACCTTGTGAAGTCGAACCGTTAGAAGAAATGACTTCAGATACCAAACGCAGTGCATATGGGAATTCCTCTACAGAAGGGATAACCGGCAGCAGTGCGCGTTCTGCCAATGCGCCATGCCCAATTTCACGGCGTCCAGGACCGCGGGACGGACGGGTTTCGCCGACAGAGAATGACGGGAAATTATAATGATGGATATAGCGTTTTTCTTTTTCTTCAAAAATGGTATCGAGTTCCTGTGAATCGCCAAGAGTGCCAAGGGTGCAGATGGTGAGTACCTGAGTCTGTCCGCGGGTGAACATACCAGAACCATGCGCACGCGGCAAAATGCCAACTTCAGAAGCAAGTGGACGTACTTCTTCCATGCCGCGCCCATCCACGCGCTTGCCGTTTGCCAGCCAGCGGCGGACAATCTTCTTTTGCAGCTTGTCTACACATTCCGCAAGATTAGCGCCATGTTCTTCCATGTATGCTTCATCCAGTGTTTCCGCAAAAGCATCTACGATTTCACGCACACCAGCGTCGCGGACGGTTTTGTCGTCAGTATCCATTGCCACTTCAAATTGATCATTGCAGGCAGCTTCCAGCTTGTCAAACAGGTCATGGTCAATATCATGATGTTCATATTCAAATTTGGGCTTGCCAATTTGTGCTTTGATATCCGCAATGAAAGCAACCACTTTTTTGATTTCCTCATGGGCTTCCATCAAAGATTTAAACATCTGTTCTTCCGGCACTTCTTTGGCGCCAGCTTCAATCATGACAATCTTATCCGCAGTTGCGCACAGGGTAACATCCATTTCTGAAACCTTGCGTTGTTCGCGGGTTGGGTTGATAACGGTTTTGCCATCTACAATGCCAACCTGACAGCCACCAACCACATAGTCAAATGGGATATCCGAAATGGAAACCGCAATGGATGCGCCCAGCAGGGCAACAACTTCCGGGGAATTGTCATAATCGGTTTCCATCACGGTGCAGACAATGGAAACATCATTGCGCAAATCTTTTGGAAACAGTGGGCGCATGGGGCGGTCAATCTGGCGGGATGCCAGGATTGCCTTTTCAGAGGGACGTCCTTCGCGGCGCATAAACGATCCAGGAATACGCCCTACAGCATAAAGCCGTTCTTCAAAGTCGACGGAAAGCGGGAAAAAGTCAATGCCATCGCGGGGCTTGGCAGAAGCGGTTGCTGTTACCAGCACTACGGTATCGCCATAGCGCACCAGACAGGAGCCATTGGCAATCTGTGCCATTTTACCGGTTTCCACAACCAATGGGCGGCCTGCAAATGTCGTTTCAAATACGCGGTGGTTCTTGAATTCAAAATGTTTGATATTGCTCATAAACTGCCTCCTATAGTTTGAATCAAAAAATAAAAAAATCTGTTTGCCATAAGGCAATGCTTTGGGTACGGATACAGTTTTTAGCACTTGAAGCGCACGCCAAGGCAAACCAAAAAATGCCGCGGCTTGTCCTTCAACTGCTAAATAACTGCCCTGTCCCCAAATAGGATGATAGTGCAAAAGGGGGGCAAAACCCCCCTTGCTGCCAAAATTACTTACGGATGCCCAGTTTCTTAATCAGTTCGCGGTAACGGTTGACATCCTTTTTCTGAAGGTATGCCAACATACTGCGGCGTTTGCCGACCATTTTCAGCAGGCCCCGGCGGGAATGATTATCCTTTGGGTGCTGTTTTAAATGCTCAGTTAGTTCTTGGATGCGTGCGGTCAAAATTGCAACCTGGACTTCCGGTGAACCCGTGTCTTTTTCATGGGTACGGTTTGCCTCAATGACAGAGGTCTTGACTTCCTTACGGATCATAGTTATTTTTCACCTCAATAAAATATTTGTGTCCCCTCATGCCGCGTAAAAGGCTGGTGAAATGGTATGCTGAAACATATCTTGTGCCCTTAAACGAAAAACATGGGGCAAAACTGATTATCAGTTTACCACGCCTGCAAAGGTTTGTAAAGTGGTTTGCGGAAAATTCAGCCTGGTTTGTGCAGATATTTTTATCTTTTGGCGGGGGATAATGAAAAAACGCGGCACCAGGCCACACTATTGCACAGCCCCGCCGCGTTATTCGCAATGTTAAAATGTTGAATGGGATAGTGGATTTGTTGTTTGCTTTTGTCATTCAACAGTAATTATTATAGCCGCATCAGTCGAATCGTGCAAGATGAAAATTCCATAAATTTTTTGTGAACATACCGTGAACAAATCGGCATATTGCTTAATTTTACTTGACACTATGCCTAATTTTAGCATGGTTCTTTTGGTGATAGCGTCTAAAAAACGGCTGTGCAGCTGTGTTTTGGCGGTTTCAGGCAGTGACAAAACAGGGATAGTGGTCAATTTTTATCGCCGCCGCCCAGGCGTTTGCCGTCATAGCGTGTCGGGTGGAACATATAAGAATAGGTATGGGCGCGGAAACCGATTTCCGATAGTACAGCCACCAGGTTGTCCACCAGGTTTGGGCGCAAATCACGCTGGGACAAAGCGATTTTCAGGGTATCACAGTATGAGCTGACCAGCACGCCGAACGGCTGATGAGCACAGGGCAGGATTGCGCCATAGTCAGCGATATGGCGTTCCATACTGATGGGGATTTGGAACGGCCCGATATTGGTTAAAATAAAGCTGTCGCGACGGATATAGGCGCGGGCTTGTTCACGCATCATTTTTTCTTTTTCATCAATCGGCATATCAGCCTTATGCCCCGTGGAAACGCGGTCAGCGTTTTTCAGCGCCCAAAATGCCGCATGAGGTAATGCGCGCTGGGTATCAAAAAATTCGCTCAGTTTGCGGCACGCCTCCGCAAAGGGCAGATGGAAATATTCATAATGGAACGGCAAGTCCAGCAGTGCAACAAAAAAGCGTACGGTTGGCGAATCAATATAAGTGCGCAAATCCATTGGTACTTCAGCGACAATGGCTTCTTTGTGGTCTGTGCCTTCATAATAGGTGCGGTAAATGGCATGGCAAAGTGCAGTCATCAAAAAAGTCAGCGGGGAAATATGATTTTGTTTGACATAGCGGCGGATTTGTGAAAATGGCAGTGTGATTTCGGTGGTCAGTTCATCTTCATCCTCCATGCCGTCATATTCTGGCAGGTGGAAAGCAGGCACTTCGGGCACATGGTTTTCGTCAGACTGTTTGGCTTTGCGCAGTTTGACAAAACCATCCTCATTCTCATCCGGATGGAAGTCGGTTTCCAAGGTGCGGATGCTGCCGTCATTTTCAATTGCATAGCCGCGCAGTTTCAGATAATAAAATAAAACGCATTTGATAAATTCATTGAAACCGCGCCCATCGCTGGTGCAGTGCTGGTATTCGAGATAAATGGTGCTGTCTTTATAGCCGCAGCAGAATAAATAACCGTTGGTGTCTTCTGAACCGATATAATACGGTGAGATATCCTCAAACGGCAGCACAACCGGCGGCTGGGACAGCAGGCGGTATTGATATTGGGTCTTGCCGCGTTTCAGCCCTAAGCCCATCTGTGGGAAACGGAGCAGGGCAATTTTCAGTGCTTCGCGCAGCAGTTCGGGGTCAACGGGTTCAGTCATTCGGATAATATGGCGCGGCGCTGTGGTCAGGTCTTGATTGGTGGCATACATAAAAACGGTGCCATAGCTGTCAACATCCAGCAAATGGTTCACCACATGGTTCATCATATTATAATTCACAGTAGCTTCCTCCTGTACATCCTTCTCCTGATATAATCCTTTGATTATCTTATCTTTAGTATACCCGGCAAAATCGCCCTTGGAAATAGGCTGGTTTACCATATTTCACATAGCATATTCTTTTTTTACTGACACAAATGTATAGACTGTATGGTTTCTGGGCAGATTTTGTTTGTTTCGCTGAAAATTATCTGGCAACTTTCGGCGGCGTGGATTCCAGTAAGTTCTAATTCAAAAATAAACAAGGTTACCCTTTTAACTTTACCGAATCCTATGATATAATGGCGGTAACGAAAAAATCAGGAGGAATATTGTTATGTCTATCCGCTGTGCATATGTCCCACAGCTTTTGATGCCCAAAGAAGGTACAGACTTATCCAAATGGGCAGTGGTTGCCTGTGACCAGTACACCTCACAGCCTGAATATTGGGAGCAGGTAGAAAAGATTGTCGGTGATGCGCCTTCAGCATTGCGGCTTATCCTGCCGGAAAGCAATTTGGAAAGCCCTGACTGCCCAACATATATTGATGAAATCCATGCCGCGATGCAAAAATATATGGAAGACGGCACATTGGTGCAGCTTCCCGCCGGGGTTGTCCTGTTGGCGCGGGAAACTGGTGGCGCTGCTCCGCGCCGCGGGCTGGTGTTGGCGTTTGACTTGGATACATATGAATATGCTGCTGGTTCAGCCTCACCGATCCGCCCGACTGAAAAGACAGTGGTGGAACGGATACCGCCACGGCTAAAAGTGCGTGAAGGGGCGTCGGTAGAGCTGCCGCATATTATGCTGCTCATTGATGACCCAGAACGGCAAATCATTGAACCATTATATGAACGCCGCGCGGAGTTTTCCAAATTATATGATGTAGAACTGATGCAGGACGGCGGGCATTTGACTGGCTGGTATATCCCAGAAGGGGATGAAACTGAAAAGCTATTAGATAAGCTTGCACAATTAAGTGATCCAGCTGTTTTCAACAAAAAATATGGCATTACAGATAATCGTGTAGTATTGCCTTATGCGGTTGGGGATGGCAACCATTCCATGGCAACGGCAAAAGCCTATTGGGAAGGAATAAAAGCAACCATCCCGCCAGAGGAATGGGAGAATCATCCGGCGCGGTTTGTTTTGGCAGAAGTGGTGAATATCCATGATGAAAGCATTGTAATCGAAGGGATTTACCGCGCATTATTCCATGTAGATGCAGTGGATGTGTTGGATGCGGCAAAAAACTTTTTCGGGGCACATGGTGCGGAAGTGACCATTACAGAATCAGTACCAGCGGCTTTGCCGGAGGGCGTTCAGGTGTTCCCATTTATGGCGGGCACACGTACAGGTTATATGGTGCTCCGGCATTCCAAATGGGCATTGCCAGTTGCGGCGCTGCAAGCATTTCTGGACGATTATTTAGCAGCACATCCAGCGGTAAAAATTGATTATATCCATGGGTTAGATGTGCTGCACGAATTGGCAGCGCAGCCCGACAGCATGGGGTTTGAATTGCCAAATCCGGCAAAGGAGGATTTATTCCGCGGGGTAATTTTTGACGGCGTATTGCCGCGCAAAACATTTTCCATGGGTGATGCACGGGAAAAACGCTTCTATATGGAAGCACGTAAAATTGTGAAATAACAAAAGATATGCCCTCTGGTTTGGCAGTGATGCCAGCCAGAGGGCATTTTGTTTCATCTCAAACGTCCTTGCTGTTCTAATTTCCGAATGCGGGAACGGATTGAAGATTGTCTTCTTTTGAATACATTCACTAAATCCATAGAACAAGCGCCATTTTGATACAACTGAATCAGCTGTTCCTCCATTTTTTTTGTCCAGGGTTTCCCTTGAAATTCATGATTTTTTTCGCTCAGTGCAATAATTGCGTCAAGGTTATCTAAAATGAATTTTTGTCCTTCCTGATCCAAAACAATCGCTTGGTATGTACCACGATGCCCTTCTCGGATTTCTGTTGTAAAGCCAATATCTTTGCCAAAGCTTTTTAGTTGCCGCCGTTCCTCGCCGGAGGGCTGGCGGATGGTTTCAAATATTTCAACAACAGTCAACCACTCTGCAATATCTGAATATGAAATCCGCTGCATTTGCGGGTTATTGACTGTCATATTTAAACGGCGTACGATTTCGCTGATGGTGACTGGATATTCGGAAATTTTTATGGAATCCCGCTGTTCATGCGTAATTGCAAAAGGCAGTTTTTGAGTACGGGTCTTTTTTCTTGAATCTGGCGCAGAGATCCCGCCATTTTCAACAACTCTGCGGAGCACATCGGCTGTAAAGAAAAAGCATTTTGAAATCCTGATATGATTGATAAGGTCATCTTCTGGTATAGGGGTATTATCCAAAGGATTGATTCCCTGTGCCAGCTTATAAATATATTCTTGTGCCCGTGCGATAGTTTCTAATTCTGTCATGATCGTACTCCTTTTGCGCCCCACATATCAAACATTGTTTATCTGCTGTTTTCTTGATTGAATAACAATAGCATACAACTTGTTTGATGAAAAAGCAAGCTATTTCGACAAAATAAAAGGATATATGACAGCCAGAGGGCATTTTTCAATGGTTAAGGCAAAAGCGGCAGAAAATCTGGATTTTCCTGCCTGGATAGACTGTGATATGGTCAACTAGTGCAGTTAGGATTTCCCGGGTCAAATAGGGCAAGTTGCCTGTCTGTTGGAATGCCTGTTGAAACGTATTTTCCGACGGTGTACTTTGTTTTTCCAGCACAGCAATGCCTTGCTGTAATGTATGGATTTGCCGTTCATAATCTGTTTTCAGGTAAAGGTAATCCGCACGGCTGATCGCGCCATCTTTCCAGTCCTGATAAAGTGATTGTTTATACCGTACCACCCGACAAAGGGCATATTTTTGCCGTGCCAGCAAAGGGTCAGGCTGGGGGTTCAGCCGGATATGGGGCAGGATACCAGGCATATTGGCAATTTGCTGCCGCAAGGCAAATAAAACAGCTTGTTCCAGCTTATCCGCACGGATTATAGTATTTTTGCCAGCATGGTTTTTTGCCGTGCGGCAGGTATAATAAACATAATTTTTTGCTGTGGTACGGGTCATGGGCTTGCCGCAGCAGGCGCATTGCAAAAGCCCGCTGAACAGATAAACTGTTTTTCGCGCAGGGGCAGTACGGACGGTTTGCTTTAGCAAATGTGCAGCTTTTTCAAACATTTCGCGGCTGATAATGGCTTCATGGGTATTTGGAACAACATACCAATCCTCTTTGGGCACTGCCTCTTGAATATGTAATTTGTAACTTTTGATACGAAAGCGTCCTTGTACCATATCTCCACAGTATACTTGGTTTTGCAGGATATGCCCAATGGTTGCCGCACTCCATTGGCATGTTTTTTGCATTGCCGCATGGGGGTTATAATAATGCAGCCCAAGGCATTGCTGTTTATATGCGGTCGGGCAGGGGAAGGCATATTGGTTTAAGGCATGGGCGATTGCGGTTTTTGACATACCGGAGAGGAATTTTCGGAAAATATCTTGTACAACCATTGCCGCGTCCGGGTCAATGACCAGGGCATTTTTATTTTGTGGGTTTTTGCGGTAGCCAAATGGGGCAAAAGCGCCGATATATTCCCCTTTGCGCCGTTTCATATCCAAAACTTCCCGTACCTTGTCGGAGGTTTCCGCGCAATGGCTTTCGTTGAGAACCCCTTGTATGGGCACTGCAATATTCCGCATTTGGTTTGGCTGGCGGAAGCTGTCCAGTGTTTGATGGAATAGTGAAATAAACCGCACATGATGCCGTGGGAACCAATCATCCAAATAATAGCCTTGGTCGCTGTAATTGCGGAAAGACCGCGCTAAATCTTTGACAATCACGCAGTTAATACGCCCTTGGCGAATATCATCAAGCATTTGTTGGAACTGTACCCGTTCATCATCAGTTGTGCCGGACAGCCCATCATCAATATATTCCTGGATAATTTGATACTGATCGCCATCTTGCAGCCTGGCAAGATGGTCCCGTAAAATTGCTCGTTGGTTGGCAATGCTTTCTGATTCATCTCGGGCAGGGTCTTCCTTGGATAGGCGGATATAAATCCCAACCCGCCATAAGCGGTTTGGCAAAGCATTTTTTACAGCTTGCATAATGTTTTCAGCAATGCGGCAAGGCAGTCTTGCAAACAAGGCATATCTTCCATTGATTCGAGCCAAACCTCAATGCCATTCATCTGAAAATCAGGGCTGCCTTGCAAGTGGTTATCAATATGTTCTGGCAAATACATTGGATGCCTCCTTTCCTGTCAGTTTATGCACAAATCTGCCTGTCCTATGCCAAATGGTTTCGCACATAAAAAAGAAAGCCCTGGCATAAAAATAAGGCAGGGTTTGAAAGGAGGCTGTTTTTTTATTGCATGAAGCGTTATGTTTCCGCTGTCATAGCGGTTTTATTGTTGATTGTATTCATTGCCGGGGCAGATATTGCCCGTGAAGGGGCAAAAGCAGGGTTAGCATTATCATTCCATATGGCGGTGCCAGCATTATTCCCATTTTTCATTGCAGGCACATTATTAACGGATACAGGCGTAACAGCATGGCTTGGGCGTGTTTGCGGCTGGCTGATGTGGAAGTTATACGGTTTGCCGGGGCAGGCGGCAAGTGCGATAATTCTTGGGTTCACAGGAGGGTACCCCATTGGTGTGCAGGCTGCGGCGGATTTATATACTGCGGGGCAGTTAAACCGCACGCAAGCGCAAAGGCTGCTTGGATTTTGCAATAATACAGGACCTGCATTTATCATTGGCGTTTGTGGCGCGGGGGTATTTGGGTCTGTCAGGGTTGGGCTGATATTGTATTTTTTACATATCGTATCCGCCTTGTTGACTGGGTTGGCTTTAACCACGGCAGGGCATGGCAAAGGGGAACCATATCAACCGCCTGCTCCTGCTGGCAGCCTGCCATTTCCGGCGGCACTGGTACACGCCTGCGAACGCGCTGCACAATCCAGCATAAAAATCGCGGCATTTATCACACTTTTTTCAATCTTTTCGGCGTTGCTGGAACAAAGCGGCATTTTGTGGCTGCTCACAGACTGCCTGACACCTGCCGCCCTGCGTATAGGCATTCCTGCGGAAGGCATACCGCCATTTTTGCTTGGCAGCATGGAACTGACCCGTGGGTTAGCGGTATTGCCAGAAGCCGGGCTGCCATATCGCCTTGCTTTGCCGCTGGCAAGCGGGCTGCTTGCTTTTGGCGGGTTATCCGTTTGGTGTCAAAGCCTCAGCCTTGCCGCGGCAAGCGGGTTATCTTTAAAACGCTGTTTTGTTGGCAAAACCCTCCATGCAGCCATTGCCGCGGCATTGACTGTATTTTGGTGCACAGCAATGCCGGGTGCTGTACCGGCGTTTGCGCCAGGGCAAGCGCCAGTTTTCCCATTTGGGATGAAAGTGATTCCGCTGGTCATCATCGGGTTTTATATGGCTTTCCGTGCCTGCCATGCGCAGTTTTATGCAAATCAGTCCATATCCCGATAAAAGACAGGATCCCCGCCATACTGTGCAGTTTGCGCACAGCATGGCGGGGATATTTTTTTATTCATGGAAGCGGAATGTCACAGGGCGGACAGTATGGTCTAATTTATCGCTGTAACAACCAACAGAAATAATCCGGTCAAGCAGGACGGGAACGGCATCTGCGGTTGCTTTTTTATCTGCGGCGTCGTGCATTAACACAACAGCGCGCTGTTTGGAAAGGACGCCTTGCATCACAGTTTCGACGAGCTGTTCGGCAGTATAATTCTGTCCGGTAGCGTCCTCGCTGGAAACGTCCCAATCATAGTAGACAAATCCACGGCGGGTCATTTCGGCAATAATCTGCTGGCAGGTATCGTGGTTATAAGCATTGACCGAACCGCCTGGAAAACGGAATATCGTGGGATAAATACCACAAGCGTCATAAACAGCCTGATATGTCTTGTGGAAATCCTCTAAGAATGCTTCAACCGATTGATAGGTGGCAGTATAGTCATGGGTATAGCCATGGATACCAAGGGTATGCCCTTCGTTCACAATGCGGCGTAGGGTATCTTCTTTGCCGGATATATTTTTCCCAACGACAAAGAAAGTTGCTTTTTGGTTTCGGGCTTTGAGGGCATCAAGGATGGTATTTGTATTGGCAGATGGGCCATCATCAAAGGTTAGATAGACAGCTTTTGCACTTTTCTCAGTGAACTGCCCATAACCAGCGCCGAGCATTTCAGGATACAGCGCCTGATAACCATCTTGTGTCTGGACAGGGGGTGCGTCAGACACAGTGCCGCTGGCGAGTTGTGTTTGGAGGGCAGCGACCTGCTGTTCCAGTGCCTGTATTTTTTCTTCTGCCTGTTTTGCATGGCGGGATTGCACGATTGCGGTAACAAAAGCCGCAATCACAAGCAATACAGCCACTGGTTTCAAGATAGCTTTCGGATTTCTGCGCCGCCGGTAGCCCCCATATACGCTGTGGCGCCTGTGATAGTATCGCAATCTTTACTCACTCCGTTCATATATAGTCCTTCATAAATATTATAACCAATTTCGCCAAAGAAGCAACCTACTTTCTTCTTGCAGAAGAAAGTAGGCAAAGAAGACTTCACTTCGCGCTGCCGCGCGCGGCACATAGTCGCAAGAATGGCGCTAACCTGATAGCATTTGTCAGGGACTATTTCGCCGAAGAGTCATATTTTTATGTTTCCCCATATGGTACAACGAAAGCAAATAGCAGGGCATGGAAAACCGCATTCTATTTCTCCTTGTTGATAATCTACCGGAGTGTATTCCAGATGTTTTCATAGATGTCCTGGAACATGGAAGTCCGCGCCATGGCGCTGTCCTGCGCATCCCAGCGAAACTGGTGATAGGGCTGATCTGCCTGTCCCCGCCGCTTCAGTTCAGCTACAATTCGTGAGGCGCCTTCCCGACACATAGAGGTCGCCTTTTGGGTGAAGACCAGGGCACGGTCGATCTCCACATAGATGTCCTCAGCGGAAGCGTCAATGCTCCACCGTAGGTCGTGGCCGTCGTCCAGATCGCCTACGACCATTTGACGAGCTCTATCTGTCAAATCCGGCCCCTCGCTTCCCACACGGTTCAGTTCCTTCGCGCCCTCCTGCAAAAACTGTTCCCGCGCCGTCTTGGTTCGCTCCAGCAACATGGAAACATCATCTATCTTCATCTGCTGAGGCAGCGCTGCTTTGCCGTTCAGCATATCCTGATATTCCTGGATGGTCTGGTCAAAAGCAGAGAGCTGATCCCGGTATTCCATTAGCGCTGCCTCGTTCTGATGGCTCAGATTGGCGGCGACTTTGTACTGGTTCAAGTAGACCTCCAGCAGCTCCTTGGGCATCTCGCTGAGAGCGGAATCTGCCTTGCTGCCCGTGGCATCCGCCGACAGTTCCAGCGTGTCGAACCGCTTTCGCAAGTTCTGCCCCTGCTCCTGAGCTGTCAGGAAGTTTTGGGAGAGCCGGTGCAGCGTGTCATTGATAGGAGGCTGAACGAGTTTTTGCCCTGGGAGTTTCCTTTTATGAAAGATGCTGTTTTGGTGAAAGAGATTTGCAAAGTTTGTCACATTCATTTTTATCTACTCCGTTTCTATAGTAGGCGTTCATTAGCGCTTTTATTGGCGGCTAAATGCCTAAAATTCCGATTTGTCGAATCTCGGCGGAGGTATCTACGATTACATGGAGAAACTTATCTGTCAGTTATACTTTGCCATTATAAAGCTGTGCGGCGCTGGCAGCGCCATTGCTGATAATTTCAGCGGCTGCAAGCATTGCGCGTTCGGCGGCGGCGTCAATTTTAGGTTGCTCTTCCTCAGTGAATCGGGACAGCACCCAATCAGCCAAATCATAATCTGGGTGGGGTTTTGCGCCAACACCTATTTTTACCCGTGGGAAGTCTTCTGACTTTAAATGGTAAATAATATTTTTCAGCCCATTCTGACCGCCAGCCGAACCTTTGCCGCGCACTCGGATACGCCCGACATCCAAAGAAATATCATCTGAAAGCACAATGATATGTTCTGGTGTGATTTGATAAAATTCTGCCGCATCGCGTACAGCTTCACCAGATAAATTCATAAAAGTTTGTGGTTTTAAGAATAGAACCCGTTTGCCGCCCAGCATCCCATCGCCAGTCAGTGCCCGGAATTTCATTTTATTGATTTGTTGGCCGGTTTTCCGGCAATGGGTTTCCAATGCTCGGAAACCTGCATTATGCCGTGTGCCGACATATTTACTGCCAGGGTTGCCAAGCCCGACAACCATCCATTCGATGGGCGTTATGGGTTCTTTTGCAGCGCGTTCCTTTTCCAGCCGCGCAAAAATATCAAAAATAGACATAAACCATTCCTTCAGCTGTGGATAAAAAAACAATAAGAATGCCCTGTCTGCCAAAGGGGAACACCTCCGGCAGGCAGGAGCGCAGTTGTTTTTTATTCCACTGAAATAATATAGTAATACACAGGCTGACCGCCATCAATCACAGTGATTTCCAAATCGCGGTTTTCCTTGCGGAAAATTTCCTCCACTCGTGCGGCATCATCTTCAGATACGCCTTCGCCAAAAATAATGGTGGCAAAAGCGCTGTCATCGTGTACCATTTCCCGTGCAAGTTTTTTTACGGCGTCAAATGGACGTTTGGAATTGGCGCATAATTTGCCTTCAGAGAGCGCCAAGTATTCTCCCTCTTTGATTTTCTTGCCGTCAAATTCCGAATTGCGTGCTGCATAAGTGATTTGCCCCGCAGATACTGTGCCAAGCGCCTCTTCCATCAGCATGGTATTGGCTTCGGGGTTGCTGTCCGGGTCAAATGCCAACAGCGCGGACATCCCTTGTGGGATATTTGCACTTGGGACAATCACAACCTGTTTTTCGGATAATGGCACAACCTGCTGTGCCGCCATGATAATGTTTTTATTATTGGGCAAAACAAATACCACTTCGGCAGGCACTTCATCCACCGCATATAGGATATCATTGGTGGATGGGTTCATGGTTTGCCCGCCTTGCACCACCACGTCACAACCCAAATCGGTGAATACATTTTTCAGTCCTTCGCCTGCGGCAACGGCAACAAATCCATAGCGTTTTTCCGGCGCACGGATCACCCGTTGGCGTGGTTCCGTGCCCTCAATGACTTTTGCGGTATGCTGTTCCCGCATATTTTCCACTTTTACGGTCAGCAGCGGGCCAAATTTCAGGCCTTCGGCAAGCGCGCGGTCAGGCTGGTCGGTATGCACATGGACTTTGACAATTTCGTCATCGTCCACGACAACCAAACTGTCACCGATTTCCCCTAAAATGGCGCGTAAACGGCTGATATTCCGTGCTTTATCCCGCCGCTGCGCAATAAACTCAGTGCAGTAAGTAAACGTGATGTCCTCATCCGCAATGGCAGAAAAATCAGCGCCCACAGGGGATGCCTGCTGCTCAGGCAGTATACGTTCTTTTTCAAGGCCAAGGTATGCGTCACGCATTCCTTCTAAAATCGTCAAAAACCCAAACGCACCAGCATCTACAACGCCAGCTTTGGCAAGCACAGGGTTTTGGCGGGTGGTTTCCGCAAGGGCTTGTTGTCCGCGTTCTATTATGGCATTCAGGACAGCTTCCACAGTAAGGTCTGGGTCAGCCTGGCAGCATTCCACAGCATATTGGGCAGCAACCCGTGAAACGGTTAAGATTGTGCCTTCGGCAGGCTTCATAACCGCTTTATAAGCGGCATCCACACCCTCGCGCAGCGCAAGTGCAAAATCACAGCCGCCAGCCTCAGTGCATTCCCGCAATTTTTTTGCCATGCCGCGGAACAGCAGCGACAGAATAACGCCAGAATTGCCTCGCGCCCCGCGCAGCAGCGCGGAAGCGGCTGCATCTGCTGCTTTGGCAAGGCTGGGTTCATGCAGCCGCTGCATTTCTGTCATGGCAGATGCCATGGTCAGTGACATATTTGTTCCCGTATCGCCGTCTGGCACAGGGAATACATTTAATTCATTTGCCTGTTCTTTTTTCTCTGCAATGGCAAGCGCCCCTTCGGTCACCATGCGTTGGAACAGCTGTCCATCAATCAATTTTACACACATCTCTTTTCCTCTCCCTGTCAATCGGCTTTGATGCTTTCCACATAAACATCCACATTTTTGACGTCTACGCCGGTCAGGTGTTCCACATAGTACCGCACCTCGCCGATAATAGACCGGCAGACCGATGCAATATTAATGCCGTGTTCCACGGCAATGTGCAGGTCAATGGCAACACCGCCATCTGCGGCTTCTGTGACTTTGACGCCGCGGCGGCGGTTTTCCCTGCGCAGTAAATGCGCAAGCCCATCAGAAACCGAACGAACGGTCATACCTTTAACGCCAAAGCACGCAGATGCGGCGTGTCCAGCAATATCAGCGATGACATCCGGGGCAATCTCAATATATCCAAGGCTGGTATGAATGGTCATAAATATCCTCCTTTATTGGCAAAAGGTCATTTCAAAAAGTATATGCTAATTCTATTTTATAATACTTTACGCGCAGGCACAAGAAAATTTTCCATGATATTGGGGGTGATTCAGGGAAGGAAGGTTGCACCAGTCAAGCATTTCAGACAAAATACCATTTTGGGGATGATTAAAAACATAGAAATTAATAGGGAAAGATTGGCTTTTATGGTGTTCTGATCCTGCCGCTTGACAAAAGCAAAGAATATCTATTATAATAATAAACAGAAAAGGCGCTGCCATAGCGTGGTCAGCCGCCGCTATAAGCCAACAAATTTGTTGACCGCTTGGGTGCTAGCCGAGCGGTCAACGTGCGTTTATCATCAATATGTAGAGCCAGAAGGCAATACATACCAAAAACCGTAAGGTCTTTAATGACATTCGCAACACCTCCTTCCTTGCAGAATCTGCGAGGGGAAGTGCAGCTGACCGCCGCTATATAAAAATGCAGCGCCGATTCCAGTGCCCCAAATGAAAGGGCTGTCCCAAATGTGAGGACAGCCCTTATTATATCATGATATCGTTTTATGTGTCAAATTTTGCGTTTTCCTGCTTGCTAAGGCAGGCTTTTTTTATACCCTTTTGCCTTTCTGCTCTGGCGAACTTTGCCGGGCAAAATGGATTTCCAGTGCGCATATCCAGAAAAGACTTGTAATTTGCCCGGTAAACAGATATAATAGTAATACTATGTGAAATTTGATAAGGAGGTGTATCGCAATGGTGCTTTTAACAACAATGCCTAGCGCTGAACAGTATGGCAGTATGATCAGTACGTTCCTGCCGCTTATCTTGCTTGTTGTGGTTTTCTATTTCTTCCTGGTGCGCCCGCAGAAAAAGCGTGATAAGGCAGAAAAAGAAATGCGTGATTCCATCCAGGTTGGTGATGAAATCTCAACCATTGGCGGTTTTATTGGCAAGGTCGTCAGCATAAAAGATGATACGTTGGTCATTGAATCCACAGCTGACCGCACAAAGCTGAAACTTTACCGTTGGGCTGTGCGCGGCAAGGAAGCTGCCCCTGTGGAAAAACCGGAAGAGCCAAAAAAGTAATAGCAGTCCATGCTGC
Source organism: uncultured Butyricicoccus sp. (assembly GCA_964017555.1). Taxonomy (GTDB): domain Bacteria; phylum Bacillota; class Clostridia; order Oscillospirales; family Butyricicoccaceae; genus Butyricicoccus_B. The sequence goes on along the minus strand of CAXHNU010000016.1, from coordinate 22,655 downwards.
CGAATAGATTACTGCAAAGGGTAAAATTTTTTGGCAGGAGGGAACTGTTTTATGAAAAAGGCAGAAACCGTCCCCGTGGCGCAACTATTGGCAATCCCAGTATTGCTTGGCTTCGGGGCAACTTTATTGCTGATGGCGTTGGGTTCATTGCTTGTGCTTAGCGGCAAAGCAGAAAACCAGCAAATCCCTGTGCTTGCCCGTGGCTGCTTAGGTATTGGCTGCTTAAGTGCATCCTTCCTGGCAGCGCGGCGGGCGGCTGGGCGCAGGCTTTTATGGGGCATTGCCGCAGGCGGCTTGCTTTTCGCCTGCTTGGCACTGCTTAGCCTGCTTTGGATTGGTGAACCAATCAATCTGTTACGTATTTTAGGCAACCTTGTCATCAGTGTTATCACGACATTATCCGGCGGAATGCTCGGCGCGGGCATGAAGCGGAAAAAAACAAATGGGAGGAAATATCCATGAAACATATCAAAACTTTAACTTCTGCAACCCTCAAGCAAACAGCAGCTCATGGCGGCTGCGGCGAATGCCAAACTTCCTGCCAGTCCGCGTGCAAGACTTCCTGCACGGTGGCAAACCAGAAATGTGAGCAAAAATAATAATTTTGCTGGCTGCGGGGCGTGCCTTGGGGTGCGCCCCGCCGTTTTGCCCGCAAAAAAATCTATACACGCAACGGAGAGGATATTTTTATGATCCATCGCTATTCAAAAAAAGGGATCAATTTTTTACTCGATACCAACAGCGGTTCTGTCCATGTGCTGGATGATGCCGCATATCAGCTTGCTGGGTTGATTGATGAAACCATGGGCGAAGAATGCCCGCAACAGCTTTTTGACAAACTACCCGATATACCAGAAGATGAACTCCGCACGGCTTACCAGGAATTATATACTTTAAAACAAGCTGGGCAGCTTTTTGCAGATGATGATTATATTGATGTCAGCCGGTATATCCCAACAGATGCGCCTGTGAAAGCCTTGTGCCTGCACGTTGCGCATGATTGCAATTTGCGCTGCAATTACTGTTTTGCCTCCACTGGCGATTTTGGCACAGGGCGCCGGATTATGCCGCCGGAAGTTGCCAAAAAGGCGATTGATTTTGTGATTGCGCGTTCGGGCGCACGCAAAAATATAGAACTGGATTTCTTTGGCGGTGAACCGCTGATGGCATGGGATACGGTTGTACAGACGGTGGATTATGCCCGGAAACGCGGTGCCGAAACCGGCAAACACTTCCGGTTCACCATTACCACCAATGGCTTGCTGCTGGATGCTGAAAAAATTGATTATATCAATGAAAATATGGATAATGTTGTGTTGTCGCTGGATGGGCGTGCCCAAGTGAACGACCGCTTCCGTAAAACCGTCAATGGCACTGGCAGTTATGATATTATCCTGCCCAAATTCCAGCAGCTTGCTGCCAGTCGTGGGGATAAAGATTATTATCTGCGCGGTACATTTACCAAAGAAAACTTGGACTTTGCCAATGATGTAGAACATATTGCGGATTTAGGGTTTTCCAGCTTGTCTGTTGAACCGGTTTCCGCTGAAGATGGATGCGGTTATGAACTCACAGAAGCAGATTTGCCCGCTATTTTTGCTGAATATGACCGTTTGACCGATATCATGCTGGAACGTAAAAAGCAGGGCAAAGGTTTCACTTTCTTTCACTTCATGGTGGATTTAAACCAAGGGCCTTGTGTGGTCAAGCGCTTGCGCGGCTGCGGCGCAGGATATGAATATGTTGCCGTCACACCGGACGGCGATATTTACCCATGCCATCAATTTGTCGGCAAGGAAGGCTTCTGCCAAGGCAATGTGCTGGCGGGTACATTTGATTTGGATATTGCGCAGCGCTTTGCCTCCATGAATATTTACACCCGTGAAAAATGCCGTGACTGCTGGTCAAAATTCTATTGCAGCGGCGGGTGCAGCGCAGCCAATTACAATGCGAACCAGAATATGGACGAGCCTTATGCGCTTGGCTGTGAGATGGAACGTAAGCGTTTGGAATGTGCAATCTACCTTAAAGCAGCCGAAACGATTGCAGAAGATTTGTAAGACCCGACGAATCTTTGGAAATGAATGATTTAAAGTTGCAAACTTCACTTCTGCGGCTTTATAATAGACACGTTAAAAAAAACTGATTATGACTTGGAGAGGTGATTTTTGTGGCACATAAAATCCGTGTTGCTTTCCTTGGGGAAGGCGACCTGCTGCCCGCCGCCGTAATCTCTGTTCTGGATAAGAATGTATTGCCGCCGGAAAATATTTTTCTGTCGGAAAAAGATAAAGCGGTATGTGAAGCGGTTGCGGATTCCGGGGTTGTTTTCTGCTCGGATGATATGAATACAGTTGTCAAAGGGGAAATTATTGTTGTCTGCGCTTCGAAAAAAAGTGAACTTGGCACAGCATTGTCCCCCATCAGCGGCTGTACCATTGGGCGTATCTTAATTGCGATGTGCCCAGGTGCGGACTGCGCTTATGTCGCAGAACGTGTATCACGCGGCACAACCATTGTTGCGGCCCAACCGCTGCCAAATGAAGATGGTATTTTAATGGCGGAACTTGAATACGCGGGCAGTTTCCCAGATTATATGCGCGGCCCATGCGCTGACATTGTCGGGAGTATCTGCGAACTGAAATAAGCATAAAACCAAAGCGCCGGGAATATCTTGGATTCATAGGTTGTCCCCGCGGGCTGACAAAGCCCGCGAAAAAAGGAGGAAGCTATGAAAAAGAATATTCCCGGCTTATTTTCATTTCAGCAGCTTTGGGGCTGCCCGGCGCTGATTTTTTTAACCGCATTATTCCTTTGCGGGGCGATTGCAGGCGGAGCCGCAGGGCATTTGGCAGCAGACAGCAATCCACAGCTCATCACACAGTTAAGCGTTGCTTTAGGCGCGCAGGTGGAGCCGGATGCCATAGATGGGTTATATGCAGCTCTTGGCGCTTTGGGCTGGCAGGCAGCGGCTTTGCTGGCTGGCTGGGCACGCCCCGCCAGCTTGTTCCTATCGCTTGCAGCCATGGCGCGTGGGTTTGCTTTGTCATTTTCCGTATCCGCCTTATCTGGTACGCTGGGGGTGGATGGCATATGGCAGTCTTTTGCTGCCAGCGGCGCAGCCGCTGTCATTACGGTGCCTTGTTTGCTTTTGACCGCCGCCGCGTGCTTCACTGCTGCACAACAAGCCCCACATGGGCATAAAAATGGATACTTTTATGCCTTGGGGCGTTACCGCGGCGTATTGCTGTTGTGTACGCTTGGCGCAATGTGGGCAGCGGCGCTGCAAGTGCCGGTTGGTTGGGCTGTTGGGCGTTGGCTGCTAGGCAAAGGGTAAACCCTTTGTTTTGCGAATGGTTCAGACCTTCAGCCACCGCAGCCCTTTGGGATAATGGTTTTTCAGCACACCATCAGATGCTTTGCCCCAGCCTAACGCAAAATCCCCCACACATACAAGCACCCAGCCCCGCAGATGCCCTGCCACGGGCAGGGTTTCACCCATCAGGTAACGCTGCACTTCTATGCTGTCTGGTGCAAATGATACGGTTTGTGGGAAGGCTGCTGGACGCAGCATATGGGATAACGCATGGGCTGGTTCAAACCGTCCTTTTTTCAATACGCCCAATTCAGCACCAGCACGCAAAACGCGCAGTCCATCCAACTTGGGCATGGTTTCTGGTATTGCCCAAAGTTTATCTTTTTGGCGCACCAGCGCCATAGAATATGGCATGGCTGATTTGATCGAATCCCAAAAGCTGGCGCATTCCGACGGCAAGGCTTCTGAAATGCGTTTATCGCCTGCCCGCGCAGGGCTTTGTCCTGTGCGGATTAGTTTTGCGCAGAAATGCCCTTCTCCATGCAGCTTATGCGGCCATAGCCGCAAGCTGCATGCCACAGCAGGCGGCGCGCCTGGGTACCAATCCGGCTGCCCTGCGGAAAACCAGGGCAGCCCTTCTGTGGCAAGGATAGACAAATCTGGGTTCCGCGAAAGCAGCCGGGTGATTGTACCTTCATTTTCCACAGGTGCAAAGGTACAAGTTGAATAAATCAGGCGCCCGCCTGGACGCAGCATCTGCACCGCAAAATCTAAAATCTCATCCTGCCGGGCAGCGCAAGCGTCCGGCGTATTTTCTGTCCATTCGCGGATGGCTTCCGGTTCTTTGCGGAACATCCCTTCGCCGGAACATGGCGCATCCACAACAACACAGTCAAACACCCCTTGGAAATGCGCGGCAAGGCGTTCTGGCGATTCATTTGTCACCACAGCATTGCAAATGCCACACCGTTCTATGCTTTGAGCAAGGGTCTTTGCCCGCACCGGATGGATTTCATTTGCCATCAAAACCCCTTTGCCATCCATTTGCCCAGCGAAATGAGTGGTTTTGCCGCCTGGGGCGGCACATAGATCCAAAACCCATTCGCCAGGCTGTGCAGCCGCTATCACACCAACTGCCATTGCACTTGGCTCCTGGATATAATATACCCCTGCATCATAGTATGGATGCTTACCAGGGCGGCTTTCAGGCGGGTAATAAAACCCTTCCGGGCACCATGACACAGGGGCTAAAGGAAAAGGCGCCATTCCTGCAAAGGCTTCCGGCTTACAGCGCAATGGGTTAACCCGCAGCCCCAAACTGCGCGGCATAGAAAAGCTTTGTAAAAAAGCGGGATATTCCTCTTGCAGCAAGGTCTGCATCCGTTTTTGGAATGCCTCTGGCAAAATCATAAAAAACCTCCCGCTTTAACTGAATACTTCATTTTCATCGGTGCTGAATAACCGCTCTACCCGCTCACGCAGCACGGGGTACCCTGCAAGTGTTGGATCTTTTTGCAGCAAATTTTCAGCTTCATCGCAGGCATTTTGCATCAGCTGCAAATCTTCAGAAAGATTTGCCAGCTTGATGCCTGGCAAACCATGCTGTCGTTTGCCAAAAAAATCGCCAGGGCCGCGCTGGGCTAAATCCGCTCGCGCAATCTCAAACCCGTCATTTGTAGAAACCAGGATTTTTAACCGGTCACGGGCTGCTTGTCCTTTGTCCGCGCCAAAAAAAATGCAAAAAGATTGCCGCCTGCCGCGCCCAACACGCCCGCGGAGCTGATGCAGCTGTGAAAGCCCAAACCGGTCAGCATCTTCCACCACCATCAGGCAGGCATTTGGCACATTTACGCCGACTTCTATCACAGTTGTCGCCGCAAGCACATCCAACTTGCCTGCGGAAAATAATCCCATAACCGCATCTTTTTCCGCAGGCTTCATCTTGCCATGCAAAATACCGATACGGCGGTTTGGCAACGCTTTTTGCAATGCCGCCGCATGTTCTTCCACACTTTTCAGCCGGGTATCCCCTTCTTCTACCAGCGGACAGACCACATATACTTGCCCGCCTGCTGCAATTTGTTTTTCCATAAACGCATAAATCCGTTTGCGCATCCGTTCCCCAACCGCATAAGTTGCCACAGGTGTGCGCCCTGGCGGCAATTCGTCTATCACAGAAATATCCAAATCACCATATAAAATCAGCGCCAGTGTACGCGGGATGGGAGTTGCCGACATGATCAGCGTATGGGGTGCCTGCCCTTTGCTGCGCAGGCTGGCGCGCTGCGCCACGCCGAACCGGTGTTGTTCATCAGCAACTACTGCACCCAAACGGGCAAATTCTACATTTTTTTGGATCAAAGCATGGGTACCGGCTACAATATCTGCCTGCCCAGAGGCAATCGCCTGCAACGCTTCCCGTTTGGCTTTTGCACCCATAGAACCGGTCAGCAGTACCGTTTTTAATCCTAATTTATCAAATATGCCGCATAATGAATGGTAATGCTGCGCAGCAAGGATTTCTGTTGGCGCCATAATTGCCGCTTGGTATCCATTTTGTGCGGCAAGCGCGCACAGCGCTGCCGCAACCACTGTTTTGCCTGAACCGACATCCCCTTGCACTAACCGGTTCATGGGACGGCTGGTGCGGGCATCCCGAATGCAGTCAGCAACAGCGCGGCGCTGTGCGCCGGTTGGCGCAAATGCCAAGGCCTGCCAAAATGGGCGCAAGTCAGTCTGTGGGAATGGGCATCCAGTTTCTTCGCGGCGTTTTTCTTTCAGTCGCTGCAAACCACAGCAAAGCAGGAATAACTCTTCAAATACCATGCGGCGGCGGGCAACCTGTACCTCTGCTATGGAATGAGGCGCATGGATAAACCGGATCGCCTGGGCATAATCCGGCAGTGCATATTCCTGCCGCAGCGGGGCAGGCAAGGGGTCTTCCAGCAGATCTGGGCATTGCAGTGCAGCCTCGGCAAGCCGTGCCATATCCCGCTGGCATAGCCCTGCTGTCAGTGGATAAACCGGCACAATCCGCCCTGGCGCCCCTTCGCCAACATATCGCTCTGCTACAGGCGATACCATCACCTTTTGTTTGCCCTGCCGCTGCACGCGCCCATAAAATAAATATTCGGTGCCTTCGCGCAGTTGAGCGGCAGCATATTTATTGTTGAAATAAATAATGTGCATTACACCTGTGCTGTCAAATGCCGTCAGCCGGGTGATTTCCATGCCTTTGCGCACATAATGCACAGTTGGTGCTGTGCCAACTGTTGCATAAATGCTGACTTTATCCCCTTCTTGGGTTTCCGCAACCGGTAAAATACGGGTGCGGTCTTCATAATCCCGCGGATATGTGTTTAAGATATCCGCCAGGGTATGGATATTCATTTTTTTCAGCAAGGCAGCTTTTTTCGGTCCAATCCCCTGCACCGAAAGCACACTGCTGCTTAGCTCCGCCATGGCTTATACTTGATATTCGCGATATACTGCGGCAACTACCCCTAAAACGGTGCATTCATTGCCGTTAATCGGTGGATATGCTGGGTTTTCTGGCATCAGCCAAACTTCCCCATCCTGTAACAGCAAACGCTTGCAGGTAGCTTCATCTTCAATCAGGGCAACAACAATTTGTCCGGAATGTGCGGCTGCCTGCTGATGGACAATAATCAAATCCCCATCCATAATGCCTGCACCAATCATGGATTCCCCCATAATGCGTAGCGCAAAATATTCATCGGTTGTGTTGGTTGCCCCATATGGTACATAGCCTTCGATATTTTCTGTGGCAAGGATTGGCATACCTGCTGTTACCCGTCCTAAAATCGGCACACGTGCTGTCATGACTGGGCCACCCCGTACCGAAAGCGCACGGGTTTTATGGTCTTCTTTTTCCAAATAGCCAAGTTCCCGCAGGGTTTTCAGATGGGCGTGTACCGTAGAAGGCGAGCTCAGCCCCACTTCCTTGCCGATTTCCCGCACAGAAGGCGGATAACCTTGATCAATGGTACACTGGCTGATGTATTTTAAGATTTGCTTTTGCTTTTCGCTTAGAGTTTTCATAAGTCATTCCTCCATATCCAGATCATATTTGGTTCCATCCGGCAAGGGGTTTGCCCTTGGCGGATAAAGCCTGCATTTTATATTTTCTTATGAATCTACTTTATTATATAATATCTTTGGGCAGATTGCAATCGCTTTACAAACATCTGTTTTAATTATATTTTGTGATTTTGGCATGAAAATCAATTTCATTCGGCTTTTAATAGAATTTAAAATAAATCATAAAAGAAAAGGGCAGTTTTGGATGTAAGCAAGCAGTTGCTGCTTATGTGGTTTTTAATCATATAAAAAAGCCTGCCAAGGCAGGCAGGAAAACGCAAAATTTGACATATCAGGTTATGCTACGATATAATAGAGATGTCTTAACATTTGGGACAGCCCTTTCATTTGGTGCACTGGAATCGGCGCTGCGTTTTTACATAGCGGCGGTCAGTTGCCCCATTCTCCCGCAAATTTCTTTATGGGGAGGGGGTGCTGCAAATGTTGATGAAATTATGGAGATTTATTCTTTGTACTGCCCTTTGGCTTTATATTTTGTCGATAAATGCGCGTTGACCGCTCAGGTATCAGCTGAACGGTCAACAAATATGTTCGACTCACTAGGCGGTTAACCGTGTTATGGCAGCGCCTTTTCTGCTTATTATAAAGTATATGCTTTGCCTTTGTCAAGCGGCTGGGTAAAGCATTTTTTATCCCAAAAGCTTTCGCCTGCATCTATGGAAGGCAGTGCATCATTATGATATAATGATTGAAACGGGCAAGATATATTTTTTGCAGCGATATCATTTTCAGAAGGGTGTGTGTATTTTCACGATGGGTTTACAAATCCTTGTTGTGGATGATGAAGCCGCGATTGCAGACCTTGTAGAAGTTTATTTGAAGAATGATGGTTATACGGTCAGCAAATGCGGCAATGCCATGGATGCGCTTGCAAGCATCGCGCACCAGCCGCCGGATTTAGCCATACTGGACATTATGCTGCCGGATATGGATGGATTTTCTTTATGTCAGAAAATACGGGAAAAATATTTGTTTCCTATTATTATGCTGACTGCAAAAATTGAAGATATGGATAAAATTATGGGGTTGACCCTTGGTGCGGATGACTATATCACAAAGCCTTTTAACCCCTTGGAACTGGTTGCGCGGGTGAAAACCCAGCTCCGCCGCTACACGCAGTATAATGCCAGTGAATCGGTGCCCATAGAAACCCATGAATATGATATCAAAGGATTATGGATTTCTAAAACAACACATAAATGTATGCTTTATCAGGAAGAATTATCGCTTACCCCGTTGGAGTTTTCAATCCTATGGTATTTATGTGAGCACCGCGGCAGTGTCGTTTCCAGTGAGGATTTATTTGAAGCCGTTTGGGGTGAAAAATATATGGACAGCAATAATACCGTTATGACCCATATTGCCCGTCTGCGGGAAAAAATGCACGAAAACCGCCGTAAACCAAAGTTTATTAAAACTGTATGGGGAGTTGGCTATACCATTGAATGATAAAAAACCGAATCCGCGCCATAAACACAGCGCATTATCCCGCCAGCATTTATCGCAGTATGTGCTGACACTTCTCGCCTTTACTGCCCTGTATTTCTTTCTTGTGTTCTTTTTCTGGCAGTTTTTCAGCCAGTTTACTTGGCAGGAAACAGACCCGGTTTACCGTTTTTTGCAATGGGTAAAATCCTATATTATTTTATGGACAATGATTATCCTCGGCAGCGGCTGGCTGATCATTACCTATATCTACCTGTGCAAACCGCTGCGGTATTTGGATGAACTGGCAGCCGCTGCGGAACAGCTTGCGCACCCAGATGAAACGCCAATCCATTTGCCGTCAGGCATCAAACACATTGAAGATGAGTTAAACTTGGCGCGGGAACAAGCCTTGCGCCATGCGTTAATGGCACGGGAAACCGAACAACGCAAAAATGATTTGATTGTTTATTTGGCGCATGACCTGAAAACACCGCTCACCAGTATCATTGGTTATCTTTCCCTGCTGCGGGATGAACCTTATATTTCTGCCCAGCTGCGGGAACGTTACACTGGCATTGCTTTGGAAAAGGCAGAGCGGCTTGAAGATTTAATCAATGAATTTTTTGAAATTACGCGCTTTAATCTGACGCATTTGACTTTAGAAACCGAACCGGTTGATTTAACCCGTATGCTTCAGCAGATTTCCAATGAATTTGAACCCATATTTGCCGAAAAAGAATTGACTTATACATTGGATTTGCCGACAAAACTCCCCTATGAATGTGATGCGGATAAGCTGGCGCGTGTGTTTGACAACTTGTTTCGCAATGCCTGCCATTATTCTTTTCCAGGCAGTCATATTTCAGTCAGCGGCAGGCAGGATGCTGCCATGATTACCCTGACATTTATAAACCCAGGCAAGACCATCCCGCCAGATAAGTTATCGCGCATTTTTGAACAATTTTTCCGTTTGGACAGCGCCCGCGGCACAAATTCCGGCGGCGCCGGGTTAGGGCTTGCCATCGCAAAGGTAATTATCACCCTGCACGGCGGCACCATCACGGCGGCAAGTGCGGAAAACCAAGTGATATTTACCATCATGCTGCCTTTGCCCGGCAAACCATCCGCCTGATGCGCCGTAAGAATTTCGTAAGAAATGGTCAAGAAATCTGTATGTTTTCCTTTGGAAAATCCAAAAGAACAAAACGCCTGATTCCGGTACAATCATAAGTGCCAGGAATCAGGCGTTTTTCACATCCTGGCACATAAAAGCCCGGAGGTTACATCATAAAATGAAAAAACTGATACCCATTATATTTTTCGGTGGATGTTCCACAGAATATGAAATTTCGTTGCAGTCTGCCCATGCCGTATTATCCCATTTAGACCCGGAAAAATATGCGCCGCTGATGGTTGGCATGACGCCTGACGGACACTGGCTGCATTATACCGGCCCCATTGATCACATTGCATCGGATACTTGGGCGCAAGATCCTACCCAGGTTACTCCATGTGCATTGTCGCCGGAACGCGGCAGGCATGAACTGATTGTTTTTGGCAAATGCCTGCTCCGGTTAAAGTTTGACGCCGCATTCCCTGTTTTGCATGGCAAAAATGGGGAAGATGGCACATTACAAGGCTTGTTGGAACTGGCGGGCATTCCAATCGTCGGATGCGGTACGCTTGCCAGCGCCCTTGCGATGGATAAAGCCCGCACCCATACCCTTGCGGAATCCGCAGGCGTCAGCGTGCCAAAAGGCAAAGCATTCCCGCGCGGTACTGCGCCCGAAGTCATTGCAGCATGGGCAGAAATCCTTGGCTACCCGGTATTTGTCAAACCTGTGCGGGCAGGTTCCTCCTTTGGGATTTCCCGCGTCACGGCGGCAGACAAGTTATCTGACGCTGTGCAGCAAGCTTTTTTGTATGATGATATGGTTATCATTGAACAGGCTGTGGAAGGGGTTGAAGTTGGCTGTGCTGTTCTTGGCAATCAGAACCTAATCACTGGCAGGGTGGATGAAATTGAGCTGTCCGGCGGGTTTTTTGATTTCACCGAAAAATATCAGTTGATCACTTCTAAAATTCATTGTCCGGCACGCATTGACCCTGAAACCGAAGAAAAAATCTGTTTTGCTGCTAAAAAGATTTATCATGCGTTGGGATGTAAAGTATTTGCCCGTGTCGATATGTTCCTGACCACAGATGGGCAAATCTTATGCAATGAAGTCAATACAATCCCTGGATTCACTGCGCATAGCCGTTATCCGGGGATGATGCAGGCAATTGGCATTTCTTTCCCGGCATTATTAGACCGGATGATTGCACTCGGTATGGAAGGGGCGAATACACCATGCGCATAAAACGGGAAAAAATCTATGAGGGTACGGCTGTCATTGTGAACCAAGCCCATCCGCTGAAGGAACAAAAAATATCTTTATGTCCAGTAGATGACCGTTATGCCGGCATTTTGCTGGCGCGTAAAGCTGCTTATTTATTACAGGAATGTATCAAAGCGTGTGGCGGCAGGCAGGAGATTGTCCCGGTTTCGGGCTGGCGTAGCCATGCCGAACAGCAGCAAATTTGGGATAAAAGCATGGCGGAAAGTGGAGAAGTGTTTACCCGGCAATATGTCGCGCTGCCAGGGTGCAGCGAACACCAAACGGGGTTTGCCATTGATTTGGGGCGCGCTGCCAAACAGATTGATTTTATCCGTCCGGATTTTCCGGAAGAAGGCGCATGTGCTGCCTTTCGGCGGCTGGCGGCGCAATATGGATTTATTACACGGTATCCGCGCGGCAAAGAACATCTGACAGGCATTGCACATGAACCCTGGCACTTCCGGTATATTGGAATGCCGCACGCAATGCTGATCGAACACAATGGGTTATGTTTAGAGGAATATCCGGATTTCCTGCGGCAAAAGCCGCGTATGCTTACCCTTGCGCATGGACGCACCATACAGGTTTTTTATGTGCCCTGCCCAGAAGAACAAGTAGAAATCAACCTGCCGGAAGGATGCTGCCAGATATCCGGGGATAATATCAGCGGGTTTTTTGTGACCGCCTGGGGGTGTACCGCATGAAAAAACGGTTTGCCGCGCTGGATGATTTCCGGTTATTTGCTGCTGTGCTAGTGGTTGCCATCCATACCTCACCGCTGACGAATTGGAACCCGGAAGCAGATTTTTGGTTTACCCGTGTATTTGCACGGGTTGCCGTCCCTTTTTTCTTTATGTCCAGCGGTTATTTTCTTGCCCGCAAGGGCTGGCAGGGCATAGGGCGGTTTATCCGCCATGCTTTGCTGTTATATGGCGTATCGATTGTCCTATATCTGCCGTTAAACCTATATGCGGACAGCTTTCCACTTGCTGAACTGCCCAAAAAATTATGTTTTGACGGCACATTTTATCACTTGTGGTATTTGCCCGCGGTTGTCATTGGCGTTTTGATTGCCCGCGGGTTATATCAGCTTGGGCGATTCCCGGCGCTGACGATTTCCGGACTATTATATCTCATTGGACTTGGTGGGGACAGCTATTTCGGGCTGATTGACACCGTACCCGCGCTGCATCAAATTTATGATGGACTGTTCCTTATTTTTTCCTACACCCGGAACGGCATATTTTTTGCGCCGTTTTTCCTTTTGCTTGGCGCTGCCGTGCGGCGGCGGAATATCCGGTTTTCCGGTATTGGGTTTTGCATTGCGCTTGCGCTGATGAGTATAGAAGCCTTTTCCCTGCATGGACAACAGGTGCAGCGGCATGACAGCATGTATCTTTTGCTGCCGCTTGTGATGTTTTTTTTATTTTCGTGCTTATTATCCTTAAATACGGCGCAGAATCATACCGCACGGGGATTATCCATGCTGGTTTACTTGGTGCATCCATGGTGCATTGTGCTGGTGCGCATGGCGGCAAAACTGCTGCATCTGGAAAACCTGCTGATTGAAAACAGCTTTGGGCATTTTGCGGCAGTGTTGGCATCCAGCTTTGCTGTGGCAGGCATTTTGCAGATGCTTCGCCCAATGCCTGTCCATCCCGCCGCGCGGGCATGGCGTGAGATTGACAGCCATGCGTTATGGCACAATGCAGCAATGCTTCAGCAGCAGGCTGGCAGGGGCTGCACACTGATGGCAGTGGTGAAAGCGGATGCTTATGGGCATGGGGCAGTACCGGTTGCAAAATGCCTGCAAAAAGCCGGGGTACGTGCGTTTGCGGTAGCGTCACTGGCAGAAGGCATTGCATTGCGCAAAAAAGGTATCCGTGGAATCATTCTGATTCTGGGATACACAATGCCGGCAGAAGCAGGATTATTGGCACGTTGGCGGCTGACACAAACTGTTGTTGACGAAACCCATGCGCAGGCATTATCTGCGCAAGGGTTTCCTTTGCGGGTGCATTTGGCGCTGGATACTGGGATGCACCGGTTAGGCATCCCAGCCTATGATTTTGCGGCATTACAGCGCATTTATGCGCTGCCTAACCTTAAAATAGAAGGCGTATTTTCTCATTTATGTATGGCAGACAGTTTGGCGCCAAATGCGGCAGCTTATACCGGGGCACAAATGGATGCGTTTTATGAAACGGTTGACCAAATGTATGAACACGGGCTTGCCCCTGGCAAGGTACATTTGCAGGCGAGTTATGGCATTTTGAACCTGCCTGCACAGCCATGCGATTTCCTGCGGGCAGGGATTGCTTTATATGGCGTATACAGCGATACCAAACCGGTTGCAGCGCCGCTGGACTTATTGCCGGTATTATCACTGCGCGCAAGGATTGGCGCGGTGCGTAGGCTGGCAGCAGGGCAAAGCGCGGGGTATGGCTGTGCTTTTACCGCACAGCGGGACAGTGTGCTTGCGGTGGCAGCAATTGGTTATGCAGATGGTTTGCCGCGGGAAATGGCTGCATATGGGGTAAAGGTGTTGATCCATGGACAGTTTGCGCCGGTTGTTGGATGGGTATGTATGGATCAGATGCTAATCGATGCAACTGGCATTGATGGCATATGCAGCGGGGATATTGTGACGCTGATTGGGCAGGATGGCAATCAGGTGATTCATGCGGAAACACTTGCGGAACAATGCGGCACGATTACCAATGAACTGCTGAGCCGTTTGGGCAGCCGGTTGGGCATTGTGGTAAAATAATAAACCGTTGGGAGGGGCAAAAGCCCCTCCCAACGCAAAAAAAATACTCCGGAAAAATCCGGAGTGACCATAAAGGATAATGAATAAAATAGAACATGGAACAAAATAAATGAAAAAACGATCATTAAGAAAAGTTGCCCAGCGGGACGACACCGAGAATAAAAACGATGACAACATGAAGATGTGGAGAAACGGTGGGGCGATCCTCCCCGGCGCGTCCCGTCGGCGTGGGATATGATTTTCTACCGGCACACGTGATGGCGGCAGTGTACCGGCATTCAGCGCGGCAATCCGAACTCACTCACGCTGTACGTTTACTTTATCCTAGAAAGCTGAAATTAACCTTAAAAATCTACAAGAGTCCTGGAATTTTCCCATATGGCGCCTAATTTTTACGTAAAAAGCCTGTCGGCAGCTGCCGGCAGGCTTTTCAGAATGGGTTTTATTGTTCTGGATATTTTATGCCGTCAGCCGCATTAAGATTTCCATCACGGCAATCAGCCCAGGCAGTGTGATAACAGATAAAACCGTTGTCAGCGCAATCGCACGGGTTGCATAAAGGTAATCCGCCCCATAGACCTGACTGAACATGGCACAGGCAATGGCGCATGGCGCCGATACGCCGACAAGCAAAACGAGTTTTGCGGTTTGGTCAATCGGCACAAACAGCAGCAATACCATCAAAATGGCAGGGATAGCCAGCATATGCAGCGCGCTTAATTTCCAAAGTGAAATATCCGAAAAACACTGCTTAAAATCCACCTGTGCCAAAAAACAGCCCAAACTGATCATGGCAAGCGGCGTATTTAAATCGCCGACAAAATCCACCGCTGTAAACACCAATTCTGGTAACTTGAACGGAGAAACAAACACAATCATCCCAATCACCGCACCCAAAAGCCCTGGGTTATTGAACACTGCTTTTTTGATGGTCATGCGTTCGCGTCCATGGGAAAGCTGATAGACACAGTATGTCCATAAAACGGTTGCCATACAGCAGATATGGGCAGAGCCAAGGAACACCCCGTCCCCGCCAAACATTGCCGCCAGCAGCGGCAGCGCCATAAACCCATCATTGGTTAAGATCGTACAAACCCGGCGGTCGGCATAGTTTTCCGTGCGACCCCGGCGGTAAACAATGCTGGATATGGCAATGGATATCACAAAACTGGCTGCGGCGCAAAGCATGGTAATAAAAAATGTGCGGGCAAGACCTGGTTCAAATTCACGCTGGAACGAACGGATAATGGTACATGGCATGACATAACGGTTAAGCAGCCCAGACATACTTTTTGTGGTTTCATTATCAAAAAGCCCTTGCTTGAAAATATAATATCCAAGCAGCATCATAAAAAACATGACAATAATTTGCTTGAAAACAATGATACTGTTTGCAAACATAAAAAATCTCCCCCTGTGGCAAAAAATCTTCTTTCATCATACGCTTGCGGTTATTGGCTGTCAATTGTAGAACTGCACAGATTACACACAGACTGGCAGCAGCTATGTATATTTTTCCGATCTAAGGCATAGTCTATGTAATAAACCGGAAAGGCGGGAAACATGATGAAAAAACTATCCTGTGTCATCTTGTGCATGATGCTTTTGTTTACCCATGCGGCGGCATTGCCCGCCATGGGCAATTTGACCGCAAAATCCGCTGCGCTTTATGATGCAAGTGGACAAATGCTTTATGAAATGAATGCCGAAGAACCGCTCCAACCAGCTTCTGTCACCAAAATTATGACCATGCTGCTGGCGATGGAAGCCCTTGACCGCGGCGAAATCACGCTGGATACGATGGTGACAGGGACGGCGCACGCCGCCTCGATGGGCGGCACCCAAATTTGGCTGAAAGAAGGCGAACAGCTTTCGCTGGATGAAATGCTGAAAGCAATTGCTGTTGGTTCTGCCAATGACTGCGCGGTGGCAGTTGCCGAGCATTTATGCGGCAGTGAGGAATCCTTTGTCGGGCTGATGAACCAGCGCGCCAAAGAACTTGGCTGCACCTCTACGACGTTTGTCAATGCAAACGGACTGGATGCCGATGGACAGAAAACCTTAACTTCCGCACGGGATTTGGCACTGATTTCGGCGGAACTGCTCAAACACCCCAAAATTCTGGATTATACAACCATTTGGATGGATACCATCCGGAACGGGCAGTTTTCGCTTGCAAATACCAATAAAATGCTGCGCAGTTATCAAGGTCTTATCGGGTTGAAAACCGGTTATATTTCACAAGCAGGGTTTTGCATTTCTGCCGCTGCCCAGCGTGACGGCATGACGCTGATTGCTACCGTCATGGGTGCGCCAACCAAAGAAAACCGCATGGCAGACGCCACAGCGCTGCTTAACTATGGGTTTGCCAATTTTACACCATATACACCCGATTTGACCCAGGCGTTAAACCCAATCCCGGTGCGCATGGGCAAAGCTGAAACCGTTTCGGTGCAGGCGGAACAGGTGCCGCCGGTTGTCGTTGCAAAAGAAAGCCTGGAACGCGTTTCCACAAAAATTGACCTGCCTGAAATGCTGGAAGCCCCCGTTGCTGCCGGGCAAGAGCTGGGCACAGCCCAAGTGTGTGATGGCGATAAAGTGCTGTTCACACTGCGCCTGACCGCTGGCGAATCGGTGGACAGCCTGCATTTTGATGATTTGTTCCGCTCTTTTCTGCGTATTGTGCTGATGAAAGAAGATGCCTAACCCTTTTGGCGCTGCCTGCGCAGAGCGCTTTCTTTGTTTTCATAAAATTCATGGGAAATCTTCGGTTTTGGATTGTCTTTTTCCCTGTTCTATGGTAACATTAAGTATAACCTCAAAGGTTGGGAGGAAAATTTAATTATGATAAAACTCATTGTTGGCGGCGCCGGCACAGGGAAAACCAAAACCATCATCGAACTGGTCAACGCCGCTGCGAAAGAAGAAAAGGGGAGCATCGTTTGCATCGCCAAAGGCGATAAGCTGAAATTCGATATCTCCTATGATGCACGCCTGGTCAACATCAGCGATTACCTCGTTGAAGGCTATAAAGGGCTGCTTGGCTTTATTTCCGGCATCCATGCCGGCAATTACGACATCACCAAAATTTACATCGATGGGCTTTACAAGCTGCTGGACTCCAAAGACCCCGCAACAGCGGAAGCTTTCCTGCGTGAGCTGGACGCTTTTTCCACCAAACACAGCGTGGACTTTACCGTCACCCTCAGCGAGGATGCAACCGCCATTACCGAGGGCATGAAGAAATACGTGTGAACAGCTTCTGACATATGTACCCTGGCAAACCCTGCTGGGCGCAATCACCAATATTGCGCCCAGCTTTTTGTTTGCTTTGCCAGGGCGCCGCAAGAACCCAAAAAATATTTTTGTAAAAACGCGATAAAAAGTGTTTTTTATTTTGGTGATTTTATGTATAATAGAAGGTAGCGTAAGCGGAACTGGAGGGGGACCACTGTGGGAAGCAAATCCACTGTATGGAAATATCTTGTGTGGGTGACTGCACTGTCTGCCTCCCTCGCCGGACCGATTGCCCTGAGCGTGCTTTGTGCATACTGGCTGCAGCAGCGTTTTGCTGTCGGCGGCTGGGTGATGCCGGTGGCGATTTTTCTTGGGCTGGGCGGCGCGGCAGTTAACCTGATGAAATTTTTCCGTTTTATGCAGAAAGAATCCGAGAAAGGCCGGGAGGATGAAGATGGACGCTTTTGAAATTGCCCGCGGGGAAACCCGGCGCATGGCGCGCGGCTCTGTCCCTCTGGTGCTTTTGACGTATGCCGTATTTGCCCTTGCGGGGTACTATGGCTGGGGCACTGTGCTTGGGCTGGCGCTTGGGTCTGCCTATGCCGTGTTTAATTTCAGCATGATGGCGCATACCGCGGTGCGGGGTGTCCTGATGGGTGACCCTGCCCTTGCCAGGCGGCTGCAGTCAAGCCGCTATGTGCTGCGGTATTTGCTGACCGGGCTGCTGATGTTTGGGGCAATCAAATGTCCTTATATCAACGCGGTCGCCGCCGCCGTGCCGCTGTTTTACCCCAAAGCAATCCTGGCAGCATCCGGCATATTCCAAAAGAAAGGAGGTTAATTGCGTGACGCAAATAAACGGGCCAAAAATATACACATACCTGTTTGGCAACCCGAACCTGCCCATCAATGAAACCATGGTCAATTACTGGATTGTCATGGCGTTTATCCTGGTGCTGTGCATCTTCCTGACCAGCAGGATGGAAAAAATCCCAAAAGGCAAACAGGCACTTGCCGAAAAAATTGTGCTCATGATAGACGGTCTGGTTCAACAGAATATGGGACCGGATTTCAGCGGGTATTCCCCCTATATCATGACGCTGATGATGTCCTCGGTCTTTGGCTCACTGTGCTCGCTGGTAACGCTGCGCTCGGTCACCGCTGACCTGAACACCACCTTGGGGTGGGCGCTGATGACCTTTGCGCTGATTACTTTTTATAAAATCAAGTACCATGGGCTTGGCGGTTACCTCAAAGGCTTTACCGAGCCAATTGTTGTCATGGTGCCGATGAACCTGCTCAGCGAAGTCGCAACGCCGATTTCTATGAGTTTCCGTCACTTTGGCAATATCACGGGCGGTTTTGTCATTTCCAGCTTGCTGCTCAGCGCGCTCAGCGCGTTTAGCGGGCTGCTGCACCTGCCCATCCCGCTGTTCCAAATCGGTGTTCCCGGCGTGCTCAGCCTGTATTTTGACCTGTTCTCAGGCTGTATCCAGGCATTCATTTTCAGTATGCTGACCATGGCATATGTCGGTTCGGCAAAAGATTAACAAACTTTACAAATCTGTTTTAGGAATATTTTTAGGAGGAAATTCTTATGGATCCCAATGCATTCGTAGCAGGTATGTCCGCCCTTGGCGCAGGTATGGCAATGATCGCCGGCCTTGGCCCTGGTATTGGTGAAGGTTATGTTGCAGGTCAGGCTTGCTCGGCAATTGCCCGCCAGCCCGAAGCACAGTCTGATGTCACTCGTACCATGATCCTTGGTATCGCGATGGCAGAATCCACCGGTATTTACGCGCTGGTTATCGCGCTGCTGCTGCTCTTTGCCAACCCGTTTGTCGGCAATTTCTAAACCGGCAGCTTTCCACCCGGAAGGAGGGAAATGGAATTGTATGATAATTTAGTCAGCCTGGGCGCGTGGAATATTATCGTCACAATCTGTAATACCCTGATCACGTTCCTGATTGTGAAGAAATTTCTGTTCGGGCCTGTGCGCAAAATGCTGGCTGCCCGCTCCGAAGAAGTGCAGGCGATGTATGACGAGGCTGAAACCGACCGCAAGCAGGCGGCTGCGATGAAAAAGGATTATACCGAATCCATGGCAAACGCCAAACAGGAAGCGGCTGAAATCACGCAGACTGCCACCCGCCGCGCGACCGCACGGTCAGAAGAAATCCTTGCCGAGGCAACCCGTCAGGCGGTTGACCTGAAGAAAAAAGCCGAGCAGTCCATTGAACAGGAACGCAAAAAGGCTATGAATGAAATCAAAGATGAAATCGCTGGCTTGTCGGTGATGATCGCATCCAAGGTTGTCGAAAAGGACATCAATGCGGATGACCATAAGCGCCTGATTGAAGATTTCATCGACAAGGTGGGGTGATTTAAATGGCGTCTATTGTAAGCGAACGTTATGCGCTTAGCCTGTATGAAGTGGCAAAAGAAGCCGGAAAAATCCCCCAGCTATTGGACGAGCTGCAAGCGGTCTGCAAGGTGTTTTCGGAAAACCCTGACCTCATGAAGGTTATGCAGACGCCGTCCATCCAGCTCCATGAAAAAAAGGGGCTGCTGCAAACTGTATTTGAGGGGCGTATTGATCCCTTCCTGCTGAATTTTTTGATGCTGATCACCGAAAAACGCAGGATTGGGCTGCTCCCCGAAATGGCAACCGCCTACAAACAGCAGCATTACTTTGAGGAAGGCATCTGCGAAGTCCGGGCGCTGACCGCGACCCCGCTGGACAAGGAACTTTTCCTCAAGCTGAAAGAAAAAATGAGCGCTGTGACCGGCAAAAAAGTCGTGCTGGAAACCCGTGTTGACCCTTCCATCCTTGGCGGCATTGTGGTCAAGGTGGACAATAAGCAGATTGACACGTCTGTCCGCACCCGACTCCAGGAGCTGGCACAGCAGCTAACCCAATTTATTGCGTAAGGAAGCAGGTGACTTCATGGATTTACGCCCTGATGAAATCAGCACCATCATCAAACAGCAGATCACAAACTACCAGTCCCAGATCAAGCTGACCAACGTCGGTACGGTTGTCACCGTCGGCGACGGTATTGCCCATATCCACGGACTGGAAGAATGTATGTCAGGCGAGCTGCTGGAATTCCCAGGCGGCGTGTACGGCATGGCGCAGAACCTGGAAGAAGATTTGGTTGGTGCGGTTATCCTCGGCTCAGATCAAAATATCCGCGAGGGCGATACAGTAAAGCGGACAAACCGCATTGT